>AP026798.1:1961392-2288291 GCA_033127725.1 Bombiscardovia nodaiensis | reverse complement strand
TCCCTGCTCCTCTCTCCAGTCAATGGGTTCGCGCTTGAACCCAGGGATCTGCCCGTCTTGCAGCGGGTAGTTGGCCCTTCCACGCTCGTGTACAGTTAATAGTGCCTATCTATCATGGCACGTCCTATCGTCACTTATCCACAGGCTCGCGTGTTGTGGGAAGCTAAATGTGAATAACAAAAGTGTCGTTTGTGGATAACTTATAGGGCTATCGCCCTAGAAAATGAAGGCTTCTCTTCGCCTGACGAAGCAAGAGTACCACCTATTGGAGCATAATAAAAAGTGTACCTTTTTCAATGAAGTCCTGCTCAACTAGTAATTTAGTAGAGCTTGAACTCATGAGGAGCTGTGCCAGGACACAGCACATATTAGGAGCGTTGACTATGAAGAGGACTTTTCAGCCCAACAACCGCCGTCGCCACATGAAGCACGGCTTCCGCGCCCGCATGCGCACTCGCTCGGGACGCGCCCTGATCAACCGTCGCCGGGCAAAGGGCCGTAAGGTCATTTCCGCCTGAGTCGCAGCAGTAGGCATATTCAGGTGGAACGGCTGAAGAGTCACCGCGAATTTACCGCAGTCCTGCGGAGGCGGAAAAGAGTCTCCAGTCGCGATATTGTCATACACCTGCTGATTGCCGATGAAGCTCGAAACAATCGGCGGCCAGCTGGGGGGCAAGTCCCCGCAAGCAATAAGCGGCTAGGTTTAGCCGTATCCAAGGCTGTAGGGAACGCCGTTACTCGCAATAAGGTCAAACGACGTTTTCGGGTTTTAGCGACTGCTCACGAAGCGGTCCTACCGCCAAGCTGCGATCTGGTGATGCGGGCTAAGCCGAGTGCAGCGAAAGCCAGCTTTGCAGCTCTAGACGAGCAAGTGGCACGGCTCTTTGAGCAGATCGGACTTAAGGCTATGAACACAAGCGATGTGGAACGTACCCGCGGGAGTGGTCAGCAATCCCCGGCGGCTGGCGGCTCCACTAGCAGGACTGGCAGGTAGCGATGAGTGCAGCGGGAGTAGGGCGAGCTCAGTACCAGGGCGAGGAGCAGCATGACTGCACCCAGGCCCTTTCTTTGTTTTCCCGGCCCTTTCTCGCTGCCATCAGCTGGTACCGCAACCGCATTTCGCCCCTATCTGCGCCCCGTTGCAAGTACTATCCCACATGCTCCCAGTACGCATACACTGCCATTGAGCGTTTTGGCGCTTGGAGAGGTCTGGCTCTGGCGGGGCTTCGACTACTCAGGTGCCAGCCCTGGAGCACAGGTGGGATTGACGACGTACCAATGAAGTTTTCGCTTTGTTACCGCTTCCGCTGGTCCAAGGCCCACGAAGAACCGCGTTTAGAGCCTTTGGCAGCGACAGAACCTGCGCCCACAGCATTGGTAGGTCCTCGTGTGGCATCGGGTAAGGAGACCATCTAAAGATGTTTCGTAGCTACAACACCTTCACCTTCGACCAGGGCATTTTTGGCTGGTTTTACAAGATTCTGCGGCCTATCGAATGGCTGATGACTTATGTGATGGTCTGGTGCCACAAGGCTCTCACCTTCTTAGGTCTGAAGGAAGGGCCCGGCATTGCTTGGGCGCTGTCCGTGGTGCTGCTGGTGATTTTCGTGCGCCTGCTCATTTTGCCGCTCTTCATCAAACAGATGCGGTCCATGCAGCGGATGCAGGCCATCCAGCCGAAGCTGATGAAGATCCAGAATAAGTACAAGGGCAAAAAAGACGCGGCCAGCCGTGAAGCTGCCAGCCGCGAGACCATGAAGCTCTACCAGGACAATCACGCCAATCCTGCCTCCTCCTGCCTGCCGGCGCTCATTCAGAGCCCCATCTTCGCCACCATGTTCTACGTGCTCTCGGCCGTGCCCTTCATCGCCCACGGCACGCACGACCCGCTGGGAGCTTTTACCAAGGATGTGGCCTCCGAATTCGAGCAAACCACCTTCTTTGGCCTAAGAATTTCTGACAATTTCGTGACTGCTCAGGGCGCAGGAAAAGCCGTTATCGTCGTCTTCATCGCCCTCATGTGCCTGGCTATGTTCTACTCGCAGTTCCACAATGTGCGCAAGAACCTGCCCCGCGCCTCGATGGAGGGACAGCAGTACAAGATGCAGAAGATGATGGCCTACTTCTTCCCGGTCATGTACATCTTCTCCGGTGTGGCCTTCCCCTTCGCCGTGCTGATTTACTGGCTGACCAACAACGTGTGGACCCTAGGCCAGACGCTCTACCAGGTCTACCATATGCCTACTCCCGGCTCCCCAGCCGCTGAGGAAAAGCAGGAGCGCGACCACCGCCACGAGAACGCTCGGCGCGCCCGCAAGAATCTGCCGTCCTTGGAGGAGGAAGAGCTGATGCGCCTGAAGGAACTGGAAGAGGAAGCCCGCAGCGGCAAGAAAGTGTCGCACCAACGCGAGCAGCCTCGTAGAAAACGTCGGAAAAATTAATGAAGTAACAGACGACATCGGCCGGGCGTGTGCTTGGCCGAGTAGTGAGTAATCTCAAAGGAGAACTGGTCTGCAAGTATGGTCCTGAGTGGCGGGACCGGCTTCCATCAATGAGCGATGGGCGCTGGTCCGATCGGAAGTACTCAAGGGCTGTGCGAGTGGGCGAGAGCGCGAGTAAGGAGTAAGGAATGTCACAGGAGTTAGACCCGAATAAGAGCATGGAACAGCTCAACGAAGAGGCGGACATTGCGGCCGACTACTTGGAAGACTTGCTCGATATTGTCGATTATGACGGCGATATTGAGATGGGGGTGCGCAACCACCGGCCCACCGTGCAGATCGTAGCTGATGATGACAGCGATATTCAGCATCTCATCGGTCAGGGCGGCGAAGTAGTAGATGCCCTCCAGCGGCTTACCCGCTTGGCTGTGCAGCAGCGCACGGGCGAACGCTCGCATCTGATTATCGACGTGGATGGCTTCTTGCACGAAAAGCGGCAGAAACTGCGGCAGACAGCCCTCACGGCCATCGATGAAGTGCAAGAGAGCGGGGAGCCGGTCGATTTGCGGCCAATGAACTCCTTCGAGCGCAAGATTGTGCACGACCTGGTGCGCGAAGAGGGCTTGAAATCACGCTCGCACGGCGAGGAACCTCACCGGTACGTGACCATTTATGCCAAGGTGACCGGTGCGGCCGACGCTGGTGATGAGGCTGATGCTGATGCTGATGCCGAAGATGTCGGCGGAACGCAGCAGGCAGAGGGAGCGGACGTTGAGCTCTTAGCCGATGAGCTGGTAGCTGGAGAAGACGTGAGCCAGGAGGTTGGCGGCGGCACCCAGTTTGCAGACGGTATGCCAGAAGACGAGCGCTGATGGTTGAGGTGGACGCTCAAATGCCGCCCATGTCCGAAGCAGTGCCTCCTGCAACGGTTGGTGAAAAGCCGGACACAGTAGCAGTAGCTGGGAGTGAGAACGCTCATCAGGGCTCGGCAGAAGATCAAGCTTTGGGCCCGGTGGATCAGGGCAGGGACGAGAGCCGGGACCAGCTCGAGGGCTCGCCAGTTCTGCAGGAAGTGCTGGGCCCAGCCCTGGAGCCACTCCAGCGCTTTCATCACAAGCTGGTGAGCGAAGGACTGACCCGGGGCATCATAGGACCCCGCGATGCGAGCATTATTTGGGAGCGGCACATCCTCAATTCTGCTGCCGCTCGGCCTTTTCTTGAGCAGGCCTGTCAGGAGGCTGGCTCTCGGCGGGTGGCGGACGTTGGATCAGGCGGCGGCTTTCCGGGCATTGTGCTGGCAGCTTGCATGCCGGATTACGATTTTACGCTGATTGAGCCTATGGAGCGGCGGATTGAGTGGCTCAATGAGGTGGTTGACGAGCTTAGCCTGCGCAATGTGCACCTGGTGCGCAAGCGGGTTGAAGATATTATATCTGACAGTTCGCAAGACCCTGTGGCAGCTGGTAAGCGGCGCAAGGGTGGCCGCAAGAAGAGCCGGGCCAGGGAGGCTCAGGGAAGTTTTGCGGGCAACAGCGGCCAACTGTCTGCTCAAGCTGGGGCGCGTGCGGGTGCGGGCCAGTTCGCCGCAGTCACCTGCAGGGCGGTAGCTCCACTCACGAAGCTGGCTGCCTGGACGCTTCCTCTGGTGCAGGTTGGTGGGCAGTTAGTGGCTTTGAAAGGCCGGTCGGCACAGGCTGAGATTGACAAGGCGCAGAAGGAATTGCGCAAGTGTGGTGGACGGGAGCCCAGAGTTGTGGATGCACCAGTTGGTCCAGGGCTTGAACCGACGCATGTGGTGTTGGTGAATAAGGTATAGGCGCAGGCGACCGCGGGCTGCTGGTTGAAGGCAGAAGCATCTTTAGAGGCCCAGATTGCCTAGTGTGGTTTGCGTTTGCTGGTAATTTCGCTGCCCGCTGGAATGTGTGCCTATTTGTTGGTCGTCCGCAAATTCCTGTAAGCTGTGACAACACTGATACTGCGTATGTGAAGGGCGGAAAGGTGGTGGACAGCTATGGCAAGTAGAGGCAAGCGGATCCGGTTAGTGCTGATTGTTCTCGCCATACTGTTAGCTGCGGTACTTTGTCTTGTGCTGCCGGCGCGGAGCCAGCTGCGGGGCCAGCAGGGATTCGTGAAGGCGCAGGTGCCGACCTTCTTCCTGCATGGGTGGAACGGTAGTTACGAGTCCGAAGAGCATATGACGCAGGCGATTCGTGATGCCGGCCGGACGAAAACTGTGGTGCGAGTAGATGTTGATCCTGCCGGTCAGGCTAAACTGCTGGGGAAGTTGCCCCAGGGCGCGACGAACCCCCTGGTTGAAGTGAGCTTCCTCGACAAAACGAACATTGACTACCAGCTGAATGGACAGTGGCTTAAGCAGGCAATTCTGACCGTTCGCGCTGCCTATCCCTTCGATAAGTACAACGTGGTGGCGCACTCGATGGGCAATATGGTGCTGCTAAATTACTTGCGTGACACAGCTGGGGACACGAGCCTGCCCAAGCTGAGCAAGCAGGTTGATTTAGCTGGCAACTTTAACGGCATTCTTGGGCGTAACGACGAGCCGAATCGCATGACCTTCGATAAGACGGGACTGCCCTCTCCGCAGACACCAGAATTTCAAGCGCTCCTGCCGCTCAGGTCCACCTACCCTGACCATCAGGTTGACGTGCTCAATGTTTTCGGCGATGTGGACGACGGGTCGCACTCGGATGGGAACGTGAGCAATGAATCAAGTCGGGCCTTGAGCTACCTGCTGGGAGGACGTGCTCGTTCCTACCGGGAGGTTACGATACACGGCGGAGAAGGGAAGCACAGTAATCTGCACGAGAGTCGGCAGGTTGACCAGTTGCTGATTTCCTTCCTTTGGTGAAGGGTAGGGAAGTCGCTTTCGTGTTACGCTTTCAAAATTACACAGATGCAATTTGTTACTGCCTGATGCGATGATCGAAGTCCTGGATAGCGAGTGTTTATCATCGTTTTTTGTATCTGTCGGCAGCGGTGTCGGCGGATCTGCCCGAGAAGCAGCTGTATGTCAGTATTCAATGCGTTGCCCGCTGTGGACGGGTTCGCTGTGAATGGTGGCTTGTACGAGTTTTGGCATATCTGTCGGTTTCCTTATCGCTTTATGATAGGTTCGGATTGAAGCATAGATTGTGGTTAACCGACGGGAAGTTTCACGTGAAACGACTCTGTGGTCATGTCAGAAGATTTTCGTTTTTCTCGCATGTTTTTGAAGATAATCAATTTAGAGTTCGATGAGTTGCCATGTGAGAAGCGTTGTTCGGGATCAGTCCAGAGTTTCCAGGGCGAGAGGAAGACGGATCTAGAAGAATATACAGGATGACAGCCTGCACGGTGTAGGTCCTTCGAGAGCTTTTTGAAGTTTGACATTGTCGTATAGCAGTAGCACTTCCACGGTCACTAGTCGATAGGATGGGACTTGTTAGTTGTGTTTAGCAGCATTCGATGCTGACCAATACGGCGGCAACAGCCACGAGAGTTGTCCGTTAAGATATTTTCACTCATGATACGGGGGTTAAGCGGTCTGATTGTAGATAAAAGTTGCTAACGTGTATGACTGTGTTTGCATTCAAGTTTTTGTGAAGTAAGCAGAGATTGCTGGTCGATGCGGGTTCTCATGTAAAGCAGAGCTGACAAGGCCAATGCATACCTGGCGTGGTTTATCAGTCACTGACGGTAGAGAGCAGCGGTACAGTATAAGCTATAGGACATCCTATTTCTGCTACTCAGCTGGTTCAAGGAGTTCTATAGAGTGTCAGATATGAGATGAATGAGAAAACAGCGAAGCGCGAAAATATTGAAGCATTTGGGAACTTGATATGCATTTTACAGTGTGGGTATGCATAACCCTGAATCTTCCTGTTTCACGTGAAACATTGGTGTATGCAGGTCGATACAAGAAGTTGTATTTGGATTGGAAACAACTATTGGTGTCTTCAAAGTCCATCAACAGAAATAATAGCGTCGTAGAAGGTTGGTTGATTATAGGCACTCACAGGTTGATTGACTATATGGTTCGGTGAGCTTGACTCATGTAACTGATCGGAGGTTCGCTCAAGCAAATAAGGACTGCTTCCTTCTTAACGAGTTAGGTATCAGCGTAAGTCTGTGCAGACTGAGTTGCTTCTTGTGAAGAGCATAGTGTAAGTCTTTGCATGTCTGATGTGTATATGTCTGATGACCATAAACACAGAGGGGTAGGAAACCTATGAGGGCTTCGTTGATAAAGTTTTGAAAAGTTGATTGAGCAGATGGTGGTCGGTCCGAGTCAATAGTTGCTGTGAGGATCGGTAGTTACTTGATTCGGTTTATGAGTGTATCTGAACGTTGATCAGAGCATGGATGCTCGAGAGAAGTTCTGAAGTTAGATAGTTATCGAACCTTGATAGGGAACGCATCATATCTATTGGCAATCTACATGACGATTGTTGTAAGACGTTCGTCGACTGCTGTGTGGACAGGTGTTTCACGTGAAACACATGAGATCAAGTTTGTGATGTGAAAAATGCTATACATGATGTTTAGTATATTCCTCTCTTCAAATCGACAGAACTTTTTTGAGCAAAAGTGTGAGGTGAATATTTGACAGCATAAGGGAGGCTTATGCACAGCCAGGCGAAGACTTATCCACATTTTGAGAAGGTCTGAAAAGTTATCCACAAATTGTGGGTATCGGTCTGTGCTGGGTATGGGTAGATGCTAGAATTGTTGGAATCTGGGGCTTTGCGTGCGAGACTGAAATGTGGTGGATGGTCTTGTTTGCGGTCGAGGGGATAGACTTACCCACACTTATCCACAAGAGTGTGGATAAGTGTGTGGATGTCTCATGTCCAGTAGGGACACGAAACTTGAGAGTATCAAAAGGAGGCAGAGCTAGGTGACTACTACGAATAACCGACGCAAGACTACTGACAAGAGTCTGCACTCTAGCGAGCCGCCGCGACCTCATGTCGAGTCAGCCGCCGATGTGCTGAAACGTATTTTCGCAGATGGTGATGGCTATGCGTCAGTGGGGGCGGAGATTGCAAATCTCTCGAGCCGATACGCTGCTCTGCAAAATATCAAGTTTCCGAAACCGAGCAAGACTCGTCTTATTGCAGTCGCCAATCAAAAGGGCGGTGTCGGAAAAACGACGACAGCCGTTAACTTGGCATGTGCTTTGGCTGAGTACGGTGCACACGTGCTAGTAGTTGATATGGACCCCCAGGGCAATGCCTCGACAGCTCTTGGAGTCAAGCGTGCTCAGGGTATGAATACCACCTATGATGTGATTGAGGGCAGGGTGAGTATAGAGGAGGCCAAGCAGAAGAATAGCCACTTCAAGCACCTAGAGCTCGTCCCTGCCTCTATTGACTTGAGCGGTGCAGAACTTGAGCTGGCTAACGTGCCGGAGCGAAATACTCTACTCAAGCAAGCGATTGAGGAATTCCTCGATCAAACCAAGCAACGATATGATTATGTGATTGTTGACTGTCCACCGAGCTTGGGGCTCTTAGTGCTAAATGCTATGTGTGCCGTCCACGAGATGTTGATTCCGGTGCAAGCTGAGTACTATGCACTGGAGGGACTTCAGCAGCTCCTGCACACCATTTCACTGGTGCAGCAAAACTATAATTCTGCTCTGATGGTGTCGACCATGCTCATCACCATGTTTGACAGGCGTACGCTCTTGAGCCGAGAAGTGTATGAGGAAGTGAAAGATCACTATCCTCAGATTTTGTTGAAAACGACCATACCTCGTTCGGTAAAGATTTCCGAAGCTCCTAGCTTCGGGCAAAGTGTCATTTCCTATGATCCCCGGGGGCGGGCTCAGTTTCGTACAGTGAAGCTGCCCTGGAGATTGCAGAGCGGTCGGCCGAGGTACTAAAAACTATCGATATGAAGAACCAACATGGGGAGAGTGAGTGATGGTAAAGCGTTCAAGATTAGGAAAAGGATTGGGCGCGCTCTTTCCAGCGTTGCCAGGAGAAGAAGAGACAGCTCTGGGCGAAGTGACAGTAGAGTCGGCGCCAAGCACGAGTAATGACCAAGCCGCTGAGCAGCAGGCTACCAGCAAATCTCGTGCAGCCGGTAAAGCTGCTTCCGCGACAAGTGCGCAAAAGGCCAAGTCCGGAGGCAAAGCTGCTGCCAGTACGGCAAAGGGCAAAAAAGCTGCCGGTAGTGGCTCTCGGGCGAACGCAAGTAGTAAGCAGGCTGCTGCAAATACTCAGCAGAGTGTTTCACGTGAAACAAAACCCCTTAAAACTCGTGCCAATCGCATGTCAGTGCCAAAGTTGAGTGAGCTTGAGCATCCCAGTGACCTGTTCTTTGGCGGAAGCGATAGTGCATCCTTGCCTACGCCTCAGACAACGAACGTGGTTGTTCCTGCTGAATCAGCTAGCAGCTCCCAGGCGACTGCAAAGCCTGCGGCAGTGCAAGTGCCCGCACAACAGGCTCAGGAAGGCCCGGAGGCGGCCTTGGAGGCCGTAGAAGGCGGTTATCTGGCCGAACTACGGGTGGATGATATTCAAGCGAATGCAGAGCAGCCTCGTAGGATTTTCGACGAGGATGAACTCCTAGAACTATCGCGCTCCATTACAGAGGTGGGACTCTTACAGCCGATAGTGGTCAGGAAGCTCAAACTGCAGCCGGGCGAGAAAACTGATCCGTCAGCAGCTCACTATGAAATCATCATGGGCGAGCGTCGTTGGAGGGCTACAACTCTAGCGGGGCAAGAGACTATTCCTGCGATCGTCAAAACCACTTCTGACGACCACATGCTACGCGACGCTCTGTTGGAGAACCTACACCGTGTGGCCCTCAATCCCTTGGAAGAGGCAGCGGCTTATCAGCAAATGATGGACGAATTCGGTATGACCCAGGAAGAGCTCTCCCAGTCTGTGTCGAAATCTCGCCCACAAATCGCCAATATGCTCCGCTTGTTAAAACTGCCACCGAGCGTGCAGAAGAAGGTAGAGTCAGGCGTGCTTTCAGCAGGTCATGCGCGTGCGCTCCTAGGGCTCTCGCAGCCGGAAGATATGGACGCTCTGGCCAATAAAATCATTGCAGAAGGCCTGTCTGTGCGCTCTACAGAAGAATTAGTGGCGCTCAAAACTGGCGCAAGCAGTAAGAAGACCCGCCGGGCTCAGCCAAATATCTGGGTGGGCTCAGCTCTCGTAGGAAACCTGGAGAACCACTTTGAGACCAAGGTGAACATCAAGGGGAGTGAGAAGAAGGGTCGTATTGAGATTACGTATTCTTCACCAGACGACATGAATCGCATACTCTCGCTTCTGCTTGAGGAGGAGAAACCACAGGCGAAGACCCAAAAAGAGGGCGACGGCTGGGTGTGAGCGAAAGTTCCGTATAATTTTGGGGCCGGTAAGCATTCCTGCTACCGGCCCCAAACTGTACTCTGGTAATGGTGATATGACTTACGCTTGCGCATCCAGCTCAGTCAAGTAATCCTGTGCATCTAAAGCGGCCCGGCAACCCATTCCAGCAGCAGAAATAGCCTGCCTATAGATTTTATCCACGGCGTCACCGGCAGCGAATACTCCCGGTAGAGAAGTCCGGGTGCTGGCACCGTCGACTACAATATAGCCTTCGGCATCCAAGTCCAGCGCACCACCCAGAAAACCAGTCTCGGGCGTGTGTCCGATAGCGATGAAGACACCGTTAGCGTCGAGTTGGCGGGTTTCGCCCGTGATAGTGTCTTTCACGTCAATCGACTCCACACCCTGGGGGCCACCGTTAATTTGGGTGACTACTGTGTTGAGAATGAAGTTAATCTTACTGTTGGCCTTGGCTCGCTCAACCATAATCTTCGAAGCCCGGAAGCCCTCACGCCGGTGAATAATGGTGACAGAAGAGCCGTATCGGGTGAGAAAATCAGCATCCGTCATAGCAGAGTCGCCACCGCCTACCACCACAATAGGCTTGTCTTTGAAGAAAAAGCCGTCGCAAGTGGCGCAGTAAGACACCCCACGGCCTCCATATTCGCGTTCTCCGGGCACTTCAAGCTTGCGGTAATTGGAGCCGGTGGTGACGAGAATAGCGCGAGCAGAGTAGTGCTCACCTCCGTCGGTAGTCACAGTCTTGATAGGGCCTGAGAGATCCACTGCGGTGACGTCGTCATACTCGACTTCCGCACCGAAATGCTCGGCCTGTTCCCGCATCTGATCCATAAGATCGGGGCCCATCACGCCTTGAGGGAAGCCAGGAAAGTTCTCGACTTCTGTAGTGTTGACCAGCTGCCCGCCAGGGGTTACTGCACCGGCGATGACGAGCGGCTGATAGCCTGCTCTCGCCAAATAGATAGCGGCGGTGTAGCCTGCCGGCCCTGAACCGATGACAATCGCATCACGTACTTGTTCGCTCATGCTTACACTCTAATGGTTCGTTGTGACGACTCTTGCGTTGGGCATAAAGCCGCCTATTGAGCGGCATCCCAGTCTGGCTGAGGCGACCGGTATGCTGAGGAGTATGAAGGATATGACTATCATCATCTATTCGTGGCGCCTGTTGGCGTCAACATCGGGCCACCGCGATTTTTTGGTCGGGCCTCCCGATACGAGCGCGCAAATCTACAACTTACCATGTGTCACGCACATTCGCAGATGCGCACGCAACAGCCCCAGCATGTCCCAACCCCAATTTCTAGCCACTCTACCCATACCCAGCACAGACCATGAGCCATACACCAACATGAGATGATAGAATAATTTTTCAGACACATCGCCCCTCTCACACGCGAATGTGAGGACAGTAACACGCGCAGTCGTGTCGCGCTGGCTGTTGCATAAGCTCCCTATGCTCATCCCTGGTCACTATATTCACTCCACTCAGCGTCTGTGCTTCGGAACTGCCACACAGTAGGTGCTGATCCCTAGAATACCTTGCGCATGAGAAGGGCTATACAAGCCGAAACGGATCAGGTGCCGCAGGCAGGCGAGGTCCCATATGAGAGGCGTCAGTTCTCAGCATCTCAGCTACCGCTTGCGATCTACAATGGAGCGTACGTTACAAGCAGGATGTACCGACCTACGACGCTCCGCGTCCGACACAGTAAGCGAGTGCGCGCATCTCGAGCCCCTGCCTTATACAAGACACTATACACCATCAGTTTGGATAAGGTGGAGTGTGCAGAGCCACCTTAGGACTAGAGCTAGGTATGCGTGCTCTCATACGGTTGCGTACCCAAGACCACTAAAGTCTTGGTGCAAGTAGCGGGCGCTGCAACGCTAGACCTTGAATCTAACTTCAGAAACCTTCTGCGTATCTGCGCCGGCAATGCGCCATGCTCGCGTGAATGTCAACTGTTCAGGACCACCATAGGTAACTGTACCAGGACATGCTGCAGAGCCGTAAATAACGGATCCTCCACTGTGAGCGAGCCATATGATGGCTCCGGACCTACCAGACCCATGTTGGCTGCAACTATGACACTAAAGCCACCTGTTTATGTCCACGCAATGCCTCATGGCTTATTCTGTGAATTAAATCTCTTAGTCGGTGGAAACTTCGGTGTGGCCGCGCGTCTCCCGCTCTGGATGGAGTTATGGTCATTCACACAGTCTCAGAATAGGCTCATGGCACTCGTAACCTAGGTAGCACTACGTGGCTCCTTCACAATGAGAAGCAAGCTACGAGTCTGTCTCAGTTCAGACCATTGACGCGTGATACCTGGATACTGCGCCGTTAAGTATAGGTAGGATGGCAGCTACCGTGCGGGCTTGCGGCCTCTACTTCTGCCCTCTCGCTGCTAACCTGGCGCGACTCAGTTACAATGAGCGTCAAGTGTCTTCGACCGCCGCGGGCACATACGGCGATTCTAGTCTCGCGATATCCTGTTGATGCCTATACACAACCAACGCGTGCGTGTCTCACGCATACCGCTAGTTATTGTGCTGTCTGACATGTGACATCTTGCTGGGAACCAACACAAAATTGTCAGTGTTTTCTCGCGATTTGCACATATAGTAACAAACGTGCTACTCTCGAGTGCTACCACCAGAGAGAGAGTGTGTCCTCGAGCAGTGCCCAACACGCAGATTCGGTGTTATGATATCCATCACTGTCAAACTATAGAGCACATATCATGCCAGTCCCAAAGTCGCTCTCAAATAATACACCGTCTTTAACGCCTGGCCGTTATCTCTCAAGTCATCCTCCATATCTGGACAACCTCATAGCAAACTCCCAGTTGAACCAGCTGGGCATCGGGTCATGGCACGTACTGAGTGGTCTCCTATATGACCGGCTTATCGCTGATACAAAAGTAGTACGTCCGGCCTGTTCTCGGTCTACGTCGTTCAGTGGCTTCTAGAGACTGTCTTGAGATCGCAGCGCGATGTATTGCGAGTGCGGGCCTTGTCACTTGTGCGTATATTGTGGATGCTCGAGAACCCGCGCGTGCGAGCTCGCAAAACATACTGGCTCCTTACGTCGACCCAGCTACATGACAGTCTTGAATCCCTAGCACTAGCCTCGTGCGAGCTTATCGCACGTTAGCAACTGGTCTAGTCCTAGCACGTGCGACACACTCGTGTTAACCCCGCCGTCTCTGGATACGTCTAGACATGCAGATTACGCTGCTGACGCTACCGACCACAAACTCGCGTGGGACACTGTGGTGCCGCCGGAAGTATAGCCAGTCAGCATCCGTAAGCTGTCTGCTCAGCACAACTAGTACCCATGCGCTTGGTGCTGGCACGCGCTCCTATTCGTGACTGAGTGGACGCGTGCGAAGCTGCTCCTCTGAGCTGCTATAACTGACTCAACCTTGTTCCAAGTGGAAGAACTGTGCTAACTGAGCAGAGGTACTGCGTAGCCACTGAGAGTCTCCGACCCGTGAGTGCGTACGTCCTGCGCGTCCGATACATATCTTTCGTCGAGTGATCTGTGCTTCCGTCTCTCAGGAGCAGCAACTCATCGCCACATCTGAATCCCTGCATACACGAAGGCTCTCAGTGCTCGGACATAAGCAGGTAGCTTCGGTCGACTCGATTACTGTCTAGTACACTTGCCATGCGTGCTAAATACACACTGGCTGAGACGAAAAACGAAGCACGATCAATGCGAGGCCAAGCTGACCACGAGCTAGAGATCGAGTTCTGACGTCAAATCGCTACCTAGCGGTAACGACCAATCTGACTGCTTCAATTCCGCATGATGCCGTTATGAGCGTCATTAAAGCGGATTTGACACAGACCTGACATGACGTTACTGCCTGCTGCTAACTGCTGCTACAAAGGTCTCACCATTCACAGCAACCCGTCCACAGACGGGCCCAACGCACTTGGAGAGTCGCGCATACCAGCAGGCGCTGTTCCGCGCGCTTCGAGGCGCAGGAGTCACGCGGCACGGACCTGGCGTGCGGAGCAAGATACAAAAACGATTGATTAAACACTCTGCTCTGTATTTCGCCAGGGCATACTCTCGAGTCAAATGACGGCGAGAGTGCAATAGGTCCGTGTGCCAGTAACCAAATTTGCATCTGTGTATAGCGTCTCTATGAGAGATTAGAGAGCATCTCAATTTCGCCTGCTGTCTCGCTGTAGGACACAGTCAAGCTGACTTCCATCTCCTTTGCACACAAAGGTAGCACGCGACAGTCAGCCAGGATGTTCTCAATAGACCTGAGCGGGACTGGCGTCGTTGCAGCTTAGCTAGGTTACGTGACTTCCTTCTGCCGACTGCAACTGCCGTGTATCAGCGTAAGGCCTCGCGTAGGACACAGAGCACGTGGCTGGCCAGGCGCTGCTTCCGAGCACAAGGTCTTGTGGCGCGCCAGCGGCGAAGCCGACTTGATCATAAAAATATGGCATCCGTTCCCGATACACTAGACAGCAGTCCTGCGACTGCCCGTTCGTTCCACATCGCTCTCGGACGCAGCCACAAGTCATTTGATCTGCCCGCACTCCCTAGGTCAGTATCGTGTCGCGGTGGCAGTCGCTCTTAGGTGCGCGACACGGTGAGCGGCAGGAGCCGCTATGAAATATCTGTGGTGCTTCTGCGGAGTCAGCTCAGAGGGCAGTCCCGCTCTTAACGAAGAGCGGTTGAAGTCATGCGATTCGGCTCGTCGTTAGACGCCACGAAAGCAGTAGATGCCGGATTAACGGTGCCGAGGGGACTAAGAATCAACAACCCTCGCATCCTTGAAACTCAGCAGTTTTCAGACCCATGCCCCGCATGCCATGGGCATAAAGATGCCCTTCGTGAACGTCTATCGCCCAGGCAGTGACGCAAGTCAGGCTAGGGATTACTAAGCGTGTACACGCAAGTAAGTATTAGCATCAGACCATATGCTCGGAGTTTGATCCCATCGAGTGCCCCACCACTGGCGTCCGTGTCACTTATCGAGGGGATTGGTGCCGCGGTCAGGGGTATGAGGCGAGCTCGTCGGAGGCGAGACCGCGTCAGACAGCTGGCCGGCGAACTCACTCTCATGTACTCTCCAGCTCGTGGCTCTCCAGAGGTCTGCAGCCTGGTAGTCAGATGTTCGGCCCAAGACGTTGGCTCAGACCGGAGATGCAATTCACATGCTTTACATACCAGGGAGAGTCTCTCGTGGAAGCCGGCCTGGCAGGTGCCAACTTCCCCCAGGAGCTAGACCTTTGCAGCGTTGCGTGACCGGCAGCGCCAGGCGAATGAGCACTGGGGATTTCACTACAGTTAACTGCGCACCACAGTTTATTGGCGTTCAACCCGTCTCGACTTGGCATATACGACAAATCGCGACGCCTGTAGCGAGCTCAAGCTATTCCTTCGAGGCGACTCCTTAACGTACTGTTTTCTGCTCAAGCCACCCAGCGCCATAGGGTGACAGAATGCGTCTTGGCAACGCTGCGCCTGCTGCAACGAAAGTCGTGCGCTGCCCGCGCGGCTCTGGGCTCCTCGCGGTGCTCAGGGGTAAGGCCCGAGCGCTCAGCAGCCAGACCTGCACAAAGTATCAAACGCACAGGCGCTAACAGGGCTCCGCGGAGAACAATCAGTAACGATGAAGGAAACGCCCCGTGAACCTGCATCCCGTGCTCGCGATTGCTCGTCAGACAGGTCTACTGTGCGAACCATAGGCTGGCTGCTCCCAGCATCAGCGTTATACCGCCCGGGCTAGCTCGAGACAGTACAGCGAGTGAGTCGGTCGTTGACATAGGTCCACCGCGGCCCACAGCGTGTGTGACAATGAAGAGCTGGCAGGAGCGGTCTAGAGCCTTGTCGTGGGCCAGCCAAGCGGTGAGCCCTGCCTCGCGCTTTAAGGCGGTTTTGAGTTCGTAACGGTCAAGCAGAATATCTGAAGGCTGTGGCTGTAGTGACTTCATGCTGGCTGGTTTCTGTTGATCTGACGACGGGTGGGACTGCGCTAGAGTGAGTGACCGGCGGGCGGATGCTGCCGAAACGGGGTAGGAAGGCGGAGCTGATATGAGCTGTGCCTTCGTTTGTTGCTGATTTGAGGGCTGGGCCAACCGCTGGACTGGCGGCAGGGCCGGTTGCGAGGCTGCCTGTCGGGCTGCTGGTGAGGCCGGTTGTGGAGCTTCTTGGGCACCAGCGGCGGTGCGGACTCTCGGTCGAGGCGGCAGCGGGCGCTGGGGGGCGATGCGGACGGGTTGCTTCCAAGCACCTGGATTCATGAACCCTATGTCAGCAATGCCAGCGTTTTCGATCTGCTCTAGCGCGCCTTCCATGTCGCCAGAGGGCCCGGCGGGGTCAGTGTAGGAGCGCACTACTCGCCCGACTTGTTCCCCAGCGGTGGCCAGCTGGGATTCGGCCTGTGCCAGCTGATGAATTCCGGCTGACATCGAACCGGTTCGAGTGCTCTCTTGATTGAAGTTTGTGCTCATGCCCAGGCGAAGGGAAAGCGTAGATAGGAGGTCGGTGAGCTCGCTGGTTCGCAGGGCGTAAAGGACCAGGCAGTAGACCAGAGCAACGACGATACTGATGACCAGGCAGATAGCGACGGCCTGCATCCAAGACATGTGCCCATGCCGGTCGGAGACATGTGCGCCGACCAGAGCCGTGAGCGGCGTTTTGATGAGCAGGGCCAAGCCGCCAGCCAGAGCCGCCGCAGCCAGAGCTTTAGCGTAGGTGATGAGAATTCGTCGCCCGTCCAAAAACCCCTCGAACCGCCGCTTGAGCATACGTACCAGGAAGGGGAAGGAGGCAATGTTGCTCACCGCCATTGAGAGGCCGACCAGAGCCGTCCAATACTGCGGAGGCGACAGGCGCACAGCCAGCAGGACCAGGACCACCTGCAGGACGTTGGAAATGGCGGCGAAAATGAAAGGCTGCTTGCCATCTTCAAAAGCGTAGAAGGTACGCTGAATCAGGAGGAAGGCCGAGACCGCTGCCAGACCGACCGTGAGCCCCAGGAGCGGGCCGGAGATAAGCACAGCCTCGTGGACGTTCACCGAGGGCAGCAGGGCGCGAATAATCGGCACGGGAATGACCAGCATGACCACGCCGAAGAAGCACATAATCAGCCCTACGTTGCGCAGGGCTCGGCTCAGCGATTCGCGCGCGTCCGCCAGGTGGCCGTCGGCGATGGCCTGGGAGAGCTGGGGAAAAATTGCCGTCGATACCGAGACCGCAATCAGCGAATACGGCAGCATGTAGAGCGTGTAGGCGTTTTGATAGGAGCCGTTGCCCGCGATGTCGAAGGGGTTGCCCTCCAGGGGGGCGCCGTTCGTAATGCGAGCGTTCACAATGTTCGCCAGCTGGTCAATGACGACCACGCCCAGGCTCCAAGCCGCCACCGGGCCCATAGAGCGCAGGCCGATGCCTTTCAAACCCCAGCGCGGGCGATAGGTGAATCCGGAGCGCATGAGAGGGATGAAGAGAATCAGCGCCTGGAAGGCCACGCCCAGGGTCCAGGCACCCGCCGTGAGCCCCACCTTGTCGCTGGTCCAAAAGCTCATGGGTTGGCGCTGCGCGTTGCCAAACATGGCGATGAAGGTCACAAAGCCCACACAGGAGATGACATTGGCGCCGACCGACGACCAGGCGTAGGCCGTAAAGCGCCCTTTGGCCGCCAGAATTTGCCCCAGCACGGTGTAGAGGCCGTAGAAGAAGACCTGCGGCATACACCAGAGCGTGAAAGCGTTGGCCAGGGCGCGCTGGGCCGGATTCCACTTGGAATTTAAGTAGATGGAGGTGAGCACCGAAGTGCCCAGCATGAGTACGAGCGTTAAGGCGCCCAAGAGCCCCACGGCAACCGTGATGAGCTTGTTGAGCCTGTCCTCCGCGTCCTCCTCCTTGAGTGTGCGCACGATTTGCGGGACCAGTACGGCGTTGAAAATGCCGCCCGAAATCAGCGTGAACATCACCTGGGGAATCATGGCGCCGGTCTGGTAGGCATCCGCCGCAATACCGGTCGTGCCGATGGCTGCTGCCAGCAAGATAGTGCGGATCTGGCCGGTGACACGAGAAGCCGCTGTGCCCGAAGCCATAATCATCGAGTTGCGGCCAATGGAGTTCTGCCTCTGCTCAGCGCTTTCAGATGCCATAGGCTCCTTGTTCTGCTTCTGCTCTGGTTCTTGCTTTCGATTCTGCTCTGGCTGTCGTTCTGGCTTCAGCTGCTCAGGCACAGGTTGCCCCTGAAGTCCATTGCGGGGCTTGCTGCGGGGCCCGCTGTGAAGTCCGCTCCGTATGCTGCGACTCATTCGTCGGGGTCCTTCTTGCGATGGAACTGCCGCCACAGGCCCAGGGCCGCGAACACGAGGGCGAACACTACAATCAGGAGCCCGCTCATGTCACTCAGCCGCAAGTTTGAGGTGATATGCGTCGTGCGAGTCTGGCCAAAAGCCTGCCCGTGCTGGTCGACGAGCGCGATTTCAGCGTCCGCCTGCCCGGCTGTGGCCACGCGTATAGTGAAGGTCACCTGCGTCTCGGAGTTGGCAGGAATGAGCGCATCCACAAGGCGGGTCGTGACAATCTCCATCGAATCCGTTTTGGCGCTGACCTTGACACTGACCGGGTAGGGGTGGGAATTGCTGATAGTCACCGGCATTTTGGCCGTTTCGCTGACTACGGTGACAGACTCGCTGGGCTTAATCTGCACCCCGTTCAACAGCTGGTCAGACACGGCGCGAGCGGAGTCGGCCAAACTCGCGGCCCTACTGGTGCAGGCCAGGGCATACAGGGCTAGGTCGTCATGAATCTGTGTAACCCGCTCCAGCCACTGCCGGGGATCGTCTGAGCGTCGGGCGGTGTCGGTCGCGTCCTGCCGGGCGAGCGCTTGAGCGTCTGAGCGGCCAGAGGAGGAGGCTGAGGACGAGGGGGTCTGCGCCTTGGCCGTGAGCATGGTGTCGGCGAAGCGCTGGATGTCGGACCGGCTGGCTGCCAGGGAGTCGAGCGTGCCGCCCAGGCCTGCTGCGAGGCTGGCGCTCGCACCGGTGCTCTTATCACTTTCGGTCACTAGCTGCTTGGCATCCTCTCCCTGCGTGTAAGGTTCGGCTTGGGCCAGCGTGTTGAGGTCGCTGAGGTTGAGCCAGGGGGCCTGCTCAAGGGCATCCATGAGTCTGCTGGCCGCTTCCGTGTCTTGGTCGCTGTCAAAGCACACGAGAATGGCCCGCTGAGCGTAGGGCTGTTCCATCTGATAGAAGGCGCTCTGGGCTATAAATCGCGCCACTTGGCCGGCTGTAGTCTGCTCTGAGCCCGCTTTGGCCGAAGTGGGGTCTCCTTGGGCGAGTGTACTGAGCTCCTGCTGGGCCGACAGGACTGTGATGTCGCCGGCATCGGTGGGCACGGTGAATTTGCTGGTGTGTGCGGAAGAGCCGTTGTCTGCTGCGAGTCCGCGGGGGGCTACAACGGCGGTGTAACCCTGCTGCCGCGCCTGAGCGAGAGAGGACAGGCTCCAGGCCTGCTGACCCTGCCAGGCGTACAGGGGCTTCGCCTTGTCACCTTCGGTCGCATGCAAGCTGCTGGCGAGCTCACTGCTGGCCTGCTGGGCGTTCCAATCCTTGAGTTCGACACCAGCCGCGCTGTACCGACCAGCCGATTGACTGTTGTAGGCTGAGAGGTCAAAAGCTGCGGGCTGCATGCCAGCGTCAACGCGTGGTGTGCTCTCAAATTGGGCCAAATACAAGGGATCTACCAGCGTGTTGAGGCGGGAATGGTGCCCGATGAGTTGGAGCTGGTTGGACTGAGTTTCGCGCGCCTGTTGGCTCAAGACGATGCTGGGCTGCTGCTGGCCGCTCGCGGCTGGGGCTGTGCCTGCATGGGTGTTGTCGGTCGCCGCCGCGCCGCCGCTGGATGTTGACTGTGAGCCGGAGTACGAGCCGGTCGAGTGCTTGTTGGCATCGTTGTCATTGCCATTTTTGCTGTCTTCGGCGCTGGTGTGTCCGGAGGTCTGTGAACTGCTCGGAGTGTCGGGCGAGGCAGACTGCTCGTCGTCCTTGCCGCCCTCCTTGCTCTTGCTGCTCTCGCCTTGCTTGCCGGTCATGAGCTGCTTGACCTGGCTCTGGTCGAGGCTCCAGCCGCTCGAAGTTAGGGGGAGGAGCATAGTGAGCGACATAGGCGGTGTCTGCGCGGTGGTGAGCCCGTCGGACGAGCGGGTGAGGAAGGTGGTGGCAGTGCCCTGCAGGTGCTTACCCGAAGCGGTCTGCTGGTCTGCCTGGTACGTGAGCAGTAGGGGTTTGGGCCCCCAGGTAATCATGGCCTTGAGCTGGTCGTTGTCGGCGGGGGTGTTCGCTATTACTTCCACGCTCTGGCCGGGTTCAATGCTGCCCACTGCCTGCGTGGCCAGGTGGTTGGGGGTAGGGATATGAGCGTTCCCCTCGGCCCAATCTTGCATATCTATGCGTGAGCTGAAGGTATAGAGGGCGTTCGTGTCTACGCTTAGGCTGCCTGGCCCGCTGGCTTCGTTGGCGGTATTCGTCACCGCTAATTTGACGGTATAGCCCGAGCTGCTCGACACAACAGGTGTGGCCGAGCGAATGGAGAGTTTGACCGATGCGTCTTCCTTGCCATGCCGGCCGTTCTTGTGCTGGTCCGCTGCTGAAAACGCTGGAGAGACAGGGACTACTGGGAAGGTAGGTGCAGCCTGAGCCTGGGGGATTCCGGCGAGGAGGGTACACAGGCAGACCAGGGCGGCGATAAGCAGTTGTATGCACTTGCTATACAGCGCAGGTAATCCCAGGCGCGTACTTTCGTGGGTCTGGTAGTGGCTGGGATGGATGTGGCGCTCGGCCCTCAAACGTTGGTAATCAATCATGTGGCTTGTGCAGTTTCTTGGCGTAAAGCCATGCGATTTTGCGTTCATTGGGGTAGGAGAGCACGTCAGCCAGATCGCTGAATTTCACCCAGATGGCGTCCTCGGCCTCGTGGTCAGGGTCACCCTCCACGGTTAGCCAGCCGCCGGTCTGCTGGAGTACGAAGTGGTGAACGAGCTTGTGCACCCGCTGGTTGCTGCCGGTAAACCAGTAGTCAATCGTGGCGATTGAGTCGACTACGCGGCCCAAAATACCCGTCTCTTCGTGCACCTCGCGCACAGCAGTCTGTTCGGGAGTCTCTCCTTTTTCTATGTGTCCCTTGGGCAGGCACCACTCCAGATGGCCAGAGCGGGAGTGTCGGGCGATAATAGCTACTTGGCCGGCCTGATCAAATATGAGTCCACCAGCCGAATACTCGCGCACCACCGGCAGGTCTTGTGCGTCCAGGGAGGCGAAGGAGGCAGGACTCGATTCGCGCTTGTGCTGGGGCATCATGGCTGGTGTAGGCATGTCGTCGCCCTCGTCGCTCTCGGGAGAGTCGTCGCTGGCCAGGTGCTCTCGGATGGAGACGCTGATGAGCTGACCCTTCTGCTCGTCTTCGTCCTCAATCGCGCTCGCCGCTAATTCCTGTTCAGATTCGCTGTATTCAAGCTTTCCACCCAGGCTCAGGCGCTCAAAAGCCCGCTCTAACTGGGGACTAATCTCGTCTGCTACCGTGTGCACCAGGCTGTCGGTTTGCTCCGGCCTGATGGCATGGTTGCCCCGATCTTTGGCGTGGCGCGACAACATGCGCGCCAGATCGGTAGGCGTAGTCATAATTCTACTTTACGTAAAGTATTGTGCAGGTGGGGTGACGGTAAGCTGGTAGAGGTATACACTACTCACGCTGTGGTCATCGAGCGAGACACCAGTATACGCGGAAAGGGTGATTGTGGACTTTGAAGTTTGGCCTGAGGCGATAGAGCTGGGGCGAGCGTTCGCTGAGCGAGGCTATGAGCTGGCATTGGTGGGCGGACCAGTGCGAGACCTCCTGCTCCACCGACCCTCGCACGACTTGGATTTTTGCACGTCTGCCCGTCCCGAAGAATTCGAACCCATCCTGCACAAGTGGGGGCAGGGCTTTTGGGACATGGGCCGCAAGTTCGGCACGCTGGGGGCCATGCGTCGGCGGCCGGATGGCACGGAAGTCAAGGTGGAAGTCACCACGTATCGTTCCGACAAGTACGTGCCCGACTCGCGCAAGCCGGAAGTGAACTACGGTTCCAACTTGGAAGGTGACCTCTCCCGACGCGATTTTACGGTCAACGCTATGGCCCTGCGGGTGCCGCAGCTGGAGTTTGTGGACCCCTTTGGCGGGGCGAGCGACTTAGCCAAGCAAGTGCTGCGCACGCCCGTAGACCCGCGGCAATCCTTTGACGACGACCCCCTGCGCATGATGCGGGCCGTGCGGTTTGTGGCTCAACTGGGCTTTAGGATTGCACCTGAAACCGCAGAAGCCCTGAGCGATATGACCGAGCGCATCACCATTGTCTCGGCTGAGCGTGTGCGCGACGAGTTGACCAAGTTGCTCCTGAGCGAGCACCCGCACGAGGGCGTGGAAGCTCTGGTGGACTCTGGTTTGGCTGACTACGTGCTGCCCGAGGTGCCGGCCTTGCAGCTGGAGATTGACGAGCACCACCGCCACAAGGATGTCTACCAGCACTCGCTCATGGTCTTGGACCGCGCTGTAGCCCTGGAGACGGGGCCCGACGGCCCTGTGCCTGCCCCAGACCTGACCTTGCGTCTGGCGGCTCTCCTGCACGACATCGGCAAACCTGCTACCCGCCGGTTCGAGCAGGGCGGGAAGGTGAGCTTCCACCACCATGATGTAGTCGGTGCCAAAATGGCCCGTAAGCGCCTCAAGGCTCTGCGTTTCGACCGGCACATGATTGAGGACGTGTGCGATCTCATTGCCATGCACCTGCGCTTCCACGGGTATGTGGACGAGCGCTGGTCGGATGCCGCGGTCCGCCGCTATGCCAGGGAGACTGGCCCGCTCTTTGAACGGCTCAACCGCCTGACCCGGGCCGATGCCACCACGCGCAACCAGCGCAAGTCGCAAATTTTCGAGTCTGCGATGGACGAGTTGGAAGAGCGGGTGCGCCAGCTCAAGCTCAAGGAAAATTTGGACGCTATTCGCCCAGACCTCAATGGCCAGCAGATTATGGAAATTCTGGGAGTGCGGCCAGGGCCCATGGTGGGCAAGGCTTACCAGCACATGCTGAACTTCCGCCTTGACTACGGGCCGGTCGACCAGGAGCAGGCTGAGGCCGAACTCAAGGCTTGGTGGGCGGAGCAAAAGGGCGGCGAGTAGGGCCAGGAGTAGACAAGCGCGCTGGGGCGAACTCTAGTCGGCTGGTCTTTATGTGGGCCGCCGGTCAGAGTTTATTCGGCGAATTGCGGCAGATTCTTCATATTCTTCAGGTCGGCCACGCAGCCGTCAATGGCCTGTATGGGCTTGCCCACGCGCGGTACCTGCTTCTCCGGGATGAGATCGTTGAAGGTGGCGCCAACTACCACATCTACTAAATCGTCACCGCGGGTGTCCATGCGCAACACAGCATCGTTGAAATGACCTGCCACGGTATAGGCCTGGCTAATGCCGTTGGCTCCGAAGCGGATCTCCGTGCGCGCCAGCTCAGTTTTAGTAGGAAAGTCACCGGTTCCCTGCATGTTGAAGGAGCGGTTGCGTAGGGCTTCCATCACTGCGCTGCCCAAGCCGGTCTTGTTGGTGCCGTTGAGCACGCGCACGCGCACTTTATCAGGGGCAAACACGGTGTTGCCCGCTGGTGGAGGGCAAGGCACGGCCACCCCGTAGTTAGGCTTGACCTGCTTACTGGCCTTCGTGGAGTGCCCCAGCGCGCCGAGCACATACACTAGCGCGACAACTAATATGACAGCCAAGGCGCTGATAGCGATGGTGAAAACCATAGTTTGGCGGCGACGAACGAACTGACGACGAGCCTGCCGCTCATCCATCAAATCGGGAAACGTCATAGGTCAGCCCTCTCCTGCTTGTTTGCCTTCACTTTAGCTTGTCCGTCTGACGCTTCAGAGCGCGGCCAGCCGGGCGAATTCTGCAATGCTGAGCGTCTCGCCCCGGCGCTGTGGATCGATGCCCGCAGCGGCGAATGCGGGCGGCTCCACTAGGTCGCTAAGAGCCGAGCGCAAGGTCTTGCGGCGCTGGGCGAAAGCGGCATCTATCAGCTGGAAGGTGCGATCTCGGGCAGCGGCGGACCCGTGGAGGTTTCCAGCCGCGTCTTGTGGCGCTCGCTGGAAACTGACCAGGGCCGAATCCACATTTGGTGCCGGCCAGAACACGTTGCGTCCAACCCGTCCGACTCGCTTGGCGGATCCGTACCAGGCCAACTTGGCCGAAGGAATCCCGTAAATTTTGGAGCCGGGCTCGGCCACCAGGCGGTCTGCCACCTCTTTTTGCACCATTACCAGAGCGCTTTGGAGGTTGTTGAAGCGCTCTAGCAGGTTCAGCAAAATTGGGGTAGCTACGTTGTAAGGCAGGTTGGACACCAGCGTCAAGCTGGGCGCTTGGGCCAGCTGCGGGTTGGTCTGCGGGCTCACAGTGAGCGCGTCTTGCTGGACTATGCTAAAACGTTGCACTGACTGAGGCATATAGGCTGCCACAGTCGAAGGCAGGAGGGCAGCTAGGCGGGGGTCAATCTCCACAGCGGTCACCTGCGCGCCAGCCTCCAACAGCCCTAGGGTGAGCGAGCCTAGGCCAGGGCCCACTTCGAGCACCTGGGCTTGAGGCAGGAGGGCAGCCAGGCGGACGATGTGGCGCACGGTGCCGGGGTCAATTACGAAATTCTGGCCCAGCTTTTTGGTGGGGCTGACTCCGGCTTGGTCTGCTAAGCGGCGAATATCTGCCGCCCCGAGCAGGTGCCCGGCTTGGTCGCTGGTGCTGCTGGCTTGAGCGGACTCAATGCCTGATGCGTCTGCTGGGAGTCCTACATAACCAGCCTGATCCATGGGTGTATTCACTGTCATGCTCGTTCTAGTACCATTTATTTTTCTGCCAAATTTTCCAGGCAGCGCTGGGATCCTGGTAGCGATTTGCTATGTACCACAGGCCCCAGTCGACCTGCACGGCTGCGTCATCACGCCAGTTTTCACCGAACTTGGACATTTTGCTACCGGGGTTTGCCTGCGGAATGCCGTATGCGCTGGAGGTTGGGTTACCGGCCCACCAGCGCCAACCGGATTCACGGTTCCAGAGCTGTACCAAGTCGTCGAATTGCTGACCGGTCCACCCGCGCTGGGCAGCGGCTCCGCCTGCGTAAACCTGTGCTAGGTCCGGGCTGGCGTGCCACCATTTTGAAGCAGGCGTGGGCGCGGGGTCAGGTGCCGGTGCTGGCGCTGGCGTGGAGGGAGCGGGTGCTGGCGTTTGTGTAGGCGCAGGTGCCGGTGTGGTTGGGGCAGGCGCCGGGGACTGCGTGGGCGCAGGATCTTGTGTTTGGCTTGATGACGGCGCAGGAGTGGGGGTCTGCGTGGGCTGGCTTGCAGGGCTACTGGGCTGTGCGGGCTTTCCCTTCTCCTTATTTTTGCGCTCTTGCTCGGCTTTGTCGGCCTGCGCCTTCTTCTGCGCGGCCTCGTCTTTCTGCTTGCGCTCTTGCTCGGCCTGGTCGTTGCTATCCGTCGGCTTTTCCTGCCGGGCTGGTCCCACTGCCACTACCTGGTCGATGGGCTGGCGGGTGGTCTCTTCCCTGGTGAGCGTTGAGCTCTCCGCCACCCCGTCCACAAAGGTAGTCTCGTATATCTGCTGCTTGATTCCGGCCTGTCCTGGCTGGCGTATGATTGACTGCCCGGGCGCCAGGGAGCCGTCGACGACGGTCCGGGTGCTGAAGGGGAGCTCTACCTCCTGCGTGGTTTGCCCGTGGGTCACACGCTGCACGCGCAGAACGGTTTCATCCCCAGTTCTCTGTACGGAGATACGGTCCTCTTTGCCTACGACGATGCCCTTGGAGTCTAGGATTGAGGCGGCAGGTAGCTTGCCATCGGGGGCCACGGAACGTTTACCATCGGCTATGACGGTGACCGGTCCGTCATGGTTGATAGCCAGACCGCCCGTCAGCTGGTTATAAATGTTGGTCACGTCTACTCTCACCTGGGCCGCGCTCCGGCGGTTGGCCTCGAAGAATCCCAGCAGTTGGTCGACCGAGCTGGCAGTAGTCCAGAAAGGAACCTGCTGGCCGTCAATATTGATGGTGGTCTGGTAGGCGGATTGTACAGTGACAGTGGCGTGATTAGTGAGTCGGCCGCCCGAGGAGGTTTCGACCAGGTCGTGGGTCTTGCGCTCAATGCCCTCTTGCCTGAGCAGGGCATCCACGCTCGAAGCGTAGGTGGTGACCGTGCGCGTCTGCCCGTTCACCGAGAGCGCTACCGACTTGCGGGCTGTAAGCGCAAACGCGAGCACCATGGAGAGCGCCACGAGTGTTGCGCAAAGAATAACGCGGATACGGCGTTGCACGATAAATTGCTGCGGTGTCCACCGCTTGCTCATCGGGGCTCCTCTCCTCAAGTCGCTTCAAGCCTGCCTGTGTAGTCATAGACGACTGTAATCCAGAATTGGCGCAGATGTAGTGGAAAGGAGGAAGGAGGCAGTAAATATGCACATTTCCCGGCTCCGTGCTCTGCGTTGAGGCTGGAAGCGGCGAAAGAAGGATACCAGGGGCGGGATTGAAGGGGATATTCCCGCCCCTGCAACGGACGAAGCTGGTTGGGGAAAGCGCTCCGTCCGCCCTCCGTCAGGCCGAAGCCCGGCGGAATCTTACTCGAGATAAGTCTATATATGTGTGCTTAGTGCCGGCGCGACGAATCCTCAACACAACAGTGGACTCTTGCGCACCCCTTAAGCAGGGCATGGAACAATCTCCGTGCGAGCCTCCTGTCAGATTCGAACTGACGACCTGCCGCTTACAAGGCGGCTGCTCTGGCCAACTGAGCTAAGGAGGCGATACGAGGGTGCAAGATACATGGTACTTACACCTCTGACAGCATACTATTTTCTAGTGCCGACGTGCCAGCAAACATGAGAAAATAGTGAACCCCGGTCAGCAGTTGGTCAACAACCCAACGACACTATCACACTCTTTAATTATATAAGCTGATGCCACTGTGGCAACCCAGCCAACGAAGTTTGATGGCTCAAACTGTTCGCAGGCGAAGTCGCCCACAGTAGCATACGTACCACTACTAGCTCAAGTTACTTGCCAGAACTCGCTGTGAGCGCAATTGGAGCACCCTTGGCGCCAATCGAAGGCATCTTGCCGGCCTGGCCCACTTGGTCAGCTGGCAGACCTATGGACTTCAAGAAGGCTTCGACGTCGCCCAGATTGGCCTTAGTTGGCGTGTCGACCGGCCAGAAACGCTTGTTGATGCGCACGGTTGGTGTGGTCATGGACCCCTTGCTCTGGCCGTCAATATTCCACAGCTCTGAGCGCAGTGGCGTGTACTTATTCATGGCCGTCAGCCACTCCTTGTACTGCCCCTTGAGCGCCTGGTCTGCCACCTGCTCGCTGACACCGGCTTTGAGCATCTGCCCTTTAATTTGTGCGTCAGAAACCGGCTTGTACTTCGACTCGTCAGGTTGGAAGTCCTTAGCGAAGAGGTTGGCCATATATGCCATGAAATGAGGCGTGTCGTGCTCAAGAATGTAGATGCCGGCGGAACCTGCGCGGGCTGAGTACTCATCGGTGGTCAGGCGGTCCATAAAGCTCATGGGGTAAATCTCGACATTGACCTGGCCAGCGTCCAGCATCTTGTTCAGGGTGGGGTCAATAGTGCGGTTGAGCGCGGCGCAGCCTGGGCACATAAAGTCCATATAAATTTCCACGGTTGGCGCCTGGGCTACTGGTTTGTCTAGCCCATTTTTCGAGATGAGGAAGCCGCCTTGGCTGTTGACTCCGGTGGGTTTTACTGGCACCTTCTGTACGGTCTGATAGGCCGATTTGAGTGCGCTGGGCGAGTCAGCTTTGGGCGCAGGGCGGTGGGATTTCCAGTAGAAGAATCCGCCCACAGCTACCAGGGCGATGATCACGACGGCTGCAATAATGCCGATGATGGTCTGCTGCCGTCCTTCGCGCTCCCGCTGCGCCTGGCGTTCGCGCTCTTCGGCCTCCCGCTGTGCCCGGCGCTCACCGGACTGAGGACGGACGACTCGCGTTTGTGGCGGCTGATTAGGGTGCCTTTTAGCCATGGCTGAATCCTTTCGCAGAACTTGTGCCATTAGTGTAGCTAATGCAGATGAAATTTACGCTGCCTGCGCATAAACCTTGCGTATCGTTGCGAGTATGACCTCACGATTGGCGGGGGCGACGGCAGGGCTCAAACTGACACCGTCTAGATTACACTCCTCAGAAGGCTTAGAGGTACCCATTCGATCGGTCGTCCGCTGCATATATAGGCCAGCAGGAGGAGGACTAGGAGGTCCCAGACAGCGAGCACTAGCTTTTTGCGCCGCCCTGGTCCAATCCTGGGAGCCTGGACTGGCGGCTGATTGAGGGCAGGTTGTAAAGGCAAGGCCTGCTGGCTCATCAGCTCGGGTTGCCCAGCTGGACCCATCTGTGCCTGCCCAACCGAGAGGATTGCCTGACGAGGTTTGCCAGCTAAAGCGCCTGCGCCCAGGCGTATGGCTAGGAGCCAGTCTGCCAGGCCCGGTGCCTGCGCTGGATTGGTCCGACTCGCCCGGCCACCAACGAACGAGAGCAGGCACCAGCCAACCAGCAGAAGGGCTGCGAGCGCCAGGGCGGACGCAGAGAGCGTGGAACCAGCTACTAAGGGCATGCACACATTGGGCCGTGAGATAGGCAGGCAGCCTTTGGTCTGCGGCAGGTCGAGGGCCCAGCTGCCCAGGGCCCAGCCAGCGGCGCACACTAGAGCGAGCGCAAGGAAGCGCGGCATGGTCATGAGCAAGGCTTTGAGGACCTGCCAGGGGAGGGCTCCCAGGCATAGGGCAGTGTCGGTGGCCTTGCGCTCGCCGCCGCGCCGAATTTCTCGCGCGCTCTGGCTGCCCAGGCTGAGTCCGGCCGTGCACAGGGCCCACCACAGGGTTCCGCTGGCGAAGAGCGCTATGACGGGTAGGATGGCGGCGAGCGCGGCCAGGGGCACACCCAGGAACATGAGTGCCCACTTTCCGTGCTGCCAGTAGGCTTGACGGCGGATGAACCCTGCGGAAGTGGAAGCAGGCTGGTAGGCGGCTTCCGGCGGGGCTGCTGGGGCGAGTGCCTCATATTGCGCGGGATAGGCTGCTGCCGGATAGGTTTCGGTAGCTTCTTCGGCGGCGAAGGCAGGCGGAGTGGACGCGAGTGCTGCTGTGGCGGGCTCACTGCCGACCAGGGGGATTCGGGCTGCTGGGGCAGCTGGCAGGGGGCGAGTGCGCAGGGGGCTCGTTTCGGCCAAAGGCTGTGTTGCCGGGCTCGTCATGGCGGTTGTCTGCGATTCCTCGCTGTCCGTCGGCAGGAGCTGCGTTTGGCTTTGCCGCCAAGCCAGGCGCGGATTCTCCCGGAATTCCTGGCTCAAGGGCTCCGTCAGCCTATCCGAAGAGTTTGTGCCAAAAGGGCGCACCACCTCGGTGCCGTTCTCATCTGAGCCGTCTGCGGTTTGTGCGCCGTCCCTGCCGTCTGCGGTTTGTGCGCCATCCCTGCCGTCTGCATTGTCTGTTGCTCTAGAGGTTTGAGCTGTCTGGGGCTGACCACTAGTCCCGCCAGGCATGTTGCCCTCTTGGGCGAAACTGCCAGCTGCTGCCCCCTCTCGCCCATCGTTGGAGCCTTCGTCTGAATCTGTGCCCAAGAGGTCCGCCTGCTCCCACAACTGCGGCTGAAGGGCATCTGTTGATATCGCTTCCAGCAGCTCCTGGGGCTGGGGCCGGTCCTCGCGCTTTGGGCTCAGGGCCGCGCGGAAAGCTGCCAGAGTCCGGGCCGGTAAGCCGTGCAAATCCGCCGAACCCGAGGCCGCCCGCTCCAAGACCGTCATCATAGGTTTACTGCCAAAAACGGGCCTGCCGCAAGCCGCATAAGCCAGCACGGCAGCCGTGCTCCACCAGTCCGAACCCTCATCCGACTCAGCGCCGTCGATAATCTCGGGAGCAATGAAGCCAGGAGTGCCCATCACCAGCCCGGTGCGGGTCACATGACTTTCGCCCGCGCCCATGGCGATGCCGAAATCTACCAGTACCGGCCCAGTGGCGGAAATCATCACGTTCGTAGGCTTAATGTCGCGGTGGACAATGCCTGCCTCGTGCACCGCCTGCACCGCCGTCATCAGCTTGCGGGCCAGGCGCTCCAAGTCGTCGCCCTGGTAGGCCCCGTTGGCCGCCACGTCGTCGCGCAGGTTGAGCCCCTCAATCAGCTCAGTCACAATAAAGGCTAGGGAGTCGTCGAGCTCCATGTCCACAATCTGGCACACGCCCGGGTGGTCGATCTTGCGCAGGGCCATGGCTTCCCGGCGTAGGCGCTCGCGGGCTGACGTGCGTTCGGCTTGTGCGCGCTCGGATCCTGGGCCCTGGAGTCCGTCGTCGGCGAGCGAGTCCCGCAGTATTTTCATGGCATAGTCTTGCCCGCCGTCGTCGCGCGCCCGCCAGACCGACCCCATGGCGCCGCCGCCCAGGGGGGCAATCAGGGTGTAGCCGCCCACCACGTCGCCAGCTTGTAAATTCAGCGCATCTAAAGTGCTCATACCTCTATTGTGGCCCCTCGCGCGAACATGGCAAACCCCGTAGAATGAGCCTGACACGTCATGCCTTGCTGCTACTACAGTGAGGACGCACAAAGCAGTGAATATAAGGAGCGTAGTAATGGCAGATCGCAGGGCCTACCGTTGGCCGCAGCCGCTGCAAGGGCAGGGCAATCAAATTTGGTACGGGGGTGATTACAACCCTGATCAGTGGCCGGAAGAGGTCTGGGACGAAGACGTGGAGCTCATGGGCAAAGCGGGCGTCAACGTGGTCTCTCTCGCCATTTTCTCCTGGTCAAAGCTGGAGCCGCGGGAGGGTATTTATGACTTCGATTGGCTGGACCGCATTATTGCCAAGTTGAGCGCGGCCGGCATCGGCGTGCTGCTCGCTTCGGCCACAGCCTCCCCGCCTATGTGGCTCACCCAGTCCCACCCCGAGGTGCTCTGGCGGGACGAGCGCGGCGACGTGGTGTGGCCCGGTGCCCGCCAGCATTGGCGCCCCACCAGCCCCATTTTCCGCGACTATGCCTTAAAGCTATGCCGCGCGTTGGCCCAGCATTACAAGGACAACCCGGCTATCGTGGGCTGGCATGTGGGCAACGAGTACGGCTGCCATAACCGCTTTGACTACTCCGATGACGCTATGCGCGCTTTCCAGGAGTGGTGCAAGCACCGCTATGGCACCATCGACGCCCTCAACGACGCCTGGGGCACGGCCTTCTGGTCCCAGCATTTGGACAACTTTACGCAGATTTTGCCGCCCCGCTTCATTGGCAACGGCAATTTCATGAATCCCGGCAAGCTCCTGGACTTCAAGCGCTTTAGCTCCGATGCTTTGAAGGCCTTCTATATGGCCGAGCGCGACACTCTCCAGGAGATTACGCCGGACCTGCCGCTGACCACCAACTTCATGGTCTCTGCCGAGGGCTCCAACCTGGATTACGACGACTGGGGCTATGAGGTGGACTTTGTGGCCAACGACCACTACTTCACTCCCGGCGAGGCGCACTTGGATGAGTTGGCGTACACGGCTTCGCTGGTGGACGGCATCGCCCGCAAGAGCCCCTGGTGGCTCATGGAGCACTCCACGGGCGCGGTCAACTGGCGGCCTATCAACTACCGTAAGGAGCCGGGCCAGCTCGTGCGAGACTCTTTGGCCCACCTGGCTTTCGGTGCGGATGCCATCTGCTACTTCCAGTGGCGGCAGTCGCGCTCGGGAGCGGAGAAGTTCCACACGGCTATGCTGCCGCACGCGGGCGAAGATTCGCAGATTTTCAGTGATGTCTGCGAGCTGGGTGCAGACCTGGAGCTCCTCTCCGAGCAAGGCCTGCCGGGCAGCCAACTGGCCAAGTCTCAGGTGGCCGTAGTGCAGGATTATCAGAGCGAATGGGCCAGCGAGCACACTGCCACGCCTTCACAAAAGGTCCGCCACTGGACCGAGCCCCTGGACTGGTTCCGCGCCCTGGCCGACCAGGGTATTACGGCGGATATCGTCCCCCTGCGCGGTCCCTGGGACTCCTACCAGGCGGCTGTGCTGCCGGCGGTCTACCTGCTGGACGAGGCGAATTCGCAGCGGGTGCACGACTACGTCTCCGGCGGCGGCAAGCTTTTCGTCACCTATTACACGGGCATTTCCGACGAGCGCGACCACATTTGGCTGGGCGGCTACCCGGGTTCAATCCGCGACGTAGTGGGTGTGCGCTCCGAGGAGTTTGCGCCCATGGGTTCGGGTCCGGGCACCTTGGACCACTTGGACCTGAGCAACGGGGCCGTGGCGCACGATATGGCCGATGTCATCACTTCGGTCGAGCCGAGTGCTCGCGTGCTGGCCACCTTCCAGGCCCCTAAGCGCACGGGACTGGACGGCCTGCCAGCCATCACAGTCAACGAATTCGGGCAGGGCAAGGCGGCGTATGTGGCTGGCAAGCTGGGCCGCAAGGGCCTGGCCCAAAGCCTGCCGGAACTCCTGAAGGCCATGGGCTTGGAGGGAATTGCGGGTCAGGCCGACGGCGATATTCTGCAGGTTGAGCGCGCTGACCAAACCAGCGGTCGGCGCTTCATCTTCCTCTTCAACCGCACCGACCACGAGACAGCGACTCCGGCCACCGGCGAACCGATGGTGGCTTCGTTGGCCCGCCTGGAGGACGGCAAGGCTTACCTCGAGCCCAACGGCGTGTTGGTGCTCAAGCAGGAGAGCAAGGCAGAGGAGTAGGAGCGCTTGGGAGCTTTCGGCAGGGGCCTGCAAGGGGCTTTGAGTCGGGTGAGCTCCTTTTAGGCGACACGCTTTGGGCTCGCCGGTCTAGCCGCCAGCGGGCCCGAGGTGTATACTGGGGCTTGGCTCAAGGGAGAGTATCTCTGAACCGCAAAAATGAATAACCGTTCCGCGGCCTTTCCATAGCTGGCTAGGTTTCGAGGCGGTACCACAGTGGAAACCCTTCACTACGGATCGTTCGGCACGTACCTGCCGATGAAAGGAAATCAAATGGCAGAAGTGGTATTCGAGCATGTCACTCGCGTCTACCCAGGCAACACGGAGCCTTCGGTAGATAACCTCGATTTGGATATTAAAGATGGTGAATTCCTAGTCCTCGTTGGTCCTTCTGGCTGCGGCAAGTCAACGACGCTGCGTATGCTGGCAGGCCTGGAAGAGGTCAACAAGGGTCGCATCATGATTGGTGGCAAGGATGTCACGACCATGCAGCCCAAGGACCGCGATATTGCAATGGTCTTCCAGAACTACGCTCTGTATCCCCACATGACGGTGGCCGACAACATGGGCTTCGCTCTGAAGATTGCCGGTACTCCTAAGGATGAAATCCGTAAGCGCGTCGAGAAGGCCGCTGAGATTTTGGATTTGACCGAGTTCCTGGACCGTAAGCCCAAGGCTCTCTCCGGTGGTCAGCGTCAGCGTGTCGCTATGGGCCGCGCCATTGTTCGTCAGCCTAAGGTCTTCCTGATGGATGAGCCGCTTTCGAACTTGGACGCCAAGCTGCGTGTGCAGACCCGTACGCAGATTGCTGCCCTCCAGCGTCAGCTGGGTGTCACCACCCTGTACGTGACCCACGATCAGACTGAGGCTCTGACCATGGGCGACCGTATCGCCGTCATCAAGCTGGGCATTCTCCAGCAGGTCGGCGCTCCTACTGAGCTCTACGATCACCCTGACAATGTCTTTGTGGCCGGCTTCATTGGCTCGCCTTCGATGAACATCAACATCCACCCGGTCGTCAACGGCCAGGCCAAGATTGGTGAAGACACGGTCAGCCTGCCTCGTGAGGCTGTCGACAAGCTCACTCCTGAGGACAACGGCCGCATTGTGGTCGGCTTCCGCCCTGAGGATGCTTCGCTGGCTGGCGCTGGCGATTCAGATGCCTTCTCCCTGTCGGTGGCGAACGTCGAGGATTTGGGCTCTGACGGCTACATCTACGGCAACATTTTGACCGATGACAGCCCGGCTCAGAAGGCCACGGTTATGTCCGATCAGAACAAGCTGACGACCATTCGTGTGAGCCCCCGCCAGTTGCCGAAGGTTGGCGACGTGGTCAAGATTCACATCGACCCAGCTAAGATGCACCTGTTCTCCCCCGCAACAGAGCTGCGTCTCAACTAGTACTGTTGCCCGGGGTTGGAGGCCGATCCCACTTCCAGCCCCGGGCCAATGCAGTAGTTTCCTCTATTCTTTTTCTCGATTTTTTATGTTGAGAATGGTCCCATACCCTTACGGTATGGGACCATTCTTTATCCGAACCAGGGCTGCGGGCATGGCGACCGCCTCTGGGGTGGGTGGCTATTAGATTAGGAAGTATGACAAAGGCGAATACGTCCGCGCTGCGAACCGTGGGCAGGCAGGTTGACCAGATCAACGCCACTCAAATGGATCCCAGGGCGCTCAAGGCTACTTCCGTGCAGGCACCCAGCGATTCGGCTTCGGACCGGGAGCCGGAGGCGCTCAAGATCACGGCGGCCAGCTCAAACCCGAAAATGTTCACGCTCCCTTGGGAGAAGCCACTGGCGACCTGGCCCCAGGAGCTTCTGGCCAACCTGCCGCGCGGTATTTCCCGGCACGTCGTGCGTTTCGTGCACGTAGGCAGCGAAGTCTACGCCATGAAGGAGATCACCCAGCAAGTGGCTGAACACGAGTATGAGCTCTTGCGCAAATTGCAGAAGCTCAACCTGCCGACTGTGCAGCCCATAGCCGTGGTCACAGGCCGCCACGACAGCCAGGGCCAGCCGCTCGAGGCAATGTTAGTCACGAAGCACTTAAAGTTTTCCCTGCCCTACCGTGCGCTTTTCGCCCGCAACCTGCGCCCGGACACGGCCGAGCGCCTGATTGACGCTCTGGCGGTGCTCCTGGTGCGCCTGCACTTGGGCGGTTTCTACTGGGGCGACGTGTCCCTGTCCAACGTGCTCTTCCTGCGCGACGCGGACTCTTTCGCGGCTTTTCTGGTGGACGCTGAGACGGGTGCCCTCTATCCGACGCTGACCGACGGCCAGCGCGAGTACGACATTGACCTGGCCCGGACCAACATCATCGGCGAGTTGATGGATTTGAATTCCGGCAACCTCCTGTCTTCGGACGTGGATGAGGTGAGCGTGGGCAACCGCCTGGTGGAGCGCTATCATTCGCTCTGGTCGGCCCTGACCGACGAAGAGTCCTTCTCGCCCGACGAGATGTGGAAGATTGAAAAGCGCGTCAACAAGCTCAACGATTTGGGCTTCGATGTGGACGAGCTGGAGATGAACACCGACGAGGACAGCAAGCGGGTGCTGGTGAGGCCGCGCGTGGTCGATGCCGGTTACGCCTCCCGCAAGCTCCTGCGGCTGACCGGACTGGACGTGCAGGAGAACCAGGCCCGGCGGCTCCTGAACGATCTGGACGTGTATCGCACCTCCACCTGGCGGCAGGGTGAGGACCTGGAAATCGTGGCTACCGACTGGATGCGCGAGGTTTTTGAACCCACAGTTCGCATGATTCCGCCCGAATATCGCTCGCAGATTGAGCCCGCCCAGTTCTTCCACGAGGTCCTGACCCGGCGCTGGCTGCTGGCGGAGAAAGCTGGCCACGACGTGCCCATGGGCGAGGCTGTGCGTAGCTACATTGACGAGTCGCTGCCGGACTACAAGCTCGACGCCGACCAGATGAAAACGATTAACGATGAGGCCGATTCGGCTGTGGTGGATGACGACCAGCGCTGGAACAAGGCCGCTGCAGATGACGAAACGCAGGGCGCGGGGAGTGAGGCGGACAGTCGGCGCGACGACTCTGCCGACTCCGACGACGTGGACGACCTCTACCGCGACGACCAGGACGACTCAGTCTGGGCTAGCTGAGAGGCCCTGAGCCTATAAAAAAGGCCAGCAAGGCACATAAGAACGTCCTGCTGGCCCTTTCATGGTTATGTGAGTAGAGTTAATAGGCTTCGGCCCGTCTACGCCTCAGACGGGGCGTCAGCGGCCTTGCGGCGGGCGGTGGCGACGGCGTACAGGGAGATGCCAGCGGCCACGGATGCGTTGAGCGATTCCACGGCGGACGAGATGGGGATGCTGGCGATGGTATCGCAGGCCTCGCGGACCAGGCGGCTCAAGCCCTTGCCTTCCGAACCCAGGACCACAATCAGCGGGTCGCTTTCGAATCCAGTTTCTCCCACCAGCGTTCTGCCGCCGCCGTCCAGGCCAACGGCATAGTAACCGCGGTCGCGCAGGGCTTCAATCGCTTTGGTGAGGTTGACCACGCGAGCTACGGGCAGGTGGGCCGCGGCTCCCGCCGAGACCTTCCAGGCTGCTGCAGTGACCGAGGCCGATCGCCGTTCGGGCAAAATCACGCCCGAGGCACCAAAAGCTGCGGCCGAGCGGATGACGGCACCCAAGTTCTGCGGGTCAGTCACGCCGTCCAGGGCAATGAAGAGGGGGCGGGCGGCAATCGCTGTGCTTCCGCCAATACCGGCCACAGCGGTCGCATGCTTTTCGGCCTTGCTGGCCAGCTGGTCCAAGGTGGCGTACTCGTAGGGCTCTACCTTCAGCACCACGCCCTGGTGGTTGCTGGCGTGAGCAATATGGTTCAGCTCCAGCCGGTCTGCTTCCAAGATGTTCAAGCCCGCCTGGCCTGCGAGTCGAATAATTTCTCGCGTGCGGTCATCGTGCTCCAGGCGCGCGCCCACATAGAGCTGGCTGGAGGGCACACCTACGCGCAGGGCCTCCAGGACCGCGTTGCGCCCGAGGACCAGGTCACTGGGGTCGCTGGCAAAGCGGTCTGCCCGTCGCCGAGCCGCCAGTCGAGGGTCAGCCGCCTGGCGTTTCATGTTCTCTTGCTTGGCCTTGTAGGCCTTGTGATACACCCGATCTTCGGCCTTGGGCGTGGGGCCTCTGCCGCGCAACTTCAACCGATGCTTGCCGCCCGAACCTTTAGTTGGGCCTTTCTTATTTGCCATAATTCCATCTTACGGGCAGGAGCCAACCAGCCTCTTGCCCGTAAGGTTCTTTTGCGCTGTGGAGTTCAGCCGAGCTTGGCTACTGCAGCTGCGTCGGGAAAGTCCTGCCAAGTGACTGGCGACTCCCCGTTTGCTGCTGGGGTGACGGCCACATGGGTTATGGCAGAAGCGAGGGAAGCGCCGTGCCAGTGGCGCACATTCGGCGGGCAGAAGACCACATCGCCGGGCTTTAATTCGCGCGGCTCCTTGCCCTCTTCCTGCTCCCAGCCGCGCCCAGCAGTCACCAACAGCAGTTGCCCATGCGGATGGGTGTGCCAGCGGTTGACGCAGCCTGGTTCGAAGGTGACATTGCCGGCTGAGCACTCGGCATCGGGCTCGGTGAGCATGTGCAGCCAAGCGTGGCCAGTGAAGTTAGGGCCATCAGCTGGATTGCCCAGGGGGTAAGGGCCGTGCTCGGGAGTAGCTCCCTGCCCTGCCGCGCCCTGAGCCGGGTCTTCCCCGAAGATTTCCTTGGCCAGCTCGAACGCGGACCAGGCCTTGGGCCAGCCGGCGTAGAAGGACAGGTGGGTGATGAGCTCTACGATTTCGCTGCGGGTAACTCCGTTGCGCTTGGCAATTTCTAAGTGGCTCTTGAGCTGGGGGAAGAGCCCCATCGACATGAGTCCGGCGCAGGTGATGAGCGAGCGGTCGTGTGCCGACATTTCGCTCTCCCGGGACCAGACTTCCCCGAAGAGTACGTCGTCGTTCAGGTGCGCGAAGAGTGGGGCAAATTCGCCGAGCTGATCGTGCCCAGCGGTCTGTTTGATAGCCATAGTGGGTCCTTTCGCAAGTTTGATATTCCCTAGCTGCGCCGGTCAGGTTGAGCCCCCTGCACATGCTTAGCTCTAGTCATACAACTTCAAGTCGGCTTGAAGTCAAATGGGGTTCAGGCGGAGCTCGCATATATGCGTATGTGCATATGCGTGCGCATACGTATCCTGCGCTCAGCGAAATCAATATCGGCCTGATTCGGGTATACTGTACCCAACGCAATTGGTTGATATCCACGCAGCCTCGCTCACAGCGCCCACCGGCACTCGCGGGTGGATCGCAAGAGGTTGACTACTCCGTGGCATGAGCATGGGAGTAGCATGACTGGGTTATCCAGCAGCCCCGAACGTATCGACACCGGCGACAGCACGGTCCCCGAGGGCCATATTCGTAGCGGGCAGGCAGCAGATTCGCAGGCCTTGAAGGGCGCAGATCCTTCTCTTATAGACGCCGGGCAAGTAGCCCAGGCGCTCGCCGTGGACCCTGAGCAGGGCTTGAGCGAGCAGGAAGCCGCCCGGCGCTTAGAGCGCTTTGGGCCCAACGAGCTGGCAGGAGAGCCGCCCACGCCCGGCTGGCGCAAGTTCTTGGAGCAGTTTAAGGACCCCCTGGTTTACCTGCTCTTGGCGGCCACCCTCATCTCGCTGCTGGCTTGGGTGGTGGAGCGCACACACCCGAGCGCCGGCTCGTCCAGCTCCCCGCTGCCCTTTGACGCTATTGTGATTGTCATTATTCTCCTGGCCAACGCCGCTCTGGGGTACGCCCAGGAGGCCAAGGCTGAGCGGGCTGTGGAAGCGCTAGCAGACATGACGGCAGCCCGGGCCAACGTCCTGCGGGCGGGGCGGGTCAGGAGCCTCAACACGAGCGAAATTGTGCCCGGCGACGTGGTGGTTTTGGCAGAGGGCGACACTATTTGCGCTGACGGTCGGCTCTTCGCTGCCGCGGGCCTGCATGTGTCCGAAGCCTCGCTGACCGGCGAGTCGGTACCGGTGAGCAAGCGGGTGGGCAAGCTGAGCCAGCCCGCGCCCTTGGCTGACCGGTCGAACATGGTCTTCAACGGCACGGCTGTGACGCAAGGCACCGGGCGAATGGTGGTCACGGCGACCGGTATGGAGACGCAAGTGGGCAAGATTGCCCAGCTGCTGGCCCACACACCGGAGGAGCCCACGCCCCTGCAGAAGGAGATGGCCAAGGTTTCGAAGGTGCTCGGAGTGGCCGTCTGCGCTATTGCGGTCGTGGTGCTCGCTGCCCTGGCGCTCATGGAGGGCTTCCGCAGCGCGCAAGACGTGATTGACTCTTTGCTTATGGCCGTGTCGCTGGCCGTGGCTGCTGTGCCGGAGGGTTTGACCGCCATTATGACCGTGGTTTTGGCTCTGGGCGTGCAGCGCATGGCTAAGCATCACGCGATTGTCAAGAAGCTGAGCTCGGTAGAAACGCTGGGATCGGCGTCCGTTATCTGCTCGGACAAGACGGGCACTTTGACCCGCAACGAAATGACCGTGGAGCGCGTCCTCGTGCCCGCGGGCCAGGTGCGCTTGAGCGGGACCGGCTACGAGCCCGTGGGGGAGATGCTGCCAGTTGGGGGAGTGGAGGCACAGGAAGAGAGCGAGGAGCACGGTTCTGGGCGCGCTGCTCACGACGGGAACGGTGGGCGCTCGCTCGCACCGCAGGCCTCAGCTAGCGAGGTTAAGGTCAGTCCGCTGCTGGCCGGCGATGTGGTGTGGGCCTTGGCAGTTGGTGCCTTAGCCAACGACGGCGAGCTCGTCGAGCTGCCGGAGCAAACGCCGCAGGAGGCACAGGAAGGTACCACTAGCGAGCTGAAGGCTGAAACTGGTATCGGTGCCAGTGTCGGCGCTAATGTGCCCCATACGGGCCAGGACGGGCCTGTCCAGAGCCGTTGGGAGGCCGTGGGAGACCCGACTGAAGTCTGCGTGGTCGTAGCCGCGCGCAAGGTGCGGGCTGACGATATAGTTGCCGACTTCCACCGGTTGGCTGAAATTCCTTTCACATCAGAGCGCAAGATGATGTCAGTAGTGGCCAGTCGTGCCGCAGCTCAAGTTGAAGCCGATTGGGAACGGCCCAGCCGCGGGCAGGAGGAACAAGCGCTAGATGGCCGCGAGTTTACTGGCCGAGAGCTAGTCGGCCAAGAGCCGACCAGCCAGGTTGGTCTCTTCACCAAGGGAGCGCCCGATGTGCTGCTCAGCCGGTGCGATTACATTCGTGAAGCAGGGCAGGTCAGGCCGCTCACGGGCCAGGACCGGGCGTCCATTATGGGGCAGATTGAGGAGCTCTCGTCTGAGGCTTACCGCACCTTGGGCCAAGCCTACCGGTGGTTGAGTGGAGCCGAACTGCAAGATTTCGCCGTTCCTTGCGGGAATGCAGTTGGCTCTGGCTCTGGGTCTGAGGCTGAGATCTCGGCAGAGATTGAGACCAGGGCTGAGACCAAGTGCGAGACCGAGGCAGGGCCTGATTCTGATTTTCAGGCGCCTTCTCCCGCCCTAAAGCTGTCCACCGAGCGAGTGGTGGAGGGCAGCGATCGCTTAGAAAATGGCCTGATTTGGACCGGCATGGTGGGCATTATCGACCCGCCGCGCACCGAGGTTCGCGCCGCCGTGAGCCAGGCCCACAGAGCCGGTATCCGCACCGTGATGATTACGGGCGATCATCCCCTGACTGCGGGCAAAATAGCCAGCGATTTGGGCATTATCCGCGCAGGCGAGCCGACCTGCACAGGCACCCAGCTCGACCAAATGAACCAGCCTGAGCTCGACAGGACCACGGCCCAAGTGTCGGTATACGCCCGAGTAGCGCCCGAGCACAAGCTCCAGATCGTGGAATCCTTGAAACGCCAGGGCCAGATTGTGGCCATGACAGGCGACGGTGTGAACGATGCACCGGCCGTAAAAGCTGCAGATATTGGCGTGGCGATGGGCATTACCGGTACCGAGGTGACGAAGGAGTCGGCCAAGATGATTTTGGCTGACGACAACTTCGCCACTATCGTCCAGGCGGTGCGCGAAGGCCGGGGCATTTTTGACAACATCCGCAAATTCCTGCGCTACCTGCTCAGCTCCAATATGGGTGAGGTCTTCACGGTCTTCGGAGGCGTAGTCTTTGCGGGCATACTGGGGATTGCTCAGCCGGGCAGCGTGGGGGTCACTGTGCCTATCCTCGCCACGCAGCTGCTGTGGATCAACCTCTTGACCGATGCGGCTCCGGCGCTCGCCATGGGCGTTGACCCGCAGACTGAGGACACGATGGGTCGGCCGCCGCGCAAGATGAGCGACCGAGTCATCGACAGGGACATGTGGATTGACATTGTTTACATCGGTCTGGTGATGGCTCTCGTGACGCTCATCGGCATGGATATGCACTTGTCTGGCGGGCTCTTCACCGACCGCTCGGTCAGTGCTCTGGGGCACGAGGCTCAGCTGCGAGAGGCCAGAACGGTGGGCTTCACCATCCTTGTCTTCGCCCAGCTTTTCAACGCGCTTGCTTCGCGCTCTTCCCGACAGTCCGCGCTGGTCGGACTCTGGAGCAACGCCTGGCTCTGGGGGGCTATCGCCCTGTCAGTAGCCCTCCAGCTCCTAGTCATCTACGTCCCCTTCCTCTCCGCTGCCTTCGGCACCACCCCCCTAACCCCCACCACCTGGCTAGAGTGCCTAGGCCTGGCCTTCACAGTCCTCCTAGCCTCCGAACTGCGCAAACTAGGAAAACGCGCTTGGCGCAAGGTGCGCGGCTAAAGCGGTAGTGGGCATGGTAAAGCCTAATTTCTCGCAGTCTGCAATATGAAATAGCTTTACATTGCTTGTAGGTACTCGAATTTTGCACGTCGGGCGCCTACAAGCAATATCCATGTCATATAAAGCTTAGTAAGAGCCTTTGTGGGTGATGACGGCTACGAAAGTTTTGGCGAGGATGGCGAGGTCTCCGGTGATGGACCAGCGTTGGATGTAGGAGACGTCGAGTTGTTCGGCTTCTTCTTGGGAGAGGTCGGAGCGGCCTGAGATCTGCCAGGGCCCTGTGATGCCGGGGCGTACGAGCAGGCGGGTCGAGTAGAGGGGGCCGTAGGCGTCTACCTCGTACTGGCGCTGGGGGCGTGGGCCGACCAGGGACATGTCGCCTTTGAGGACGTTTAAGAACTGGGGAAACTCGTCTATGGAGTACTTGCGGATGAATTTGCCCACTTTGGTGACGCGCGGGTCATCTTTGACCTTGAAGAGTGCGCCGAGCTGCTGGCCTGTGGTCTGTGCGACTTCAGCATCCATCTTGTCGGCGTTGATTTTCATTGAGCGCAGTTTGTAGCAGTAGAAGGGAACCTCGTTGCGGCCAATACGTTTCTGCTTGTAAAACACGGGCCCGTGGTCTTCGATTTTGATGGCGATAGCAGCTGGCAGGATGATGAGTGGACCCGAAATAATCAAGGCAATAGTGGAGCCGACAATATCCATGGCGCGCTTAATGAAGCGGGTGGTAAAGGAATACTGGGGGAGGCTGGCAATCATAATGGGCTGGTCGCCCGAATAGTCCAGGTCAATGCGGTGGGCGCCTATGTCGGCGACTGAAATGGACACGGCCAGCTCAATGCCGAGGGATTCGACGGCGAGGGGGAGTGTGTGCATAATTTCGTTGTCTCGGTCGATGACGTCGGCAACGATGACGATTTGCGCGCCGATGCTCTCAGCAGTGCGAGGCAGGTGGGAATTGTAGGCAATGACTTGCAGGTCGTAGCCGTCGGTAGAAGGTTCCTGATTCGAGGCGGCGCTGTCAATCTTGACGGTGGCGCTGAGGTCCTGCTCTGCTCCAGCTAAACCGTGCGGCCGCCCATGGTAGGGAACGGCGATGATGCTGCCGTCAGTACGGTCCGGATCGAGTGCAATAGGGCACACAGCGATCGGTCGGTACCCGCTGGCATCGCTTTTGCGGAGCTTGTCCACCATGGCATCAATGCCCGCAGGAGATCCCACGATCACAGCTCGATACTGGCACTGGCCCCTGAGGCGCCATTTGTGCAGAATCCGGCGCATCTGCCAGCGAGCCACAAGTTCAAGCGCACAGGCCACAATCGGCGTCGCAATGACCGACGTGCGAGGCAGATCGAGACCGAGCATGTACACCAGACAGCTCGTAAACACGATCGTGAGCACAGCCGCGTTGATGATTTTGGTGTAGAGATCGTACCCCTCCGACATAACATGCCGATGGTAGGCCCCGCACAAAAGCAGGCAAATCACCCAAATTCCACACTGGAGCACCGCAAAGAGGGCAGGTGGTATCCGCTGAGCCAGCGTGTCATAAGCCGAAAGATTAGCCGCCACGCAAATAATCAAAGCCAGCAGCATAACCACCACATCAACCGCCAGCAAGCTACCAATATACGCATACCGCCAAGCCGGTGTCTTCTTCAGCTGCTGCAGCGCCGGGTGTTCATTATCCGACTGGTCAAACAGTTGGTTGCTGAAGCGGAGGTGTGGCATAACAGTTGAGCGCTGTTTAGTCGTAGAGTGAGGAAGTTGATCCTTGTTATCATTCATATCATCTCCCTCCTTTTTCTCCACGACTTTAGTCTTCTATCTAAAAGCACTGCCACTGTGCCATTCTATAGTACATGTGAGATAGGGGGGTGCGGCCCGTTGTCTATTTACAAGTGCAATGGTGGTTGTTGGTTTGATTGTAGTAGGTTGTCTATTTCTTCTTGCCATGCTTGGGCGGGTGTTTTCCAGTTTATGACTTTTAGGGGGTGTGTTGTTGATGGTGTCGACGATGGTCTGGAGTTCTGTCTCGTCTAGGTTGTCCAGGTTGGTGCTTTTGGGTAGGTAGCGGCGTAGTATGCCGTTCCTGTTCTCGTTGCTGCCTCTCTGCCAGGAGGAGTAGGGGTCGGCGAACCAGGTGTTCATGCCCAGGGTGTCGGTCAGCTCGTAGTGGCGGGCGAACTCGGTGCCGTTGTCGCAGGTCACGCTCAACCGGGCGGCGGCGGGTAGGGCGGTGAAGATGGCCAGTTGGGCGCTTATGGTGTTGGCAGCGCTTTTGTCCGTGACCTTGCGCACGATGAGGAACCTGGTTTTGCGTTCCACCTCGGTGTGCAGGTTAGCTGCGCCGGAGCCGATGACGCTGTCGGCTTCCCAATGGCTGAACTGTTCGCGGGTGTTCACGTTTTCGGGGCGTTGGCTGATGGGCGTGCGTCGTATGATCGTGGGTCCTTTACCCCGCCGCCCCTGGGCTTTTCTGCGTCGCCGGTGGGCGCGGGACAGGTACTGGGCCCACTCGTGGGTGCGTGCCTTGGTGGAGTAGATCCACCGGTACACGCTCTCGGCACACACCCGCATGCTCGGATCATCGGGCCAGGCCAGGGTCAGCCAGCCTGATATGGCCGCTGGTGACCATCCGGCGCGCAAACCGCGGGCCACCTGCGCGCACAGGCGGTCCGAGGCCATGCGGCGGGGTTTGCGTGGTTCGGCCTGGCGTCGTTCGGCCTTGTGTTGAGCCTCGCCGGACACGTAGTACCGGTTCGTCCACGGCCCGGTCTTCAGCCTGTTGGGCCGGTAGGGACGGTAGGCCTCGGCCTGGTTGGAGGGCAGCCAGGTGTTGCGTTTGATCTCACGGCTCACCGTGCTAGCCGGACGGCCCAGCTGGCGGGCTATCTGACGGATCGATATGCCGGACGCCACGCCCGCGCCGATCAGGTGGCGCTCCGCTGCCGAGAGGTGCGAATACGATATGCTCATGGTGCAACACCTTTTTTCTCCTGGTTTTTCTTGACAAATCACCATTGTAGGAAAGGGTGTTGCACTTGTAATTAGACAACGGGCTCTCTGAACAAGGCAGGAGGGTGTTGTAAACTAGTGTAAGAACGCGCAAGGATACAGGAAAGGCTGATACAGGTGTTTGTATATCTGGTTGTATTCTTCGTCTTGGCGCTGCTTTATGGCGTATCGCTCTTTGACCGTCTGACTTTTCGTATGCGAATGCTTTTTATGATTCTTGGCTTAGGGTTGATGGGCGCAGTGAATGGGCTCAGGAGCTCATTTGTTGGTACTGACAGTTTAATGTACGCACACCTGTATCAACAGGCTCAGCAGCACTCGTCATACTGCGCGTCGAATATCGGATATTGCGTGTTAAACCGAGGCTTTGCTGCCCTGGGCTTTCCCTTCCCTATTATTTTTGTTTTTGAGAGTCTCTTGCTATACACAGCTTTTGGCTTTTTCTTCTATTTCCTTATTAGTAGTAAATACTGGTCATTTGCTACTTTGTTCCTTTACGTGTCTCAGACGTTTTTTGCAGCGATGAACGCGTCTCGACAATTCTTTGCTGTTTCTCTCTGCCTTTTTGCTTTCCTTCTGTTTGCTCGCAGGCTTTACTGGTGGGCATTGACGTGTGTAATAATTGCTATTAGCATACATGTGTCTGCTGTGGTTGTATTAGCACTCCCAATCTTGTATATTCTAACGCGTTATAAGAAGGTATTTATTACTTTTGGTATCGTAACTTTCTGCGGCTCATTTATCTTACGTATAGTAGGTGCCCGTGCACTAATGGTGCCTTTCATAGCGGCGATGCCTAAGTATCGACATTATTTGTCGAATGATAAAGAGTTCGCCAATCAGGGGTCACTGTTATATAGCTTAGTGGTAAATGCAATTCCCAATGTCGTATTTTTATCCGCTCTTCTTGTTTTATGGTGGTCAGCTGGACACGTGCTAACTCATACAAAACTTGAGTATCGCATCAGAAAGTTTATTTTTAAAGGAGGGCATGAACGATCACAATGTTATGCAGATACATTAGTGATTCGCTATCACCATATCTTTTCGGAGAAGTGGATGCGTCTCTTCCGTAGGTCGGCAGGAAAGTCAGGTCTAAATTTAGTTCGGCTAGCAAGTGCAGGATCGCTTCTGTATGTGATCATACTCAATGGTTTCTCTGGTGTACAGATTGCTCTTCGGCTATCTGATTATTTCCTTATTTTTCTCATTATGCTGGCTTGTCTAGCATTCAGTCGGATTCGTCCTGTGCTAGGTAAGTACTTGCAAAGCATTGTATTGTTAGGGTATACAGTCTTGTGCTTTTATCTCATTTTTGTGCTAGGGCATCATGAGGTAATTCCATACACATCATTTATGGCAGATTTGTAAGTTAGGACAGTCTTGATGCTGATGGAAGATTGATGAGGAAGAGGGGGTGCGAATTAGAATGGCGCATAAACGAATTTGCTTTTTCATCAACGACATAACTGACTCAGGTGGAACAGAGCGAGTGACTGTACAGCTTGCTAACATGCTTGAGCGCGAAGCTCAGTTTCAAGTAGAGTGCATTAGCCTGTACGAAAAAAAGAGCAAGCCCTTTTTTGGATTACAGGCTACTATTCCGCGGTTTTCAATCTTTCGTGAGGAGACCCATGGCATATTGAGTATAGGTCGGACTGTAAAACGCTTACGATCGTTTTTGAAGAGCAGGTCTATTGATATCCTAATTGATGTCGATGGCATACTTGACCTGTATTCTATACCGGCAACTGCGTTCTCGCATACACGTGTCATTTCTTGGGAACATTTTAATTTTCACCAGAATCCGGGCGTCCCGTACAGGAAGATTTCTAGACGACTTGCTGCGAGGAAAGCAGCGGCAATAGTTACACTTACTGATAGTGATGCCCAACTGTATAAGAAGAATTTGCGCTTGTATTGTCCTGTAACGACGATACCGAATCCCATTGGAACTCCTGTAGCGATGAACACATATAAGCAGGAATCCACCATGATATTGAGCATCGGGCGGCTAACGCCGCAGAAGGGTTTTGACCTACTTGTGGAGGTTGCGCATGTTGTGCTTCCTCAGCATCCAACATGGGAATGGGTTGTTTTAGGTAGTGGAGAACAAGAGCAAAAGCTGGTGGAGTTGGCTGCTGAAACCAACGTGGGTAAGCAGCTCCATTTTGTTGGCAATGTCAGCGATGTGGAACAGTATTATCGTCAGGCGGCAATGTTTGTTTTGACTTCTCGTTATGAAGGCCTTCCTATGGTGTTGCTGGAGGCAAAAGCCCATCGCTTACCAGTTGTCAGTTTCGATTGTGAGACAGGACCTTCGGAATTGATTCTCGACGGCGTAAATGGTTACCTTGTCGCAGAGGGTGATTGTACGGCTATGTCTGATTGCATCAACTTACTTATTAAGAACCCTGAGGAGAGGAGCCGTTTTTCACGGAGCTCTATGGACGATACCGAAAGGTACCATGTAGAGAATGTCAAGCGGCAGTGGCAGCAGTTGTTGCTGAGCATATAGAGATTTACGACACCGGCCAGTGGTTGGTACTTCAAGATTGCGATGGAAGGTTCTGTCTATGGACAAGGCGTTACGTGTGCTGGTGCTGATAACGAAAATGGACCGTGGCGGTGCGGAAACCTTTGTTATGAACTATCTGCGTAATTTTGACCGCAGCAAAGTCCAGTATGACTTTCTGGTGAACAGGCAGGAGCCAGGAGATTACGAAGACGAAATTCAGGATTTAGGTGGTCGCATCTTCCGGATGTGTCCTATGTATCCGCAATATTTTAGTCAGTATAAGAGAGAATTTCGTCAATTCCTAGTTGAGCACCCCGAGTATACGATAATTCACTCGAATCTTGAAGAGCGGAGCTATTTCCCCCTTCGAGTTGCTGCAGATATGCATGTTCCTGTACGAATTGCCCATGCTCATAGTGCCCGTCATGATTTTGATATTAAGACCCCTTTCCGAGAGTATTTTCGGCATAGGATAGGCCCCTATCCAACTGATAAGTTTGCTTGCTCTCGGCAAGCAGGGGTTTGGCTATACGGAGGAAAAGGTGTAGAAGCTAAGAATTTCAAGGTTGTCAGAAATGCTATTGACCTAAAAAAGTATTCGTTTAATCGCGCTATTCGTGACAAATACAGGGCGAAACTGGGACTGCAAAACAAACTAGTAATTGGCAATGTTGGTCGGCTCTCTAAGGAGAAGAACCACTTATTCCTATTGCAAACATTTCAGCAAATTCATCAACGGAATCCTAATTCGGCACTGTTGTTGGTGGGTGGAGGCCCGTTGCAGGAGAGTTTAGCGCGAAAAGTCCATGAGCTTGGCTTGTCTGATTCTGTGCATTTTACTGGCTCGGTGCCGGATGTGTGGAGCTATTTACAAGCTATGGATGTTTTTGTATTTCCTTCTAGCTTCGAGGGTTTGGGTATGTCAGTCATTGAGGCACAGGCTGCCGGCCTACCCTGTATCGTCTCGGATCGTGTTCCACATGAGGTTCAGATGACTGAAAACGTGGAATTTTTTTCTCTCAAGGATTCAGTAAGTAGATGGTCGCGAGAAGCAATGCAGCTTTCTACATTTCGCAGAAAAGATGAGGTTTCGGCTGTTCGTGCTCATGGCTATGATATTGCTACGGAGGCAAAGAAGCTACAGAACTTCTACTTGCAGGCAGCAATGCGGTAGCCAGCATGAAAGCCGTTGAACCTTTGCAGTTTCTGGGTATAGGGGTTGATAATGAAAGCAGATACCGATGATGGGACTTGTGACAAGGAAAGCCGCTTAGATGGTTCTTCTGCCCTCAAAGTTCTTTTAATTATTGAGGCTTTGGACGGTGGTGGCGGTCGGCATGTTACAGATTTGGCCCTGGGTTTAGTGCAGCATGGCTATGACGTGTGGCTTATCCATGGCTCTGAAAGGAATTCTCGTCGTCTAACTGAGGAGCTTATGCAGAAGCAAGATGCTCATTTGCATGTGCGGCAATGTTCCTCCCTGAGGAGGGCGTTGAGCGTGCAACACGATTTTGCGGCGTACGCTTTTTTGCGAACTATCGTGCGGGCTGTTAATCCTGATATTGTGCATTGCCATAGTTCCAAAGCTGGAATATTGGGTAGGTTAGCTGCTAGATCAGGTCACTGCAAAGCAGTTTTTTACACCCCGCATGCGTACTCATTTCAAGCTCCCGAATTTAGCAGGAGAAAACGTCGTCTATTTGTCTTTTTAGAACGGTGGTTTAGCCGTCTGCTAACGACAAAGACTTTCAACGTCTCTCAAGGTGAACGTAACGAAGCAATCAAGAACGGTATTGATGTGCCAGCGAAGTTTCGTGTAATACCGAACGGGATTGCAGACGTTAATCTGCCCTCGCCAGACGAAGCAAAAAAGCTGATTGGCTTGTGTGCGAGAAACAAGGTTGTAGGTACAGTCGCTCGATTGTCTGGGCAGAAGAACCCTGTAGAATTCTGTAAAATTGCGCAAGCCGTCATCCAGAAAGATCCTAATGTTCATTTTGTCTATATCGGAGATGGTCCGCTCTATGGGGTTACTCAATCTTACATTAGCGAGCATCATCTGACTAATAATATTCATCTGCTTGGTGCTCGCGATGACGCCGACCGATTAATAGCTGGATTCGACGTATTCTTACTCACCTCGATTTATGAGGGGTTACCGTATTGCCTTATAGAAGCGTTACGGGCAGGAAAGCCGATTGTAAGTAGTCGAGTAACGGGCGTTGACGAGATAGTGCAATCACGAGATGTTGGTGATTTATATAATTGCGGACAGCTTAAGCAAGCTGCACAGTTGGTTGAAAACCGGCTTAGTAGTCCAATACGGACTGACTTAATTCGCAGCGAATACCTCGCTAAGTTCACATTAGCTGATATGCTCCACACTATTGAGTGTGAGTACGACAGTAGGGCAAAAAATAATGGTACGACTGCATAGAAAGGCTGACAATGGTTGATAGCACACCGCTTATAAGTGTCATTGTCCCTGTCTACAAGGCTGAGAAATACCTAGATACATGTATAGCAAGTATCGCCAGTCAAACTTATAGCAATTTAGAGATACTGCTCATTAATGACGGCTCCCCAGATAGGACTCCTGCAATCTGTGAGGATTGGGCTGCAAAAGATGTTCGGATAAAAGTAATTCATCAAAAAAACTTAGGCGCTGCCGCCGCTCGGAATAAAGGAGTCGCAGCAGCAAGGGGAGAGTTGCTCGGATTTGTAGATGCCGACGACTGGATCAGCGCTGATGCCTATGAGGTTATGCAGAGGAATATGGAGAGAGAATCAGCGGATGTCTCTGCTATCGGCATGACAGACGTCCGCGATTCACATTTTATGACTAAGGGTTCTTTGGAGCATTACACTGTGGGTGGTGCTGAGGAGGCACTGATTTATGTTAATGCCTCTCCCTATGGGAATGCCCCATGTATGAGCAGGGGTGTGTGTGACAAGCTGTATCGTAAAGAACTGTTCAAAGGAATCCAGTTTCCTGACGGATGGCATGTAGAGGATGCACCCGTTACGTATCAAATCTTGGAGAAGATTGACAGATTTGTTTTTGACCCTGCGCCAAAATACTTTTATAGGCATAACGAGGAGAGTCGCTCGAATGCGACAGTTGTAGATATAGAAACTATAGACTACTTTGAATCGCTTTATCGGCTTATGCTTAAGAAGTTTCCTGCGGCTGCTCCGTATGTGTTATACGTTTATTTAGAGAATCTCGTTCGGGTTTATCAAGCCTCTCTTAGGATTACGCCCTCATCCCGATACCATGCTTTTAGAAAGCAGGCGCTTTGTTCCTTGCGCCAGTATGTACCTATCGTGAAAGCACAGGTTAACCCCGACATTATCCCGCTTGGTAGGAAAACAAGGTTTGCATGGGGGCTCTTGTCAGTAGCTCCTGCGGTCTATAACACGTTGTATCTAATGTATAGAAAATTATTCTATAGGTTTGCAGTACACTTTAAGCGTTAATTAGCTGCTCAGTTCTGTGCTTAGAGGTTTTCTCTTCCAGTAGTGGGTGGTATGAGAATTGGTTCGCGCAAGTAATGGCTGATGTGTACTGGCGTATTGAGGAGATAACTGTGGCAAACCAGCGTAGAAGCGGAGCTCTTTTGGGCTATGCCAATATTCTGGTACGCAATCTCGTTTACTTGCTCTATACTCCCCTACTTCTGCATTATCTTGGGCAAAATGATTACGGTGTTTTCCAAATGGTTAACTCTGTTGTCATGTCTTTATCTATTTTGAGTGCAGGTTTTTCTTTCGCATATATTCGTTTTTATTCACGACGTGAGGCGAAAAACGATACAACTGGTATCAGGCAGCTAAATACGGTTTATCTCATAACATACGTGTGTGTAGCTTGCTTGGCCATGTTGACTGGTTTGATTCTCATGGCTAATACCGACAGGATATTCTCACAGGGGCTCACCTCAGCTGAGAGAAGTCTTGCCGCGGCACTTATTCTCATCCTCACTATAAATATCGCATTCTCTTTCCTGAATACGCCATTTGACGCATTTATAGCGGCTCACGAGCAGTTTATATTTCAACAGTCGCGGCAAATGTTCACAACTTTAGCCCAGCCATTCTTGGCATGGATTCTGCTTGAGTGTGGTTTAGGCGCACAGGGAGTCGCTTTTTCTCAGATTTTAATTACTGTGCTTTTGTTGGGTCTCAACGTGAGATTCGCTTGTAGCAAGCTGCGTATGAGCTTTGACCTACACCGATTTGACCGCGCTCTTTTCAAATCAATTTTTGTTTTCAGCTTCTGGATTTTTCTCAACCAAATTACAGATTTAGTCAATAACCAGGTACCCAATTTCTTATTGGGTATGTTGGCTAGTTCCTCGACGGTAGCTGTGTTCTCAGTTGCCATGCAAGTTAGGACAGTATTCGTCTCCATGTCCTTAGCTATGTCGAATGTTTTTGTTCCACTGATCAATCGTATCGTTGCTTCCAGTGATGATAGCGATCGACTGACTAAGTTGATGACACGTGTCGGCCGTTATCAGATGATACTATTCTGCTTTGTTTTCGGTGGATTTGTAATAATTGGTCGCTATTTTATCCACCTTTGGGCCGGTGACCAGAATGCTGATGCCTATTGGCTTGCTTTGATGATGATTCTTCCTGTTGGTGTTGACCTCGTGCAGAATACCGGAATTGAAATTCAACGAGCACGGAATAGGCAAAAGACGCGAAGCGCCATTCTTGTTACTACAGCGACTCTGGACGTGGTGATCTCTATCGTACTCATCCCGCGGTTAGGGTATTGGGCCACCGCTATCGGATACGTAGTTGGTATGGTGCTAGGATACGGGATTCTCATGAATCTTTATTATCACTTCAGTATGAAACTGGATATGCGCTACTTCTGGGCTAAGCAGGTCTCCACTCTTGTACTCACAGTGATTCTTACGAGTGTATTCGTGGTTTTGACACACTTTTCACCTGTCAGTAGTCTTAGCTCATTCATCGTGTGGGGAGCTTTATACAGTGTTGCCTTTACCGTATCTGCTTGGTATGCCGTTTTATCTGTTGATGAGCGCAATTCTATAAAAAATAAATTACATCTATTACGGCGATGAGGTTGAGGACTGCAATGAGACAGCCCAGAACGGTCGTAGGGAGTCAAAAACTGATTTGCACAATATGGTGTAGCATGTTTGTACTAGAATTTTGTTTGTTGTATTCTTAACAATCAATAAAGAATGAAGAATAATGGAATATACCGGCAGAAAAATCTCTCCTCGTGGTTTCGTTGTAAAGCGAAGCAGACAGATGCCATATTCTCGGTTAGCGTCAGGTATAGCGTTTCTACTGCTGCTGTTAGTGATTCCGATTACAAGACCTTTTGCTGTCAGTCTTTCCGGTTTTGTTGGATTTTTTGCTGTACTCTATTGGATCATTTATCCAACACAAGCTTGGAAACATCTGAAACATATTGCAAGCCGTGAATACACCAAGATTTTTTTAATTACACTAGTTTTTCTTTTTGCTTCCGGTCTGTACCTCGGTAGGTATCATTTCGTTCCAAGTTGGGATAGCTCAGGATATTGGTCTGCTACTTTACAATTCAACAGAGACTTATCAAAGAATCCTAGGGCCAGTATCCACTATGTAATAAGTTCGATAAACACTTATGATTACAACGCTCTTTTATCCTGGATTGTGTCTTTGCCGGTTCGACTTTTTCCTGACTGGGCCAGTACCTTTTTTATTGAACTAGTGTTAGCAGCTGTTCCAACTGCCTTACTCATGGCTTCGTTCTGCGCATCAAAGCTAGACTCTTTACAAGCAAAAGACAGCAAGTCTCTTACAATTCCATTCCCATTGATTTACAGCACTTTCTTGGTAATACCGGTATTCTTAGCCCCCTCATTTTCTGGCTATTTGGATGGAGTTGTTGCTCTTCTTTTCAGCTGCATTTTTGTCGCAGTATTCGACGATGACCTCCCATTGCAGCGTTGGGAAGCAGTTGGTTTGGGGATCGGAGTAGCAGGAACTTTTCTTATTCGTCGCTGGTTTATTTTTGGCGTGATTGGTTTAGTTGTAGCTGCTATCCTCTTCTGGTCATTTAAGTTGTTTGCATGTCAGCAAGACAAACGATGGCAATTGCTGCGCAACCTTGTGTTGACTGCAGGAATGATGGCATTAAGTTGCCTCTTACCTTTGTTAATACTTTTTAGAGATTTTGTTAAAAGGTCATTTTTGGGTAATTATTCTAATGCTTATAGCGCGTATAACACGCTAACACTCACTGGCAAATTGTGGAATGCGGCTTGTAAAATCGGCTGGTCGTGGTTAATTTTCTCATGTATTTGTCTTATCTTATTGATTGCTAAGATCGTTCAACTTAAAAGCAAAAAAGTTAGCATCAATGGTTCTTATGAAATACTTGGGCTAGTTGCATCCGCTGCTTTGGGTTCTGTCGTAGTATTCATGACCTTTTGGCGCGTCCAAGATTTGGACTATCAGCATTGGTATGCTGTGGTTCCATTCATAGAATCTAGCATTTTTTTGAGTATTTTTGCGGGCATTTTATATATTCCTAAGCTTATGTATCTTAGGCTAGCTGAAAGTGCAGTGGCTATCTTATCTGTTTTAAGTCTCTGCTTAGGTTTTTCTATAATTCCAAGTATGGGTATAGTTAGCAATTTTATCGGCGTACAGTTAGTGGCTCCAAAATATCAGAATGATATTAGCGAAAAAGGTCGTTTTGTAGATTATCTTAAGAAACAGACTGCCGGACAATCTCTTGTCTATTTTGCTGCTGCAAGTTTTGATTTAAATGCCGATCTTCCATTTAACTATTCACTGCCAGGTTCAATCGAAAAACCATTTCCTGTTGCTACGGCGGGCGTAGATTCACGAGACGGTTTTAACGTTGACTTTTTCGATGCAGAGTATGTAGTTACTTCTTCACCAGTGGCTCTTCACATGTCTCCTGATAAAGAACAGGTCGTCGTTGCGCTCAATAACCTAGTCCAGGACAGTTCAAGCTACGTCGGTCGGCATTACAAAGTGTTGAGGCAATTCTCATTTGACAATAGCCTAATCGTAACGATATACAAGAAAATTTCTTCTTATGAAAAGGCTGATGTTCGCACATTAGAACAAACTTTTGATCGTATCTACCCGGATGCTCCTCAACTATTTAAGGATAGATTTGAGAAGGTCGTTGCGAATATTGAGAAGTAAAAAAATAATTAAACTATTTGATTTTGTAAACAGGAAATTCTCCAATAACTTTACAGCGGCCCTCTTGTGGCAGTAAGCGCGGAACGAGTTCGAATGTGTCTGCTTAGAATACACCAGGCTGCCCCGCTTGTGGATGGAAAATACGTAGTAAAAGCACTACCCCGCTGGAGATGCATCTCGTGTAGTGCCTAAAAACTCGTACCTATGACAGATGGGCTACCGATCTGAGAAGTGGTCTGGACAGGCTATTCTCTAAACAAGCATTGAGGCAGGCTGGGTTAGTGCTCGTACTAAACAACGCCTAACTAGCTCATCTCGTCCCTGATGCTACCTGACCCCCTCATCCAAGGGCGGTGCAGATTGAAGGGATCTGTTTGCACCGCAAGACCGTGGTATTGGTTGCTGCGGCCGAGAACCATGTGACCGGGTGGCGGGTAACAAGACGCGTAACCAGTCTGACCTGGAGTCTCCTAATACAACGCACAGTTCCAAGGTCCTGGTGTGTGACGAGGGCGGCAGCATAGTTAAAGCCTTGAGACAAATCTGGCCAGGTACATTCATGCAACGTCTCCTATTTCGCATCAACATGAACGTCATGGCACAAGCCCGCGTACTACTCTCAACCATGCGCCCAGCGACATCAAAACACACCAGCCCATCTGGTCGAAACAAGCGTTCCATACCAGCCACACTCACACGAACCACCGGTTCAAGTCGCCCCAGCACTATGAGCGTACTATATATATCCCAGCCACGAGCGTACCGTAGCATGACTGGAAACTGTGGAACTGCTCCATCGCATCCTGCGCCGAGTGCCCCTCATGCGCATAAGCAACCGCCTCTTCACACAGTTCCCTAGAATACGCCATCAATCAAACCTCTTGACCGAGTGTCCAAGTATTCCACTGCACTTCCGTTTTTAATTTAATGCTTAAGCCCAAAACACATGCTGTCTTCCATCTCGTGTCTAAAGTGCTGTAGTCTATGTACTGGTGAGGGTAGAAGCATCTATACATTGAATGGAGATTACTGTGGGAGGAATATTGCAACACACAGATATCGATGAAGCTTCTGTAACTGCTGAAAAAACGCGCAATCCAAATATTGAATTGTTAAGAATACTTGCGATGCTTATGATTGTTTGTTCTAATGACATTGCCGATGGTAACTACTTTACGGAAAAAAATTATGCTGTCGATGCCTCACTAAGATTTATTAAAAACTTCGGTGGCACTAGTGATGCACTTTTTTTTGGTATCACCGCATGGTTCTTATGCATGGCGAAAAAGCCTACACTCAAAGGTTCTTTCAAAAGAATCTGGAAACTCGAATGGCAGCTACTTTTCTACGCATACCCAATTCTTCTTCTTTTCTTGATATTAAAAATCAAGGGTATCGAAGATCACAACCGAGCTGGCTTCATTGCTATGGGCATTCAGACGCTATTCCCAACCCTATCTGGCCTATGGTGGTACCCTACAAGCTATGCCTTTTTCTTAATCCTTTACCCTTGGATTAACAAAGGGCTCAGAGCAATAGGCCAAAAGACTCACGGCACTCTCGCGATTATTATGTTTGCCATCTGGGGTCTTATACCTTATTTTTTACTCGATATGAATATCAGTGTTTGGTTGTTCATTTTCCTGTATGTCCTCATTTCATATTTGCGCTGGTACAGAAATGACTTATTACAGTCAAAACGGTTGAAAATCAATCTATTTATCACTGCTCTATGTATCTTTATCCTTGGCACTCTCATAGGTGCTAAATGGTTGCCCGGTACTTTCAACTACACGCTGCTTAACAACCCCAGGTATTTCCCAGCACTAATCCTCGCTTTATCCCTTATCCTGTGGGCAACCCAGCGCGAGGTTAGAGAATCGAATGCGTTAGAGATTGTTACTCACAAATTCATTAATACAGCAGCATCAGGATGTTTTGCGGGTTATCTGATAATTGTGCATCCTTGGGTTAACGGCTTTATCAATTGGAAATTCCATTTTGCACTGGAACTGAGCCCTTTTCATATATTAATTGGTCAACTCCTAATGCCAGTAATATATCTTTCTATAGCTATTGCCATAGACCTCATTAGACAGTTCATATTTAGTTTTACTGTTGATAAGTTCCAAGCTCCGTTGTTTGAGCGCGGATGGGCGATGATTCGATATAATAGATTGGCAGAAAAGATCTCACTATTTATTGAGTCAGCCGCATCTTCTTTTGAAACTTCGGGAAATTCGAAACCGTGAGTTTATATTTAGGGAAACTATTGGGGCCAGCGTCAACGGGAAAGATGCAAAACCCATGTAGGATAAGAGGAAACAGATGATTCATGACAAGAATAATCTACGCCAGCGCAACACCAGAGTAGAAGCTTTGAGGATTGCAGCTATGCTTGGTGTTATTTGCATGCACGACATCGCCGACGGTCGGTTCTACACTGGACAGAGCTACCTTGCAGATGTCATTATCCGCGGAGTAAAAAACTTAGGAGGTTTGAGTGACTGTCTTTTTTTCAGTATTACTGCATGGTTTTTATGTGTGAATCAATCGCCTACGTTAAAGCGTTCAATGTCTAAAATCTGGAAACTTGAGCAGCAATTATTGTTCTACTCGATTTCTATATATATGATATTCGTAATTTGCAAGTTCAACGGGTTTACACTCATCAGCCGCGGTTACTTTAAGAACTTGAGTATATATACAATAATGCCGACTCTGACAGGCTTATGGTGGTATCCGACCAGTTATTGTTTCTTTATAATTTTATACCCGTGGTTAGATAGGACTCTCCATGCGCTCGGCCCAAGAGCTCACGGATGGCTAGCATTTGTGATGTTTGCAGTGTGGGGTTGTATTCCGCTTCTGACCTTGGATATGGTTAATTCAGTATGGCTATTTTTGTATCTATATGTTCTTATCTCATACATGCGGTGGTACCACAATGATCTGCTGCAATCGCGGAAGTTTCAACAGATTCTTTTTCTAATTTCTTCAGTCTGCATTGTCTTCGGTGACTTTGTCGGAGCTCGACTACTGCCCGGCATGTATAACGAGAGCTTTGTAAACTCTCCCAGAATGTTCCCTGCCATCATGCTCAGTTTTTCTTTACTCATGTGGGCAACTCAGAAGCAAACTCTTCACCGCACTCCTACGCTACAAGCTATCGATACGACAATTAATGTTGTTGCCTCTGGCGCATTTGCTGCCTTCTTAATAATCATGCATCCCTGGGTTCAGATGCTGTTGAACACAAAACTCCATTTCGTGCTCGAAGGCAATCCCTGGCGGGTTGTTACATATCAACTGGCTTTGCCTCCGATATTCTTCGCTATATGCGTTGTCATCGACTTAGCTAGACAACTTCTATTCCACTTTTCTATTGATTACTTTGAGCAAAATCTTTTTAACCGAGTTTGGCAAAAGGCTAGCGAAAGCTATATAGCGGATAGGATAAGACAGTTCCTCAACTACACTGGTCTTGCACCTCAAAAAGAACATATTTTTATTCCACCACAAGTAACGCCACCGAGTAGGAACCTGCAGTGAGCCCTGATATACAATACGGATTTCCAAGTGTAAAGAGAAAAGCGCATAGCAGAAATAGCTCTATTGAGATGCTGCGGATCCTCGCTATGTTTATGGTTATCTGTATGCATGGCTTAGCGGATGCTGACTTTTACACTGGTAAGAATCTGTTTGTCGACATTGTCATCAGATATATTAAAAACTTCGGTGGAATCAGCGATATGCTGTTTTTCGGTATCACAGCTTGGTTCTTATGCGAAAAATCGCTGCCCAGTTTCAAACAGTCAGCGAAGAAGGTCTGGCTCCTTGAACGACAATTGATTTTTTACACAAGCTTAGTCTTTGGTATTTTTGTCGCGTTAAAACTCGCCAACGTTCAATCACACTCACGTTCAGAGTTTTTAATCATGGCGTTCAAAACTCTATGTCCGACCATAACGCGAGTTTGGTGGTATCCAACAAGCTACATTCTTTTCTTGCTTCTATACCCCTGGATTGATCGTGGACTTCGTTCATTAGGCAAGGCATCACACGGGGGATTGACCGTACTCTGTTTGCTGCTCTGGGGTCTGATTCCATACTTCACACTTGATTTGGTTATCACATCCGTTTGGCTCTTCGTGTATGAATTTATCATAATCTCATATTTACGCTGGTACCATACAAGTTGGCTCCAATCAGTTAAGCTCCGCCGCTGTGTGTTTTACATTGGTATGCTGCTGGTACTTATTTTTGACATCATAGCAGCAATTCGCGTCCCTGGCAGATACAATGAGCTATTTGCAGACTCGCCGCGTTCAATACCTGCATTGGCAATTAGTCTTTCTCTACTCATGTGGGCAACCTATACCGCTAGCGCTTCCAGCAAAGAGACCTCATCTCGAAGACGATTTTACACATTTATCAATCGAATAGCCTCAGGATCTTTTGCTGCATTTTTACTTATCACTCACCCCTGGATGCATTCATTTTTACAATGGAAGCTGCACTCCATGTTAGAGGGCAACCCATGGAAGGTACTGGTATTCCAACTAGTCATGCCCTGCATATTCTTAACTGTATGCATCAGTATTGATTTAGTTCGACAGCTGCTGTTTCACTACACCATAGACCAGCATAAAGGGCAACTTTTCGAACGAGCCTGGTCTGCTGCCTTAAATAGCCGCATAGCCAAATTTATTAACGGTTTACTCCAAAACGATAGCGTTCAACCTCGCCGCGACACAATTACTGATTAAACACTATTAGCAGCCTCTAATTGCATTAACGCACTTTTCCATAATGACAAGAGTACGCTGTAAAATGTACTTTGCTGATTACAGTTTTGAAGCATTACCGGGGCTATTGTATAGGGGATTACTTATGGAGCAAGGGCAGCCAATAGCTGGTAAAAACCGCGTTACACCTGTTCCTGGAAAAACACGAAACTCAAGCATCGAACTTCTCCGCATCGTTGCAATGCTAATGATTGTCCTAGATCACCATATTATTTTTTCAAAACCGAATATTACAACGTTATCTCCGTCTCTAAAACAGTTCGCATATGTCTTCCTCTCTAGAATCGGCAATATCGGAGTTGTAGTTTTCTTCGCCATCTCCGCATGGTATTTATGCACCGATACAGCACCGACCATAAAAAAGTCTCTTAAAAGGGCTTGGCTTCTAGAACGCGAAGTTCTGTTCTATAGTATCGGCTTACTGATAGTTTTTGCCGCTTTCGATTTCCCCTTGCTCGGCAAAAGGAATGCAGCTTATTCATTCATCCCTACTATCACCGGCACGTGGTGGTATGTAACTAGTTACATTATTTTTCTCATACTGTATCCGTTCCTCACAGTAGGTTTGCATAGTCTCGGTAGGGGAAAACACGCAGCCTTATGCCTCATACTTCTGGTTATGTGGGGAGCCGTAGCTGGACTATTCCCCTATCGTTTCTTAGACTTGCCGTACGGCTTTGGCGGATTTATCTACATGTATATTCTTATATCTTTCTACCGCTGGTATATGAAGGATGCATCTGCACGCGTAGGTTGGATAGCTGTAGCTACTGGACTTACTATCATTCTTGCTATTATGGGCTCGGGCTATCTCCGATCAGAGCTTACCGGACGCGTGGAGCTCAGAGACAGATCATTGTACGTGATCGACCGTTTTAGTACACCTGTAATTATCGTCGGTTTCGGGTTGGTGCTCGTAGCTGCAAACCACCAGTTCACGAATCGTGTAATCAATAGAATTGCTTCAACCACATTTGGCGTGTACCTGTTCCACGCATACCCGCCTCTGTTGGGGACTGTGTGGGATAAACTTTTTGGCCTTGGGAAATTCTACAATCAGCCGCTGGCATTCATATACTCATGTGGCATTGCTTTGCTGATATTCAGCTTATGTGCAGCCGGTGATATAGTACGTCAATTATTGTTCTCTTTCACTGTAGACAAGCACAAGGGGCGCGTGTTTGACCGGACATGGAGTTGGTTGTCTCAACTCCACTGTACGCAAGCTCTGATCGGCTGGGTACAAGCCGCTATGAAACAATAGACTTAGGCGTGAAATGCGGAATAGCGAGTAGCTAATGAAAACAGATACCAGGAATAGCTCCATAGAGTTAGTTCGTATTATCGCCATGTTCATGATTGTTTTACAACATGCCATTGGAGACGGAAACACGGCAACGGGCTATTTTCCAGTTGACGCTTTATTAAGAGTGCTAAAAAACCTAGGTGACTTAGGCGATTCCTTATTCTTCGGTATAACAGCCTGGTTCTTATGCATGAAGCCTCATCCTTCATTCAAACAGTCTGCAAAGAAAAGCTGGCTATTAGAACGACAATTGTTGTTTTACTCTTACTGGATTTTTATCATTTGTTTGCTCTTACGAAAAATAGGTTTTGTGAGTCTACCTCAAGATACCGTGACTGGTATGATTGAGAGAACACTATTACCGACGCTAAGTAGCTTGTGGTGGTATCCAACTAGCTATATCCTTTTTTTGCTGTTGTATCCCTGGTTCAATAGCGGGCTACGATCATTAGGAAAGCAGATGCACGGACACTTGTGTGTCCTCTTACTTTTCATCTGGGGCATTATCCCATTCTTCAATCTCGACATGCCTTTATCCGTGTGGCTTTTCCTCTACGAATACGTCCTTATCGCGTACTTGCGGTGGTACCGTAATGACTGGCTCATCAATGCTAAACTCCGTAAATACATGTTTATAACAGGCACTTCGGCGATTGTTATAGGTCTTGCAACATACGCGAATTCCCGGGCCACACCACTGGAGGAACATTTGGCTCTCCACGGCTGTTGCCAACCTTGTTCGTAAGTTTTTCTATTCTTATGTGGAGCACTCGCAGCCGACAAGGCCGAACGAGTCGAGAGGTAACACCCACAAATCGATTCATCAACTGCGTTTCATCAGGTACCTTCGCACCTTATCTTATTTTGCAGCATCCCTGGGCAAATACATTTATCAACCAGAAGCTCATCTTTATTTATGACAACAGCCCGTGGATAGTTTTGATGTATATGATCATCATACCGACTATTTGCTTTGTAGCCTGTATAAGCATAGATCTCATACGCCAAGCCATATTCAGAGTTACCATTGACCGCCACCACGGAGCCGCATTCGAAAAACTGTGGAGAAAAGTTAGCAATAGTCGTACTGCAACCAACGTTGCCACAATTCTAGCAAACGATTAAATATGCTGCTATCATCAGGGGTGTGATGGGATACTTGGATACGGTGTTGTGTTGTTGTGTTTTAGGTTAGCAGGTTTTGTGTCTTGCGGTATTGGCTGGGGCTTTTGGAACCTAGTGAGCATTTGATGCGGGTGGTGTTGTACCAGCTGATGAAGTTGTTGATTTCGGTTTCAGGCTTGCCTGGGTCATAGTGGTGTGGCCGCGGTTGTGGAACATCTCGTTCTTCATGCGCCCGAAGAACCCCTCGCAGGCGTGTTGTTCGGGCTGCACCCGTTCATGCTCATCGATCTGGTTCACCCTGCTCCTTCATGCTGTTTATCCATCCGGGCCACCGGTAGCGGCAGCCCCGGTCCGAATGGATGACGGGGGTCGCGTTCCCAGGCAGGACCTGGGCGAGTTGGTCGAGGATGCGTTCGACCAGGGCCGAGTCGGGATGCTCGCCCACCGTCCAGGTAACGATCATGCCGTCGTAGCAGTCCACAATGGCGGAGAGGTAGAGCTCGCCGTCCCGGACCCGGAACTCGGTGATGTCCGTGAGCAGCTTCACGCCCGGTGTCCCGGCGTGGAAGTCACGCTCCAGGAGGTTGGGCACCACTGGTGTGATCTCGCCCAGGTAGGAGCTGTATCTCCTGCGTCTTTTCAGCCTGGGGCGGATGATCAGCTCGCGCATCAGGGATTGCGCCAGGCCCTGTCAGGCCTTCACACCCCCGCCTGCAACGCGTCGGTGAGGCGACGATAGCCGTACGAGCGCCAGTTGGACTCGGACACCGAGCGCAACCGCTCCCCGAGCGCGATGCGCCTGGAGGCTTTCGCCTGGCGTGCCGCTTGGCCTCGATGCCGGTAGTAGAAGCTCCGGGGCAGGCGCAGCCTTGCGCACAGGGCGCCCACCGGCCACTTGTCCCACAAGGCGTCGACCAGCAGGCTCCGCTCACGATTCGAGAGTCCCGCCGGGTCGACGCCTGGGTCTTTTCTTATCAGCCCGACCGCCTCCCGCACCGCGTGATTCTCATACGCGTACGCGACCACCCGCTCGCGCAACTCCCTGGGATACACCATGAACCAAAACCCTCCAATCGAGTGTCCACGTATATCCCACCTCACCCCCGGCACCAAGGTTTCTATTATCGGATTTGTTAATATAGATGATTCTATGACTGTATAGGTAGTTGCGACGCTGAGTTTGACGTCGCAACTATTGCAGCGGTACGAGATCAGCGTTTCCCCTCAATATCTGCTCTGTAGAAGTTCGCGTAGAAGGGGAGGGGGCGCTTGCCTTGGTAGCGCGACCCCGTGCCGGTTGGAGCCGAGAATGAACTCTCAGGGGTGTAAAGTCCAAGGCTCTCGCCTGCTGGAACTTCGAACTACTCAGTCAAAACGCCTTGGTTTTAGGCCGAGTCGACATGCGTACACTGATGATTGCTGAACAGCTGGAAGAAATTGTCGAGGCTAACGCCGATGCTAGCTGGCTACACCATACAAAACAACGACCAAAGCCAATAAAACACTAGTTACACACTTAACAAGACAAAGCCCTAGTTAACGGCACAACTACTGCTTGTTGTACGTAACTCCGGGATCTGCCCAGCCCATAGGTGTTTGGTCTAGCTTCAAATCTGTCTGGGCTTTGGGAGAGGTTGTTACGTCGAATTCATAGGTTACACTCTTGCCTGGCGCTATTGTTGCCACGCCAGTCCATAAACTCTTTCCATTCATGGTCGCCTGTCGCAACTCAGTGCTGTTACCGTTTATTTTGAAATTGCTGAGAGAACCTTCTTTGGGGCCGTAGAAGAGCATACGCTCTACAGGTGTGCCTACGGCCCCAATGTTGTTGATTCCGCCAAGAATATAGGAGTTACCGCTGTATAGATCCGCCTGCGGTATGGTGTTAGCCATTGAGAAAACCATATGGTAGCTCTGTGACCCGTCAGAGTTATGGCTCGTTTTAGTAATGGTTGATTTACGATGCAAATACCAACCTAACTTTGACGGGTTGTTTTCATTGAGGTAAACACCAACCTCTGGATTTTCGGCGCTATTTGGCGCATCTTTGGCCAAGCCCGCTTCCTGGAAGCTCTTAGCCTCGTCTTCATGGAAGGTATATGCGTAGAGGTGACGACCTTCGGCCATGGGAGCCATCATGTTCGTTAGACTGAGCAGCTTATGAATATCCATGTTACTGAATACATTGTTCATAGCTTGGGCTGCAACCCCCGCAAACACTTCATCCTGCAAATAGACGGGTACCGTTTTGTATATGCCGTTCAAGAAGAATTCGGCGGTATTGTCGCCTGTGAGCTCTAAACCACCTTGAGTTTTGATATTGCCGCTAATCTTAATAACTTCCTGGATGAACACCGGGTCGATCATGATAACGCCATCAACGGGGCCTGCATATTGTGACCACTGCCACCTTTGGTTCACTATTTGTGCTTCTTGGGAGAAGTCAGGGTAGGCAGAGAGATCTCGAATATCAAAACTAAACTTCAGTGGACCGGTGAAGATATTCTCTGCGCCGGTGACTCCACCCTTGCCTAGTTCGATGAACTCTGTATTGGGATGGAAATCTCCGACGGTGATTTTGCCGTTCGTGGCGTTCATGGAGCCTAATGAACCAATTAGGCCGCCGCCGGAGCGCTCTTCGGAGGGAGTTTGTGCGACGATGATGTAGTTTCTAGGAGCCTTACTGCCCAGGAATTGTGGCAAAATCTGGATAGTGTTGTTGAGTTGTTCAACTTTGGCGGATACGTCTGAAAATTGCTTCACACTCGTGTCATACACGCTTTGAACCTGGGAAATCTGAGGCTTAGGTAGAGCCTTCAGTGCTTTGAGCTCCTTTTGAATATTCTGGTTAGCTGCTAAAAATCCTGCGCTCGCATCTTCAATCGGCTGCAGGTTGATCTGGCCGTCGCCCTGGCTGAATTTGGCTGTGGTTAGTTTTTCAATGGTTTGCGTTAGGGGAGGGAAAGTCGATTTAGCCATGTCGTCAACGACATCCACCATGCCTTGCACGGTCTTGATGTCGTCGCCGTACTTGGGCAATTTGGCCGCACGCTCCCACATGTCCCCATGAGCGATTTTCTTGGCGGCTGCTGTTTCAGATTGTATTTGCGGCACCGAGCGAGTCAAAGCGCCAGGGTCCTGCATCAGCTTTTGCTCATCCTGGAATGTTTTGATGTAACTCAGCGCCTGTTCCTCATGGGTTTTAACGGCCATGGCATCCTGATAGAACTTGTATCCTACGTACCCGCATACGGCTGCGGCAATGATGAGCAGCAACAAGATGGTAAGAAGAACGTAGCGCAGGATGTGGCGCTTTTTGGGCTTTATCTGCCGGCTGTGAGAGCCAAACCAGTCGTGATGTCCCTTGCCGCTTGCAGGCTCAGCAACCTTGTATGAGGCACTCGAACTAGGCATGTATAGCTCCTGACACTTCGACAATAGCTAAGCAAGAAAGATTCCTGCTAACTGACCAAACATATCAATTGTGCATGGAGAAGCTGAGTTTTGGGCTCTCGTGGGCAAGTCTCTACAAATCCTGTCGTGAAAAACGACTGTACCCGCCTTACTCCTCCACGTCGGCCTTGTAGAAGTTGATGTAGGAGCGGGAGGGGGTGGGGCCGCGCTGGCCCTGGTAGTGGGAGCCGGTGCCCTGGGAGCCGTAGGGGTGCTCGGCTAGGGAGCTGAGCTGGAAGAAGCACATTTGGCCGATTTTCATGCCGGGCCAGAGCTTGACGGGCAGGGTGCTCACGTTCGAGAGTTCCAGGGTGATGTGCCCCTCGAAGCCGGGGTCGATGAAGCCGGCCGTGGAGTGGGTCAGAATGCCTAGGCGGCCTAGGGAACTTTTGCCCTCGAGCCGGGCTGCGATGCCGGAGCCAAGTTTGACGTACTCCCAGGTGGAGCCCAGCACGAACTCGCCGGGGTGCAGGATCCAGGGGTCTCCGGGGGCTACCTCGAATTGCTCGGTCAAGTCGCCCTGGTTCTCGGCCGGGTCCACATACGTATATTCGTGGTTGTTGAAGAGACGGAAAAACTTGTCGAGGCGCACGTCGATGCTCGCGGGTTGTACCATCTCGGGGGTCCACGGGTCCAGCGAAACGTATCCCGCATCGTGGGCTGCCACTATGTCATGGTCGCTGAGCAGCATGAGTGCTCTCCTTTGGTTCATTGGTCAGTTAGCCACAGCACGGGGCGTGCTCCCAGCCTCAACCAGTATGCAGTATCTGCTTCTAGTCTACTGCCATAAGGTGCGAGGCCCAAGTTCGGTGCTCATATTGGGATGTTCGAGTTTTGTGGTGCTCGCCTGGCTTCTCCTCGGCAGGCATGTCTTGAATGATGCTGCAATCAGGTTTAGCTGCTACTATGCTAGCGTTTGAAGGCGGTAGACTAGGCACGCAGGGGCGAAAGCGCAATTGAAGAAGCGCGATTGAAAAAGAGAGAAAAGCAGATAGGTGACACATTGCCTTCACAACTTCATTACATAATTCTCAGATAATTCCCAGATAACTCTCTCACTTTGCCGAGGTTGACCTGCTTTACTATGAATTGTTGGCGAAATGAAATAAGGCGATCGAGTAATTGTCAAAGTTGGCTGGTAAGGCATTTGCTCGATAGCTGCAGTTCCTTTTCTCTTCTTCTCTCTACCCGGCGGCTCCCCATCCGCCGGGTTTTCTATTTCCTGCGGCTCCCCTAGGTGGCGCGCTTGTCGGCATCTGTCACGACGCACATACAATAGTTGTATGGATAAGCACCAATTGAACGCGGTTATGCTCACGAACTTTGACTCTACTGAGCAGCGGAAGGTCTGGAACAACATCGCTGCTCAAGAGTCGTGCGGGCAGGAGGCAAATAGGAAGCTTTGGTATCGGCACCGCGGGCGGAGTACTTGCGAGCGCCTTCTTGCTGAATATCCCCGATTTATTGAATCTTTTGCCGGAGTCATCCGTACCGCTTATCTTTACCGTCCAACGATTCTCATCAACACTGCCCAGCTCTTCGACGGCATCTTTTTCCTGGCTTTGGGACCTCGCAGAATACTTGATCTTTTGGGGAACTTGCACGTTGATCAACCAACCTTGATTGTGTCAGGGCTTCAGCCCACCTTGTCTCAAAGTCTGTGCTCTTTTACCGTGAAGAAAATTGGTGAAGTAAAAAAGAATTTTCAAGAGGGCGAGAATAATAATTGTAAAGGCAAGGACGAGCAAAACACGATTCGCCCGATCCTGTCATCGGTATTAGACTGTAACATTCGACGCGACAGTGCTTTGGGATTATCTCAAGCAACTTATGATGCCTTCAATCGTGACTTGGAGAGCGCGCAAGCAGGCGAGAAGTCCCTCGGGTGCGTGATAGCAAGTATGCTAGGCAAGACGGTGCGAGCGGGTGATGCTCAAGAAGATGAACTCCGTTTTCTGGGGGAACGCTGGCAGGAGTGGCTAGAAGCAGAGCGTGAGGGTCTTATCCTTTATGAGAACCAAAAGGATCCAAAAGTCAAGCGTTTAATTCACAGCCAACCGTTTGGAGATATTTTCTTCAGTAAGAGTGCCAAGCATTTTCGAATTATGAAGGACTGGGCTCAGAACGTTTCTGGAGTTGAATTCACTGAAGAGCAGCGCCAGCTCTTTGAGGATGTGCTCGGCGAGATTAGTGGAAAAATTAACAGAACAGATGCTTTTACTGTCATCAGTTCTTGCGAATTACCCGAGCGTGCGGGCGGGCATGATGCCAGTCTCAACTTTGATAAACAGAGCCTGCGCAGCTGGTACCAGTTCGTTTACCAGGAAACTATGGCCGACCACTTAAATTGTGATCTGATGGCTGTCAACACTCCGCCCAGCACGTATGAGCAGCTCGCGCGTTCGAGTGAGACCCAGCCTACAATCGCCATACCTGAAGAGGTAACGAACACCTTGGGCCAGATGGCAAATCCTCGGTTTGTCAACTTATGCTATGATTCCCGCTCTGCTATTGAGAGCTGGAGGAGCAGCACCCAGGAGCAGACGAAAAAATCTCGCTGGCGTCAGAATAATCGCAATCGAAATATCGCGTACTGTGTTCAGCAGCACTCCCAGCCCTGCGACCGCAATAAGGAAGGGAAAAAGATTGGGACGAGTTTGCTGGTAACCGGTGCACTCGCTTTTATCTCTGTCTGGTTCGACAAGGTTGTTTTTAACAATAATCTTCCGCTATATATTATTGTTTTCTTGGCTTGGATTATTACTATTTTCCCTGATGTGGTGAGTGCCTTACAATGGTGGTACGGTGGGCGTTCAAAGGCTGAAACTATCATTTACTACTCTTTGCGGCAAACGCATACGATCAGCGACGAGAAAGGTGAGCAGGTATGACGTTTCAGCAAAGTAACGAGTCTAAGCGACCACCTTTAATAGAACGTGGTCGTCGGCAGGTTTTCCGTGAGCAGGGTGGCGCTGATTTTACAGTTACCGCTGTAGACGAGACGGTCGTGGCCACTGGCGAGTCTTTAACGCTGCACGTTGCTTCAGTGAAGGACGGGCGGCCTGGTGCTGTTTGCTTGGTGGTTTTACGCAGCGGTGAGCAGGATGAGCTCTTACTTGCCCGTCATTGGCGTGTGGCTACAGGTGAGTGGGATTGGGAGTTCCCCCGGGGTATGGGTGAAGCCGATGAGAATCCAGAAACCACAGCCTTACGTGAATTGTGCGAAGAGACGGGAATCCGAGCTCAGCTTGAACAAGTTCACATATTGTCGAGCATTCATGCCGATGCTGGTGTTTTACGCGATGACGTTCGGGTGGCACAGGTTCTTTTTACTAAGGACGAAGATATACGCCAAGTCTTGGAAGTTGTACCTCGCGCAGGTAAGGCAGAGGGAACAGACTGGGAACTATCTGATCTCCAATGGGTCAAAGCCCAAGATTTCCGAGCTCTGGCTGTGGCTGGGTATATTGTTGACGGGCTCACTCTGGCTGCCTTTGCCATATATGAGTGGAATAAAGCCGATGGAGTGACTTGCGCTTGACTTTATGTGGGCAGACGGCGCGTATCACGGTTTTCGCCTTCCCCCCACTTATCGAGTGCGGCGAGGATACTGGGGGTATGACCCTTGCAAGCCCTGAAAGTTATGCGCACATGCTCGACCAGGCGCGGCGTGGCGCTTATGCGTATCCGGCGATTAACGTGACATCTACGCAGACCCTGAACGCTGCCCTCCAGGGGTTTGCGGATGCTCAGTCGGACGGCATTATTCAGGTGTCTGTGGGCGGGGCGTCCTACCTCTCAGGCCAGCGCCTGCAGGACCGGGTAGCGGGGTCCATTGCTTTCGCCCGCTTTGCTGCCGAGCTCATTTCCCACTACAAGGGCATCACGATTGCCTTGCACACCGACCACTGCGCTCCCCAGTACCTGGATGAGTGGGTCAGGCCTCTCCTGGCCTACGAGCGTGAGCAAGTTGAGCATGGTGAAGCGCCGCTCTTCCAGTCGCACATGTGGGACGGGTCAACCCTGCCTCTGGAGCGCAATCTGACTATCGCCCGGGAACTGCTGGCCCAGTCTCGCGCGGCCCACACCGTGTTGGAGCTGGAAGTGGGCGCTGTTGGGGGCGAAGAGGACGGGCAGTCCGCGCAAATCAACGAAAAACTCTACTCTAGCCCTGCTGATGGCATGAAGGTAATCGACGCTCTTGGCCTGGGCGAGCAGGGGCGGTACATGGTGGCTTTCACCTTTGGCAATGTGCACGGGGCCTACAAGCCGGGCGTGGTCAAGCTCCGGCCCGAGCTCCTGCGCGAGATCCAGACGACGACGGCTCAGGCGATTCGCCAGGGTGAGTTGGCGCAGGCTCCAAAACAGGGCGAGAAGTCGCAGGCTCCAAAACCGAATGAGCCTGCTGCCGGGCGCGCGCTCGCAGGTGCACCGGACGACAAGCCATTTTTGCTCGTTTTCCACGGCGGTTCGGGCTCCCCGCCAGCTGAGATTGCGCAGGCGGTGAGCTACGGCGTGGTCAAAATGAACGTGGACACCGACACTCAGTACGCTTTTACGCGCGGCGTGGCCGGCCACATGTTCCGCGACTATGACAAAGTGCTCAAGATTGACGGCGAAGTGGGCGAGAAAAGCGCCTACGATCCGCGTTCCTGGGGGCGTGAGGCCGAAGACTCGATGGCAGCTCGCGTGGTGCTGGCCTGCCAAGAGCTGGGTTCCGCCGGTCGTGCACTTCGATGAAGGCCCGGCTCGGGCGCACTACTCCTGCCGCCGATGCGCGCCGTTTCCTCTAGGCTCTGGGGTAGGCTTCTGGTGGCGGTCGATTCGGCGCGAGGCGCTGGACCCGCTTGACGTAGAGGAGGAGCTCATGCCTGGAATCGTAATCGTTGGCGCACAGTGGGGAGACGAGGGTAAGGGCAAAGCTACCGACCTCATCGGCAGCAAGGTCGATTATGTGGCTCGGTTCAACGGCGGCAATAACGCTGGTCACACGGTGGTGGTTGGCGACCAAACCTATGCCCTGCACTTGCTCCCCTCCGGCATTATTCACTCCCAAGTCACCCCGGTGATCGGCAACGGCGTGGTGGTTGATCCGGAGGCGCTTTTGAGCGAGATTGACGGCCTGCAGGAGCGGGGCGTGGACTGCTCAAAGCTCAAAATTTCCGAGGCGGCGCACATCATCACCCCCTTCCACCGCACGCTTGACAAGGTTTCTGAGCGCTTTTTGGGTTCGCATAAGATTGGAACCACCGGTCGCGGCATTGGGCCTACATATGTTGACAAAGTAAACCGTGTGGGCATTCGCGTACACGACCTCTTTAACGAGAATCACTTGCGGGACAAGGTGCAGGCCTCCCTCCACCAGAAGAACTTAATGCTTGAAAAAATCTACGATCTGCCAACGGTAGATGTGGATCAGACGGTGGATGAGTTGCTCAAAGCAGCCGAGCGCATGAAGCCATACGTGGCCAACACTTCCCTCCTACTCAACCAGGCGCTGGACGCTGGCAAGTCGGTTCTCTTTGAGGGCGGACAGGCCACCATGCTGGACGTGGACCACGGCACTTACCCCTTCGTCACCTCCTCAAACTGCACTGCTGGCGGCGCCTGCACGGGCACGGGAGTAGGCCCCACGAAGATTGACCGCGTGATCGGCGTGGCCAAGGCCTATGTGACGCGCGTGGGCGAGGGCCCCTTCCCCACGGAGCTGAACGACGAGTCGGGCGAGTGGCTGCGGCAGCAGGGACACGAGTTCGGCGTGACCACAGGCCGGCCTCGTCGCTGCGGCTGGTTCGATGCCCTGGTGGCCCGCTATGCCACTCAGGTCAACGGTCTGACCGATATTGTGCTCACCAAGCTTGACGTGTTGACCGGCCTGGAATCTATCCCCGTATGTGTGGCCTACGACGTCAAGATGGCCGATGGCAGCACCGCGCGGGTCAAGGATTTGCCCACGGACCAGGCCGAGTTCGTCTCCGCCCAGCCGGTGTATCAAGAGTTTCCTGGCTGGTCCGAAAACATTTCGGGCGCCAGCTCCTTTGAAGAGTTCCCGCCGGCAGCGAAGGACTACGTGCACCATCTGGAGGACCTGTCGGGTTGCCGTATTTCGGCCATTGGCTCGGGTGCAGGCCGTGACCAAATTGTCTCCCTGCGATCTTTGGTAGACTAGGAGCCAGGTATCGAACGTTCGATGCCTGCTGAGCTGAAAGAGGGTATGGGTAGGGATCAAGCTGCTCATGTCTGTCCTGCTGCTTAGGTATTCCTAGGTTCTCCAAGGGAAGGGCCCCTATGGTAGGTATGCGCGATGTGGCACGGGAGGCGGGTGTCTCAACGAGCACGGTCTCCTTAGTGGTCAATGGCAATGGGTACGTTTCGGATTCGATGGCGCGCCGGGTCTCGCAAGCTATGCAGCAGCTCAATTACGTACCCAATGAGCTGGCTCGCAACTTTTCGCGCAACCGTACCAATCTCGTGGGCATTATCGTACCCACAATCCGCCACCCCTTCTTCGCCTCCTTAGCCGCCTCCCTCCAGCGAGCCCTGTATGAGCGGCAGCTCCGCACGGTCTTGTGTTCTACGGCGGACGTGGACCAGGACGTGAGCCAATACGTAGACATGCTCCGCAGGCGCGCTATGGACGGCATTATTATGGGTGCGCACGCCGTCTACCCTGCGAATTACTGGTCTTCAATTGACCGGCCTATCGTGGCTTTTGACCGGTATTTGGGCAATTCCATACCCTCCGTTGGCTCGGACCACAGCCAAGGAGGGCGTTTGGCGGCGCAGCTGTTTGTGCAGACCGGAGTCCGGCATGTGGTAGAGATTGGTGGCCCGCGCACGCACTATCAGACCGCTGCGGGCATGCAATCCATTTCCCTGGGGAGCGTTCGTATCGCCGGCCAGACTACTTTCCCACCTATTCGCTACCATCTAGCTTTCGAACGGACTCTGCGCCAGGCAGGCATTCCTTATAACTATATTGAAATCGAGTCCGTGGCCCGCATGGAAGAGTTCCGCCAAGCCGCCCATAAGGCTTTTGAAACCTACCCTGACTTGGATGCGATTGTAGCACCGGACTTAGCTGCTGCCTTTTGCGTCCAGGAGGCCATTGGGCGCGGTAGGGCAATTCCGAGTGACTTGCAAGTGATTGCCTATGACGGCACGTACGTGGCTGATTTGGCAGGCATTAAGCTAACCAGTGTCCTGCAAAATGTTGACGCCGTAGCGAACGCCTTAGCCCGGCAGATGGTTACTGAGATACAAGGCCAGACTTCGGCCGAGCCAACGGCTGAGCAGGCCGATAAGGACGACCAATCAGCAGAGGGTCCGCAGCCTGGAATGCTGCCGAAGCCCACCTCTCAGGCTCCCGCTCAGCCAGCGGCTCAACTGGAGCCGGGCGTTCGCAATGAACTGATTCCTATGTCGATCAAGTTGGGCGAATCTACCCGCTGGCAGGGCAGGCTGGAAGATTTACGATAGTTAAGGCCCCAGCGCTGCCCCTAGCTTGTGATTCGTGAGCGACAGCTCAGGCAGCACTGACGAACGGTGCTTCTGACCACTGCCACGAAGGCTTTCCTCAGATTCCGGCTCGACCCTTATTCTCCAGCATGTTCGCTGTCTGCAGCAGAACCGTTCTTGGCAGCAGAGGTCTCCAGATCAATGTCTGCTAGGGCCACAATCTTGGTGTGGTGCTTGAATTTGTAACCCAGGTAGAGCCCAACCACGAGAATCACGCTGAAGTAGGTCATGAGCACTTCCTGCCAGTTGCCGGCGGCGAAAGCGGGAATATCCTGCCCGAAAATGACGATTAAGCACAAGGCCATAGCCAGTACCGGCCCCAGGGGGAAGAGCTTGGTGTGATATTTCAGCTCGCTCAGCTGGTGGCCCTGCTTGAGGAAGGCCCGGCGGAAGCGGTAGTGGCTCAGGGCAATGCCAATCCAGGCGATGAAGCCTGTCAAGCCGGTGGCGGTCACCAGCCACAGGTAGAAAGACTGCCCGAAAATGGAAGTGGCGAAGGTGGCGACCTCCATGCACAGGGTGGCGATGAGCGCTGGCATGGGAATGCCGTGTTTGGTGGTGCGGGCCAGGAGCTTGGGGGCGTACCCGTCCTGGGCCAGCGCGTAGAGCATGCGCGAGGAGGCGTAGGCGCCGGTATTGACCGCCGAGAGGATGGAGGTGAGCACGACTGCGTTCATAATGCTCGCAGCTCCCGCCAGGCCAGCCCGCTGGAAGACGAGTGTGAAAGGCGACATAGCGATATTGGTGTCCGAAGCGCCCAAAAGATTGGGGGAGGTGTAGGGAATCAGCGCGGCGATGATGAAAATCGAAAGCACATAGAAGAGCAGGATCCGCCAGAACACTTCGTTGATGGCCTTGGGCACGGCCGTGGAGGGGTCCTTGGACTCGCCAGCCGTCACGCCGACCACTTCTGTGCCCTGGAAGGAGTAACCAGCTATTAGGAAGACCGACATGATGGCCGGTAGCCCGCCCACGAACGGCGCGTCTTTGTAGGTAAAGTTGCCCAGACCGGCCGCCGGGTGGAACATAATGCCGCAAATCATAGCGAAACCGACGACGAGGAAGATAATAATCGTCGCCACTTTAATCAGAGAGAGCCAAAATTCGGTCTCCCCAAAAGCTGAGACGGCCAGGGCGTTAATCAGGAAGACGATGACCAGAACCAGTAGGCTCCAAATCCAGCCCGGCGTGTTGGGCAGCCAGTATTGAATCAGCAGGGCCGCGGTGGAGATGTCAACCGCGCCCGCGATGGTCCAGTTCAGCCAGTAGTCCCAGCCCATAGCGAAGCCTAGGGCCGGGTCCACAAAGCGGGACGAGTAGGTGGCGAAAGAGCCCGAAACAGGCATGTATGTGGCCAGCTCGCCCAGGGAAGTCATCAAAAAGTAGACCATGAGCCCCATAGCCGTGTACGCCACGAGGCCGCCTCCCGGGCCCGCCTTGGTAATGGTGGACCCGGAGGTCATAAAGAGGCCGGTACCGATGCAGCCGCCCAGCGCAATCATCGAAATTTGCCGGGTGCTCAAGTTGCGATGCACAGAGTTAGCGGCCTGCCCGGAGTGCTGAGCCTGCCCTTCCGGGGTTTGGCCGCTACTACTACCTGCTGTGCTGTCGTTACTTGCCTTGCTCATCGGCTTCGTTCCTATCTTCTATACCCGAAACATCAATATCTTTCAGTGGAATCAATTTAGTATGATGCTTCATTTTATAGCCGAAGAAGAGGATAAGCACAAGGGGCACGCTCATATACGTCACGCCAATTTCCTGCCAGTTCCACTGCACGAAGGCCTCGATGTTCTGCCCGCAGATGACGACTACGCACAGAATGAGCGCCAGAATGGGCCCAAGAGGGAAGAGCTTAGCGTGATATTTGAGCTCGCTCAGCTGGTGGCCCTGCAAGACGAAGGCCCGGCGGAAGCGGTAGTGGCTCAGGGCGATGCCAACCCAGGCAATGAAGCCGGTCAGGCCGGATGCCGCGACCAGCCACATATACACTTGCTGACCAAAAATTGAGGTGGTGAAGGTGGCCAGAGCCACAACTGTAGTGGCAATGAGGGAAGCCAAGGGGATGCCGTGCTTGGTGGTGCGGGCGAAAATCTGCGGCGCGTAGTGGTCCTTGGCTAGCGCGTAGAGCATACGAGTAGAAGCGTAGGAGCCCGAGTTGGCGGCCGAGAGCACCGAGGTGAGCACGATGGCGTTCATCACGCTGGCTGCGCTCGCCAGGCCGGCCCGCTGGAAGACGAGCGTGAAGGGCGACATGGCGATGTTGCCGTCAGCTGCCGAGAGCAGATTGGGGGAGGTGTAGGGAATCAGTGCGGCGATGACGAAAATCGAGAGAATGTAGAAGAGCAGGATCCGCCAGAACACTTCGTTGATGGCCTTGGGCACGGCCTTTGCTGGGTTGTCAGACTCGCCAGCAGTGACGCCGACCAGCTCAGTGCCTTGGAAGGAGAATCCAGCAATCAGGAAGACCGACAAAATTGCGGGGAAGCCGCCTACGAACGGGCCGCCCTTGTAGGTGAAGTTTTGCAGGCCTACTGCCGGGTGGAACATGATGCCGAAAATCATGGCGAAACCGATGACCAGGAAGACGATTACCGTAATTACCTTGATCAGGGAGAGCCAGAATTCAGTCTCGCCGAAGGTGGAAACGGTCAGGGCGTTGATGAGGAAGATGACGACCAGGACCAGCAGGCTCCAAATCCAGCCCGGTGTGCTGGGCAGCCAATACTGAATCAAAATTGCGGCCGTGGAGATGTCGACGGCCACGGTGATGGCCCAGTTGAACCAGTAATTCCAGCCCATGGCGAAGCCCAGAGCAGGGTCCACGAATCGCGCATTGTAGGTGGCGAAGGAGCCGGAGACGGGCAGGTGGGTGGCCAGCTCGCCCAGGGAGGTCATCAAAAAGTAGACCATAATGCCCATAGCAGCGTAGGCCACGAGCCCGCCGCCCGGACCAGCCTTGGCAATGGTGGAGCCAGATGTCATGAACAGCCCGGTGCCGATGCAGCCGCCGAGGGCAATCATCGAGACATGCCGGGCCTTCAAATTGCGTTGCACGCCGCCTGAGCCGCTGCTTTCGCTGCTGTTACTACTTGCCGTATTCGTAGCTGTAGCCGTTGCTGCGGCCGTTGCTGAATTGGCTCTGCCGTGTTCCTGGGGCATACCCATCCTCCTTGCAATATGTAAGAAGGAGCGTAAAAACGATGCTGCCCGCCAGCCCTTGCCTGCTCAGAAGTTGCAAAACGCCCAAGCATCACTGGCTGAGGTAAGCACATAAACCGTCCATAGCGCTCCGCAGCGCACCCGCTGCGACAGTCCTGGATCTGTTAGGTCCAGGCCCAACTCCGAAGACTGACCGGCATCTTCAGCGTTTCGGCTGACCACCCTTTCGCCAGGTTTCGCGGGCACCGTTCTGCCTCCGCCTGGTTACTGATGAGTTCAGCGACCTCTTCTGTGACTTGTAATGTGGATTACACTATACACTACTGGTTCGCCTGCTCGTGTTACGGCCGTTCAACCCGTGCGTTTCCAGGCTTTTGCGGGTCTGCCTGCTCCTGACTGCCCTGCCTCCTAGAATGTTGTTGTTAGATAGATCGATCGAGGGGCGGTAAGAGTGGCACAGGAGCTACGAGCGGCGCAGAGGTCTGACTTACAGGTGCACGACGAGACTTGGATCCACGCTGCGGCTTTGGAGCTGGACTACTTGCTCTCGTTCAATCCAGACCGCCTACTGGTGGAATTCCGCGTGCAGAGCGGCCTAGAGGCGCATGGGCTCAAGAATTATGGCGGCTGGGAGCGCGGCTACAGCGCTCGCACGAATCCCGACGGCACTGACCAGCCTTCCCGCTTTACCGGTCACTTTGTAGGGCACTATCTTTCGGCTATTTCGCAGGCGCTCACCGGTCCGTTTGCTAGAGCGGACCAGCGGCGAAAGCTGGCGAGCATTCAGCGCCAGCTCGTGGTGGGCCTGCGTCAGGCGCAAGAAGCCTACGCTAGCCAGGATCCAGCCAACGCGGGTTTCCTGCCTGCTTTCCGCGTCGACGCGCTGCCAGGCGGCAAAGATGGCCTTATCGTCCCCTTTTACAACCTTCACAAGCTCGTGCAGGGCCTCATCGATGCCCACGACTGTGCGGCTGCCTGCGGGGAGGATGACCTGGCGCAGACGGCGCTCGCGGCTGCGGGCGATTTCGCTGATTTTGTGGTCCGCTGGCAGCAAGCCCATGCGGATGTGGACATGCTCGCCATCGAATACGGCGGCATGAACGAGGCCCTCTACCGCCTCTACGCCCTGACCGGCAATCCCAATCATCTCAAGGCAGCCCAGCTCTTTGACGAAGACACGCTCTTCCGCCAACTGGCTGCGGGCGGGGACTGCCTGCCCGGTCTGCACGCGAATGCCACGATTCCCAAGGTCATCGGCGCCCTGACCCGCTATGCGCTCCTGGGTCGGCGTAGTCAAGACGACTGCTATTTCCAGGCCGCGCGCAACTTTTGGGATATGGTAGTAGCCCAGCACACCTACGCCACGGGCAGCAACTCCCAGGCCGAGCACTTCCACCAGCCCGGCGAGCTCTGGCAGGACGCTACCACGAACGGTAATGCGGACGGTGGCTACAACAACAACTCCACCTGCGAGACCTGCAACGCGCACAACATGCTCAAGCTCACACGACTCTTGCTGGAGTTGACCGGCGAAGTCAAGTACGCGGACTTTTACGAGTGGACTTTCACCAACGCCATTCTCGCCTCCCAGGACCCGTGCACGGGCATGACCACTTACTTCCAGCCCATGCAAGCCGGGTATCCCAAGGTTTTTGGCACCCCCTACGGCGAGTTTTGGTGCTGCCAGGGGACGGGTATTGAGAACTTCGCCAAGTTGGGCGATTCGGCCTACTTTACCGATAAGAGCGGCGTTTATGCCAACCAGTTTGTCAGCTCAGATCTTGCGGACGAGGCCCACGGCCTGCGAATTCACCAGGAAGCCCACCTGCCGCAAAACCCGGAAGTGACGTTTACTGTGGAAGCGCTCGACGGCGATACTGAGTCCGCGCAGGCGGGCGAAAAGCGGCAGGCCCTCTTGCGCCTGCGCTTGCCAGACTGGGCTCAAGCAAGCGCCGCTCGGCTCCTGGTCAACGGTAAAAAGCTTGCAATAGAGCCAAATCAGCAGGGCTGGCTAGAGCTGCCGGTCGGCCCGGGAACGAATATTGCCTACCGGTTGCCGCCACGTTTGCGCGCCCTGCCCGCTCCTGACAACCCGAACTGGGTGGCTTTTGCCTACGGTCCGGCGCTCCTGGCCGGCGTTTTAAGCCCTACCGACAGCGCTTCCAACTACTCGTACGGTGGGATTTTGGTGCGCGTGGGCAAATACGATGCACGGGCGGCCCGGCGCGCTCGCATCCAACTGCCCCAGGGTATGAGCGCCCAGGACTGGTTGGAGGACTTGCCGCGGTGGATTCAGCCAGTAAACCCGACGGACCCTTCGCTGCCCTTCGCCTTCGAGCTCGAAACCACGCCTTCGGCTGTGTCGGCCCAGTCTGAGGCGTCCCCCGCGAGCCTGGGCAGTCAGAGCGGTCATGAGCCCGGCGCTCGCAAGGCTAGAAAGATGCTCCTCCTGCCGTATTCCAAGCTCCACCGCAGTGTGTACGCCGTCTATCTTGACCTGGTTGAGCCTGCAAACACTGGCTTGGCCGCTGCTCAGGGTGCCGCAGGACAAGACGCAGCGGCGCATTGCGATATGCGCATTCTTGATTCGGTCACTCCCGACCAGGGCAATAATATTGAGCGCGCCAAAAAACTCAAGGCATCAGCCAATTCTCGGTCTCTGATTGCGGGCGGCCGTACGTTCCGCGACGCTGGCCCCGCCGGCTGGTTCTCCTACGAATTGACTGTAGATTCCAAGCCTGGTACTTACTATTTGAGCTTGCTGACAAGCTCTGCCCTCGCCGAACAAGTGCCCGGTCAGGCAGCGGCCTTTAGCCTGGTTGCGGATCCGTGCCCTGAGCTGGAATCCCAGCATGATTCGGACGCTTCGGCTGACCAGCTCTCGTTCTCGGCTCAGGCCTGCACGCTGGCCACCTTTGCGGCGCAACCGCAGACCGAGCAGCCCTCAGACCTAGTTTGGTATCCTGTTGAAATGCCGCAAGGATTACTTGAGGCGGCTCAAAAGGGGCGTATTCGCTTTACCTTTAAGTCTGAGGGCGGCAAAGTTGCTCAGATATATGGTCTGCGCGTCTATTGTTCTGCTCTCAAATAATGGGAATACCGCTCTCGCCTGATTCTAGCTATACTTAGTGGTAACTTCGCGCCGCTCGGTGCGGTCGGGTCAAAGGAGACGGACATGAACGTTGACAATATCAAGCGCATCGGCAATATTGGTGCCGGTACGATGGGCCACGCCACGGCCTTGCAGTTCGCTATGAATGGCTACCCGGTGGTGCTGGTTGACAACGACCAGAAGGCTTTGGATCGCGGTATTTCCCTGATTGAGCACGACCTGGACACCTTCATCGAGGCGGGGCTGGTTCCTGCCGACCAGCGCGCTGCTGTCTTGGCCCGTATCGAAGCCACCACCGATTACGAGGCCTTCAAAGATGTGGATTTTGTTATCGAGTCGATTTTGGAGGACTTGGATTTGAAGCACCGGGTGTGGGCGCAGGTGGAGTCTATCGTGTCCGACGAGGCGATTTTGGCGACCAACACGTCGGGCCTGAGTCCCACAACTATTGCAGCAGGCCTCAAGAATCCCGCGCGCTTCGTAGTGGCTCACTTCTACAATCCAGCCCAGCTCATGCCCCTGGTGGAGGTAGTACCGGGCAAGCAGACCAGCCAAGAGACGGTTGAGGCCACGGTGGCGCTGATGAACAAGATTGGCAAGCACGCGGTGCCGCTGAAGGTGGAGGCTCCGGGCTTTGTGGGCAACCGCATTCAGGCGGCAGTGATGCGCGAGTGCTTCAACATTGTTGACCGCGGCATCGCCAGCCCAGAGGCTGTTGACGATGTGGTTAAGTATTCGCTCGGCCGCCGCTGGTCTATCTTGGGCCCGATGGCGAGTGCCGACTTGGGTGGTCTCGACATCTTCTATGCGATTTCTTCCTACCTGCCCGCCGATTTGGACAACTCGACCGGCAAATCTGAGCTCTTGCGCAAGAAGGTGGAGGCGGGCGAGCTCGGTGCCAAGTCCGGCCAGGGCTTCTACTCCTGGCAGGGCAGCGCGGGCCAAGACATCATCAAGTCCCGCGACCACCAACTCCTCGCCGCCCTCCAGCGTGATGCCCAGGAAGGCTCTGCACAGTAAATTTTCGAGGGATTGCGTATCAAGAGTTTCTGATTCAGCCGCTGCCAGCTGCCGTCCGGGCCAATGCTGACGGCGGCTGAATCGTAATAATAGCCGCATTGGTAGCCGCAAGTGTTCGCGCAGGCGGCCTAGCAAGCAGCTCGTGCCGGGCAGATGCCGAGCCTTGAACCCGCCTAAATCACCAAACACATATCAGAATCAAAGATTTTTCGCAGAATTCTGTGTTTCTGTTTCCAATTCTGCGTTTATTATGAGAAAAAAAAAAGAGATTCTAGCCAGTTCCTTCGCAGATTTTATCGGCCACTTTATCGGCCAAAGTGTCATTAACTGGCCGATAAGTGTCATTAACTGGCCGATAAGTGTCTTTAATTGGCCGTTATGTGGCCGATAACTTTAGGGCGGTTAGCTGCGGCGGCGGGAGGTGAGTTGGTAGGCGAGGAGGAGGATGGCGAGCCAGATGGGGCCTATGATGAGGGCCACGCGGTAGGTGGGGGAGAAGAACATGAGCACTACTACGAGCGCCATGAAGGCTAGGATTACCCAGGGCGTGACCTGCCAGAAGGGGAGCTTGAATTGGATGGTGTTGAGCGCTGCCTGCCCGCGTTTGCCCGCTAGCGCTTGAGGCCCCTGCCCGGAGGCCACGGCCCTGCGGAACTTCATCTCGGTAATCATGATGATGGTCCAGTTAATCAGCGCGGCAATCGTGGCCACGCTCATCAAGTAGTTAAAGGCGAACTGCGGCCACAGGAACACCACTACCACGGCAATTACGGTGATGGCAGCCGAAGTGAGCACCCCCGCGTAAGGCACGCCGCCGCGCGAAACCCGGGCCAAGTAGCGGGGCGCGTTGCCCTGCTGGGCCAGGGAGTAGAGCATCCGTGAGTTGGAGTAGAGGGCAGAGTTGTACACGCTCATCACGGCGGTCAGGCACACAAAGTTCAGGATGCCGGCGGCCGCGTGCACGCCAACCGAGTCGAAAATCTGCACAAATGGGCTCGTGACCACCCCGTGCGCGTCCGGCTGCCCAATCTGCCGCCAGGGCACCACGGCCATAATGATGCCGAGAGCGCCGATATAAAAAACTAAAATTCGCCAAATAATGTCGTTCGTGGCGCGCGGAATGGTCTTGCGCGGCTCCGCGGTCTCCCCGGCGGTAATGCCGACCAGCTCGGTGCCCCCGAAGGAGAACATGACCACGGTCAGCGCCATCAGCAGGCCCGTCCACTGCCCGTCGGAGCCCTGGCGCAAGAGCCCGGTGGGCATGAGCCCGCCGTCGTTGAACCAGTTGGCGAAAGAGGCCCGCGCCCCGCCGGCCCCAGGAAGCCCCATGATGACGACGGCCGCCCCGCCGAGAATCATGGCGATAATGGCGGCAATTTTAATAATGGCGAACCAGAACTCGAATTCGCCAAACTGGGCCACGCCCATCAAATTCGTGGCAGTAATAATAAGGAGGAAGGCGGCGGCCGAAAGCCAGGCGGGGATGCCGGGAAACCAGTAGTTGACGAACGATCCCACGACGGAGAGCTCCACCATGGAGACCAGAATGTAGTTAAACCAGTAGTTCCAGCCGGAGACGAAGCCCGCGCGCTTGGACCAGTAGCGGGTGGCGTAGTAGGAGAAAGCGCCCGCCTGAGCATCTTCCACGCTCATCTCGCTCAGGGCCCGCACAATCATGAAAATGGCCCCGCCGCCAATCAGATAAGCCAGCAAAATGGCGGGCCCGGCTAGTTTGATGGATTCGCTCGACCCGTAAAAGAGCCCGGTTCCGATGGCGCCGCCCAGTGAGATGAGCTGAATATGGCGGTTTTTCAGGGTTCGTTTCAGCCCGCCGCCTTCGCTGATTTTCTCTGCTGTGTTCGTCGTGTCGACCGCATCCGTCGGGTCTGCCGCGCTTGTTTTGGCATCGTTCCGGCTCATGATGCCTTCTTTCCTTATTCCCGTCGCTCTGGTCCTGTAGTCCGCCTAGTAGTTCGCTGTTCGCGCGGAAGTGACTTGACCCCGCTCTTCCCACCTTTTGGGCTCGCAGTGAAGTTATCTATGAGTCTACCGGCAGCCTCACCCGCCGCGTTTCCCCCGTCTCACTCTGTGGAAGCCTCGCCCCCGAGGCCTCCTCGATACCTCCCGCCCTCTCTCCGCCGCAAACCTGCGCAAAGCTATGCCGCAGTAGCCGCGGGGGAGCCATTTCGCCCAACTTCTCGCCCTCGTCCCAGGCTTTGGACTACGATAAGGGCCTATGCGAAATTCGGAACATGACAAGCAACAGGACCCTGCCCAGCGCTCTACTCAGCCTTCGAGCGAGCAGGCCGCTTCGGCGAACCAGATGGAGCGCGGCCTGAGCAAGCGCCATGTGCAGTTCATCGCCATCGGCGGCACGATTGGCACCGGCCTCTTCCTGGGCTCGGGCAAGTCGATTGCGCTGACCGGCCCCTCGATCGTCTTCGTCTATATTGCCGTGGGCATTATCATGTTCCTCCTCATGCGCGCTATCGGCGAGCTCATGTACTCCAATCCCAACGAGCACACCTTTATCGCTTTCATTTCGCGCTACCTGGGCAAGGGCTGGGGCGCGTTCGCCGGCTGGTCCTATTGGATTGTGCTCATCCTGATTGGCATGTCCGAGCTGACCGCTGTGGGCACCTATTTCGTCACTTTCTTCAACACCTTCGGCATTGACTTGTCGGCCTGGCGGTTCCCGATTGAGCTGGCTTTCCTCCTGGCTATGGTGGCGATTAACTTAATCGCGGTGAAGGTCTTTGGTGAGGCCGAGTTCTGGTTCTCCATGATTAAGATCACGCTGATTGTGGCCATGATTGTGACGGCCCTAGTGATGGTGGCGGTCAACTTCCACTATCCGGCGGTCCACATGTCGGGCTCGGAGCCCGCTTCCCCGGCCGGTCATGCGAGCATCAGCAACATTGTGAACGGTTTCTCCCTGGCCCCGAACGGTTGGCTCTCCTTCTTCATGAGCTTCCAGATGGTCTTCTTCGCCTACGAGATGATTGAGTTTGTGGGCGTCACGGTCTCGGAGACGCAAAATCCCCGCAAGGTCCTGCCCAAGGCCATCAACGAAATTATTGTGCGCGTGCTGATTTTCTACGTGGGCGCCCTGGTGGCCATTATGCTGATTGTGCCCTGGCGGACTTTTAAGCCCAAGGCTGACGGCACCTTTGCCTCCCCGTTCGTCATGGTCTTCCGCTACGCGGGCTTGGACTGGGCGGCGGCCTTGGTCTTCTTCGTGGTGATTACGGCGGCTTCCTCGGCCTTAAACTCGCTCTTGTATTCGGCTGGCCGCAACCTCTTCCAGCTGGCCCAATCGGCCCAGTCCCCGGCCCTGCGCTCCTTGAGTGTCATCTCTAAGCGGGGCCATGTGCCGGCGCGCGCCATCGTGGTTTCGGGCTTGTTTATCTTGCTCTCGCCTATTCTGCGCTTCCTGCCCGGCTTCTCGTCGGCTTTTGTGCTCTTTGCATCGGCTTCCAGCGCTGTGATTATTTTCATATATATTTTGTTGATCCTGACCCACCGGCGCTACCGGGCGAGCGATGATTTCATGCCAGACGGCTTCTTAATGCCTGCCTACAAGTGGACTGGTGCCCTGGCGATTGCCTTCTTTGTCTTCGTCTATTGCTCCCTGTTTTTGGCCGAAGATACGCGCGCTTCCGCCATTTGTGGGCTCTTGTGGCTGGTCGTTTTTGGCGGCATCTGCCTCTGGAAGCACCGGAGTCAAGCGTCGGCTCAGGCCTAATGCTGGCGGGTGGAGCTGGCCCAGAATCACACCCGCGTAGTTACAAACTCTTTACAGGAGTAGGGCTCTTTCTGCGCATTATTTGCTCTTTTGGCCAAAACATGCGTATACTAGTACTTGTGCGGAGTCTAGCTAACGCTAGCTGCGGTTGTCTATGCGGCCTGCGTGCGATGGGGGAGGGACAGCTAGATCTGCGCTATAGATAATGTAAGAGAAAAGGAGCGCATTCAATGCGTATTCATAATGAGAACGCTGGGAGCGTGAGCCTCGCAAAGCGGGTGCTTGGCCTCTCTGTAGCGGTGCTCACCTCAGCAGCAGCCTTCATGGTTGCCGTCCCAGGTGCTCACGCCGCTGACACTTTCGACTCAGGTAAGGATAACTTTAAGGCGGGTGCTTTTGCACCAACTCCGAACGATCATGTTACGCTGACAGTTACTAAGTACCTGTCGACTACCGCCGGAGAGCTGCCAACGGGTTCTGTAAACGATGCAAAGCCCGGTACTGCACTTGGTGTGGGTGTCGGCTTCATTCTGACTCAGGTTGAGCCAGATACTGGCTTTACCGCTTCGGACATGGGTGCTGATCAAGCCTTTGATCCGCTAGGGACTGCTACTACTAGCATTGCTGGTAAGTGGAAGGTGTCTACGGACGGCAGTGGCCCGATTCAGTATTACGGTGTCACGGATGGTGCTGGCCAGATTAAGGTCGGTTCCGACAAGACGGTGCAGGGTCAGTGGGTTAGGTATTCTTCTGGCGACAAATCTTATTTGGCGGCTAGTGCTAATAAGAATGCAGCTGGCTGGGTTGCGGCTGGAACTCGAACGGGCACAAGTGCAGTGCCAGAGTTCCCGAAGGATGCTGTTCACTACTATCAGCTAACTGAGGTCTTCTCTCCGTATTCGGGTTCATACAATATGGCTGAAGCTAATATGTTCCCGATGGCATACTACACGCATGGCATGGTGTCTAACGTGGACACATACGGTTATCTGTACAATCTGAGTATCTTCCCGAAGAACAAGAGTAGCCAGGCATTGGCTAAGTCTGCTTCCAAGATCAATGGTCAACCCGTTTCCCCAAGTAACAATTTCGTGCAGACTGGCGACACCGTTGACTGGGATATCAATTACTCAGTTGCTGACGCTGCTACTGCTGGTTACCTCGATTGGCCTACTATCGACGGCGCAGCAGTGGGCGAACAGTATCTCCAGATTGTGGATCGCTTGAGCGACACCATGGATCTTAATGGTGATCCTGAGGTTACGATTTCTTACACCGATGCTGCTGGTAGTCCTCATTCCAATGTGACTCTCCCAGCTGCGAATGATTGGAAAGCTAACGGTGTAACTAGTGGTGTTGCAGTGACCGATACTCTTCCTCATCGTTCAAATCCTACTGCATCCTCCTCAGCAAATGACTTCTTCGGTGGCAATGCAGAGGCGAGCACGAATTATGTAGAGTTCAACTTTGCAAAGATTGCTGGCTCAGTTATGCCTACTGGAGCTGGTATCACCGGTCTCAGCTTTAAGATTACGATTCACACCAAGGTTGTCCGCACCAACGATTCTGCTGGTAACGTAGCAGGTCAGTTAACCAACCGTGCAGAATCTAACTACAAGGGTGCCGATGCAAATACTCCTCCTCAGCACAGCGAAACGCATGTCACTTCTGCTGGCCTTCAGTTCGCAAAGGTTAAGACCGATAAAACACCTCTCGCAGGTGCCAAGTTCGGTCTGACCAACGCGGCAGGCGACAAGTACCTCTACACGGATGGTATTTTTGATACTATTCCTGCAACTGCAACTCACATCGGTACCCAGGTTCCCGTGACTGCAACATCGAATAGCAATGGTGTTGTCACCTTCAACGGTATCCCGGTTCTTGACGACAGCACTCCCGATAGGAAGGTTGATGCCAACAAGGTGCACTTCGGCATTCGAGAAATGCAGGCCCCTACCGGCTATAAGACCCCCGACATGGTGTTCAAAGATGTCGACTTCTCCCAGTATTCGGGCAAGACTGTCACAGAAGTTGTGGCAATGGCTCCTGACGGCATGAATGCTACTATGGGCAGCCTGAGCTTCGGTGCTTATGCAGCAGCAGATACCGATATCGCTGCCAGCGTTACGAACGCTAAGGGCAACAAGGTCACCATGGGTATGAAGAACTATCGTGTGGATCAGTCTTCTCCTATCAGCCTGCCTCTGACTGGTGGTAAGGGCATTGTCCTCCTGCTCGTCGTTGGCCTCGCCATCATGGGTGGTGTTCTGGTTGTTCGCAACCGCAAGAACGCAGCTCGTCACATCTGATTCTTTGAATCAGATCCAGATCACTACTGCTAGCTAGTGGTGATTGGGTGCAAGTTGGTAGCCCGTCTCCGGGCGGGCTACCGGCCCAAACCTTGAAGTGTAGCTGGGAAGAATCCACTTGGATTCAGATGTCTTGTTGGCCCGCTTTCGGGCGGGCAACAAGGTCCTGCTGAAGGAGAGAGCAGTAGGATTGAACAGCGGTTCCCACACGTATAGTTGTGCAAGAAGTTACCCGAGTAAGGCTGGGGAGCCGAACATTTAAGATTTTGATGGGGAGTATTCACATGAGGCTGAAAGCAATTGTCTCAGCTGCAGGAGCCAGCATACTGGCCTGCATGCTGGCACTAGCCCTGGTCATAGGGTTACACCCTGCTCAGGCACACGCCGACGAGGCCCAGTCCCAACCAGACCCCACCCTCACGATTCATGTCCTCGACAACGGTTCCACCAGTGGAGCCAAGGGTCTAGAAGCCGTAGCAGAAATGCTACCCAAAGATGCCAAGCCAGTCGGCGCAGGCTACGTCTACAGCGCCACTCGGCTCAATTATGATGCTATCCAAGCAGTTGCCCCTAATAAAGATAAGAATGATAACAAAGAGGTAACTGACAAGGTTCTTGCGAAGTTGACAGACTTCACCGACAAAGTCGATGGCAAGAGCATTATCTTCCAAGGTTCTACAGATGCCCAAGGCACTATTGCAGTGGGCAGCAAAGCCGAGCAGGGTGTCTGGCTCCAAGATGCCACCTACAACGCTGATAAGCGCAGCCTAGACGGCGGTACCCCAGCTGTCTTTACGACCGCAGGTCATGACTGCTCTTACTGGCTCATTCAGTTCGTAGGCGCTCCAAAAGATCAAGTTGCTACAGCCGATGCGGTTACCGTTCAGCTGCCGACTAAAATGGACGACGGCACGTTTAATTACAAGGTAGAGATCTATCCCAAGGTCCAAACCAAGCCTGCAAACGATCAGCCCACACCGATTACACCGACTAATCCCGAAAAGCCCAATCAGCCTGAAAACCCTAAGCAGCCGGATAATCCAACTCAGCCTAAGCGCCCAGTTGATCAGCCAACAGTTCCCGTGCGTCAGCCCGCTGCTCCAACGGTAATCAATCCTCCGGCCGCTTGCCCCACCTGCAAGCCAGCTGACCCCACCTACTTGCCCTCCGGCAACCTGGTAGCCACCGGCGCCGCAGTCTACGGCCTAGTAATAGCCGCCCTAGTCCTCATAGCTGTAGGAGCCGTCCTCCTCTGGGCCGCCCGCAAAGCCGGCAGCAAGCACAACAAGTAACTAATCGTCAAAAGAAAAGGCCCCACCCGGGGCCTTTTCTTGTATGTAGTACCTTCGTATCTTGAGCGGATAGTGGAAAGGCCCCATCTTTAGATGGAGCCTTTCGATGATCTATTTACTACCGATCCCACCAGGGGCGGAGGGGGTAGGTGATGGTGCCCGTAGAGGGATCGGGCTTGATGCACTGGAACTGGTGGATTTGGATGGTGTTCAGTTCGAAGTTGAAGCGGGAGCCAGCCATGTACAGGCCCCAGAGACGGGCCTTGGGCTCGCCGACCATCTGCTTGGCCTCATCCCAGTGGGACTGCAAGTTTTCAGTCCAATGCTTCAAGGTGAGAGCGTAATGCTGGCGGAGGTTCTCCTGGGTCATGACCTCAAAACCGTTGTCTTGAATGGTCATCTCAATCTCAGCAGGGCTGGCCAGCTCGCCGTCGGGGAAGATGTAGCGGTCAATGAAGCCGCCAGCGCGCTTGCCGTCGTGGGAGTTGGTGCGGGTGATCTGGTGGTTAAGCAAAATGCCGCCTGGGCGCAGCTTGTCCATCATCTCGTGGAAGTAGGCCGGATACTGCTTGAAGCCTACGTGTTCCATCATGCCAATCGAGCAAATGCCGTCAAACCCTGACTCGGGCACATCGCGGTAGTCCATCAGTCGAACCTCGGCCAGGTCGCCCAGCTTCTCCCGCTGGATCCACTCCTGACCCCACTCGACCTGCTCCTCGGCCAGGGTGACGCCGATGACGTGAATACCGCGCTTAGCCGCGGCAATCTCCATAGAGCCCCAGCCGCAGCCGATGTCAAGCAAGCGGTCGCCCTTTTTCAGGTTCATCTTGTCGAGCACCATGTTCAGCTTGTGCCACTGAGCGTCTTCCAATGAAGTTTCCGGGGTATCGAACACGGCGCAAGTGTAGGTCATGGAGGAGCCCAGGAAGAGCCGGTAGAAGTCGTTCGACTGGTCGTAGTGGTAGCTCACCGTGGCCGCATCGCCCCGGCGGGTGTGGGGACGAATGCCCTCTCGAAGGCGCATGAGCAGGGAAGGACCCTCAATTTCGGGCGGATCGGGCACATGGAAACCGTGGGAGAAGACGGCGGCGCCAATGCGGGCAATCTCCGCCTTGCTTGGCTTCTTCATGTAGCCCTTGAGGGCCGTGAGCTTTTTGAACACCTCATAGGGGTTGCCAGGCAGCAGCTCAGGGGAGTCTAAATCGCCCTGCAGGTAAGCGCGAGCCAAGCCCAAATCGTTCGGATTCTCAGCAATGTAATACATGGCCCGGGAGCTCTTGACTTCCAAATGCAGGGGAGCGTCATCTGAACCGAAGCGCGAGCCATCGAAAGCGAGCACCTGCACCGGAGCATCCGGCTCTATAAAGGCCTCAATCATCTGAGCTACTGTCATACTTCGTGCGTTCATACAGCCTCTTTCTCAACCGCCCCGGTTGCCAATTTCGATTCGCAGATAGGGGCAAACTTGTTATACTTCCTACCCTCCACCCTACTCCTCGGGGGCCTCTTTGTGGCTGAGAGCGAGACAATACTATTGCTGCTAAAAGGGTAGGTGGAGGCTTATAGTACGAGCTAGGAGGCGGTGGTTCATGACGGAGGAGACAGGGCAGGCGTGGTGCCAAGATATGCTCGCGCGGCTGGGCACTTCCAAGTTTCGCGCCTCTTTTAGCCTGAGCGCGAAAGACCGGGCCTATGCGCGCGCGAAGGGCAAAGCGGTGATTGAGCGTCACGCCCACGAGATGCTCGCTCAGCGGGTGGGGCCAGCTCAGCCGCTCAAAGACGGCAAGCAGACGCCCTACCGGGGGCACCCAGTATTTACGGCCCAGCACGCGACCGCCACCTGCTGCAGGGGCTGCATTGAGCGCTGGCACCACATTCCCAAGGGCCAGCCCTTGAGCGAAGAGGAGATAGACCGCCTAGCCGCGCTGGTGATGGCCTGGATAGAGCGAGACCTTACCGACCATCCCGCGAGCTAGGATTCGGCCTCTGGAAGGGGCCTGAGGGCCCTGAGAGGCTATAGCTGAGTATTCTTGCTGGCTTGTGTGCTGCGCTTGCTGCTGGATAGGGCCTGGCGCAGGCGGGCGAAGGGGGACTGCTGGCGGCGGATGGCTGCTGGGAGAATAGGGCAGGAGGCGCAGACCAGGGACTCGGGGTCGGGCTGGCAGCCGGTTCCCAGGCCGCAGTTGCCGGATTCGAGTTCGTAATAATTGAGCTGGCCTGAGCGCCGGGCTTGCTCGGTGACCATGGTGATGAAATCTAGGGGGAGGCCCAGATTCTGGGCTACGACCTGGGGCGGTTGACCTGAGCTGAGGGCGGCGATAATGCGGTCGGCAACGGGCAGCGGTTGGTCGGCGGCGGGCTTGGAGCTGGGCTTGTCGCTGGATGCAATGGACTGGGTGAGCCCTCTCGTGGCTGCGTTTGCGTGTGCTGTTACGCCTGTATTTGGGCTTGTGCTTGTGCCAACACTTGTACTGGTGAACGCGCCGGTGCCAAGGCCTGCGCTCGCTTGAGGGGCTGCTGTGGCGCTTCTGCCGGGGGCTGTCTGCCGGAAACTAGTGGAGCCGCTCATAAGAGCCTACCAATTTGGAAGACTATGATAGCCAGCACATAGGCGATCACGAGCCCCATTCCTACAGATTGCGCCGCTATTTTGCCACCGTACTGGCGCCTCATCTCGGCGATGGTCGCCAGGCAGGGAGTGTAAGCCAGCACAAAAATCATGAAAGCCGCTGCCGCAGCGCTGCCGTGCCCGTGGCTGGACTGCTCAAAGGACTTGCGCACAGCCTGGCCCAGGGTGCCCTTGCCCTGGTCTTGCTCGGAGGCGTCGTCGGCGGAGTGGAGCTGGTAGGACTGCGACATAGAGCCCACGACCACCTCCTTGGCCACGAAGCCGGTGATGAGCGCCGCCGAGGCGTGCCAGTCGTTGAAGCCTGCGGGCGTGAAGACCGGGGCCACAGCCGAAGCCACAGAGCCGTAGAGGGAGTCTCGCACCTGGTCCACATGGCCGAAGGAGTTATTGCCGTCCGCGCCGGCAGTGACGGGAATGGCGGCCAGGAACCACATGATAATAATCATGGTGATAATAATGGAGCTGGCGCCAGTGAGGAAGGCCCAGAGGCGCAGGGCTACAGACTTGACCAGCTGGAGGAGGCGGGGCATCTGGTAGGGCGGCAGGCCGATGGCGAAAGGCTGCGTGGTCAGGGTTTTGAACTGCGTCTTGCGCAGGAGGAGGCCAACTCCCAAAATGATAAGAATTGAGGCCACATACATGCAGAAAATGGCCAGACCGGCGAAGCGGCCGAAGAAGGCGTAGGCCAAGACGATGTAGACGCTCAGGCGGGCCGAGCAGGAGGTGAAGGGGATGAGCAGGCCGGTCATCAGGCGCTGGCGGGAGTCGGGGAGGGTGCGCGTGGAGGCCAGGGCGGGCAGGTTGCAGCCGAAGCCCACGACGAGCGGGAGGAAGGCGCGACCATCCAGGCCAATGGTGCGCATGGCCTTGTCCATCACGAAGGCGGCGCGGGCCAGGTAGCCGGAGTCCTCCAGCAGGGAGAGGACCATAAAAATGATGCCCATGGGGGCTACGAAGGTCAGGACGGTGATGCATCCGTCGAGCAGGCCGTTTACCAGCATGGAGTGGGGCCAGGAGTCCAGGGAAGCTTGACCTGCGGTGGCCGAGAAAACCCAGTCGATGGCGGAGGTGGCCCAGCCGCGCACTGTGACGTCGAACCAGTCGTTGACCGGGGCGGCCAGGGCCGTGGTCGCCTCAAACACCAGGTACATGACTGCTAGGAAAATGACGATTCCTGCCACCGGGTGCAGGAGGACACGGTCCAGCTTGTCGGAGAACGTGAGGCTGCTGCTGGCGCTTTCGCTGGCCTGCGGATTGAGGGCGCTCAGCACCCGGGCTGTCCAATCGAAGCGCTCGTTGGCGCTCGACCGAACCCAGGCGGAAACTTCCTCCGGCGAGGACTCCGGGCCGGGAGCGGGCAGGGAGCTGACCGGCAGCTGCTGGCTGGACGCACTGGCGGCATCTGGCTGCGCGGAGGCGGCGAGCTCAGCGGCCACCATAGCTAGCAGCTCGTCTTTGCCCTGGCCCGTGCGCCCGTCCACACGCACGAAATTGATGCCCGGCAGCTGCTGGCTCAAGGCGGCGATGCTAATGGACGAGCCCTGCTTGGCGGCCAGGTCGAGCATGGTCACCGCCACGACGATAGGCCGACCCAGGTCGAGCAGCTGGCTCAGCAGGTAGAGAGATTTTGAGGGAGACGTGGCATCGAACACGTAGACGATGACGCTGGGCAGGGGATTGCCAGCCCGGCCCATTGCCGCCTGGGAAGCCACCTGCTCGTCTGGGCTCAGGGCTTCCAAAGACGCGGTTCCGGGGGTGTCTACAAAGTCCCAGACCGCACCTTCGCGCTTGAGCTGGCCGCGCTCAACCAGCACCGTAGTGCCGGGCGCGTTCATGGCCGCGGCATTAGCGCCCAAGATGGCGTTGAAGAGCGTGGATTTGCCCACGTTCGGGTTGCCAACGAAAACGATGTTGGGGTACTGCTCGGCAGGAGCCATGTGGTGGTGGGGCATGGGCAGGAGGACGGCTAATCCGCGGCGATGGTGGTGGCCGGAGTGCTCGCTCATGTCTGGAACCATATGCGCGCTTGAATTATGGGCGCTCGGATTGTTGACTCTTGAGTTGTGGGTATCTGGGTTGTGGGCGCCCGGGTGAAGAGCTTCGGCAGGCTGGCCGGCCTGCACCTGATCGGCGGCCGCACTCTTGGCAGGCATTGAACTATCGCGCATTGCCCGTCCTTCCCTGTGCTGCTTTCTTGGGCGCCAAAAAGCCAATGAGCTGGCGGCTGCCCGACCTCGGCCTAGCTCCGACTCCTACTAGCCCACCGCTTGGCGGGTTTGAACAAAAATATGCCGAGCCGTAGCGCCGTCTAAGGCAATGCGCTCAGAGCCGTGAGCTACCACGCGCCCGCCAAAGTTGGCTTTTTGGATGACGCGAATGGTTTCGTGCTCGCGGAAGCCCAGTTCGCCCAGGCGGAAGCGGTAGGCCTCGCCTAAGTCTATGCGACATATCTCTATGTCTACCCCGAGCGGGCAGGTGCGCAACGAATCGGTCATACTGGTGAGACTAGTGACTTTTTTCGGGCTTGTAAAGAGTATGAGCGCAAACTTCTCCACAATTGTGCTGGAGGCTAGTTGTGCTGCCCACGCTCGTCAGCCGAACGCTCTTGGGCTTGTTGCACGACCTTGGCCGCGGCTTTGACGCTTTCGGGAACCTGACGGGTGCCATTCTCCTCGGCATCCTTGATGATGGTTTTCACATCCAAATCCGGGTTCTTGTCTTGCGTAGCCACCAGGTCGCGGGCCTCCTGCTGGCTCGAGACCGTGGGCAGAGTGCCGGGCATGGGGCGGCGGGCGGACTCAGCCAGGAAGAGTACCGTGACCAGACCGCAAGTGGAGGTGAACATAATCCAGTAGGCGGGCGCCAGAGCGTTGCCAGTGGCCGAGACCAGGGCCTCCATAATCAGCGGGGCAGTGCCACCAAAAACGGCCACAGCCAGGTTGTACGACAGGCCCATGCCGCCGTAGCGGGAGGCCGTGGGGAAGAGAGCGGGCAGGGAAGAAGCCAGGTTCGCCACGAAGAAAATGACCGGGATAGCGATTAAGAGCAGGCCAAAGAAGGTGGTTGCGGGGCTGTCGCGCTCCATGAGCTTGAAGGCTGGCACTATGAATACCAATCCGAACAGGGCGCCGGTGAAGAGGATTTTCTTGCGGCCAAACTTGTCGGAAAGGGCGCCGGTGATAGGGATGCAGGCTGCCACGATCAGCAGGATTGGCAGGGTGAGCAGGTTGGCTTGGGCCATGCTCTGGTGGAGGGTGGTGGTCAGGTAGGTGGGCATGTAGGTGGTGAGCGTGTAGCCCAGGGTGTTGGCTGCGGCGACTAGAATGAAGGCCAGAAGGAGCTCGCGCCAGTAGCCGCGGATGAGCGCCAGCAGGCCATTGGGCTCGTCTTCGTCTGTGCTTTCGTTGTGTTCCTCGCTGGCGTTCTGCGTCTGCTGGAAGGCGGGAGTGTCCTCTACCTTATTGCGGAAGTAGACAGCGATAGCGGCCAGTGGAAGCGCCAAAATGAAGGGAATGCGCCAGCCCCAGGCGGTCATGGCCTGCGGACTGATAGAGAATTCAATGAGCGAAACCAGGCCGGCTCCGAAGGCAAAGCCCAAGTATGAGCCCACGTCGAGCAGGGAGGCGAAAAAGCCGCGGTGGCGGTCAGGCGCGTACTCGGTGACCATGGTGGAGGCGCCCGCGTACTCGCCGCCGGTGGAGAAGCCCTGGGCCAGTTTCAAAATAATCAGCGCAATGGGAGCCAAGAAACCGATGGTTTTGTAGCCGGGCAGGAGACCGATGAGGAGGGTGGCGGCCGACATGGATAGGAGGGTGAAGGCTAGGATTTTCTGGCGGCCCAGCTTGTCGCCCAGCTGGCCTAAAACGATACCGCCCAAGGGTCGGGCGATGAAAGTGACAGCGAATACACCCAGGGAGAAGAGTCGCTGAATGGCTGGGGAAGCGTCGGAGAGGAAGACGGTGCCGATAGTGACCGCCAGGTAGCCGTACACGCCAACGTCGTACCACTCCATAAAGTTGCCCACGACCGTGCCGGCAATAGCGCGCTTGAGGGTGGACTTTTCTACGACGGTTACGTCGCTCAAATGCAGGCGGTGCTGCCAATTATGGAGGCTGTAAGGGTTGGCCTTCTGAGCTTTTTCGCGGGCCTTGCGCTCTCTCGCTGCTGCTCGTTCGCGCTCTTTGCTGGCCTTACGTGCGGCTCGTATCTGCGCCTTAGCTTGTGCTTTGGCCTGCGCTGTGTTCTGTACCTTGGGCTGCTCTTTGGTCTGTGCCGCGTTCTGCCGAGTAGCGCCCGTATTTGTCACTTGCGCCGCTGGCCGTGCATCCGCATGATCTGCGGTGGGGCTGCTGGGAGTTGACCCGTCTTCGCCCTGACTAAGATGTCCTTCGCTGTTCTCGCTGCTTACTGTCATATACCCTTCCCCGGCTTCCTTCGCCGTGGCTTTGGTTGCTTGTTTTCAGCACGTACTTCATGTGAAACTTCGGGTCTTCATCCGTCTTCACAAAAATGTCATAAACAACAACTCTATCACCAGGGCTTTCACAACCAGAAAAACTGCCCGCAGATCCGCCTGCTGCACGGGCGCTCAGAGCGCTGGTGAAGACGATGGCGGGCCTGCGGGTGAAGGGCCGTTTCGATCGGCTAGAGAATTTGGCAGAACTCGATAGTCTCCTTGTTGGGACCCCAGATGTTGAAGTAGCGGATGCCGTGCTCCCAGAAGCTGGGGATGGACTGAATCTCCTTCTCCTTGATGTTGAGCCCGAGGGCGTGCGCGTTCTCAAAGGCGGCTTCAATGTCGGGCGTATCCAGCGCCCAATGGTTGATGGCACCGGTCGTCATGGGAGCCTTGTCGCCCTCCCAGGTCTCGATGGTCAGGTGGCCGTAGCGCAGGAAAGCGCAGCGGTTTTCGCCGTTGTGGAAGAGCCCGGCCAGCTCGAAGCCCAGCTTCTCTGTGTAGAATTTGATGGTCTCGTCCAAGTCCCAAGCAATCATGCCCGAGTGCTGCAAATCCGTGGTAAACTCTGTCATCGGTTCCATTATGTGCTCCTTGCTTTGTGCGGTCTGCGGCGACTGCTCCGCTTGTAGACTCATTGTAGCGGAGCAGGCGCTCGCAGGTAGTGGAAGTGAGGCAGATGGTCAGGACTTGAGGAAGTCAGGGTCGGCGTACTCTGGGTTGGGATAGTGGTAGAAGCCTTCTCCTGATTCGATGCCGACCCGATGCTCCTCGATGCGCTCCTTCATTTTGCGCAGGAAGGACTGCAGCTTCGGGTTATCACCTTCCTGCTCCTTGACGATGTTGTAGTGGGTGCGCAGGCCAATCATGTCGAAAATGGCGAAGGGGCCCACAGGCGCGCCAGAGGCAATCATCCAGGTTTTGTCCACGGTCTGAGGGTCCACAATGTCTTCTCCCCACAAGTATCCGGCGGCGTTGAGCCAGGGAATCAGAATCGTGTTGAGCACGTAGCCCGGCTGCTCCTTCTTCAGCTCGATGGGCACCATGCCAATTTCGCGCGCAAATTGCACAATTTGTTGGTAAACTTTCGGGCTCGTCTTGGGCGAACCCATGACTTCGGCGGTGTTCATCTTCCAAATCTGATTGGCAAAATGCAAGTTGAGGAAGCGGTCGGGCCGCCCGGTGTCCTCCATAAAATCGGAGGGCAGGTAGGTGGAGGAATTGCTGATGAAAATGGTCCGCTCGGGAGCCAGCTTCGCCAGGTTTTGGTAGAAGTCATGCTTGATTGAGCGATTCTCGACAATCGCTTCAATCACTAGGTCAACGTCCGCCAGGGCGCTCGCCAGGTCGGTGGTGTAGGAGAGGCGCTCCAGGCCGGCGTCGAACTGCTCGTCGCTCGCCTGCAAGTCGCGCTTGTACGAGTCCCGCAGGGCGTTCACTCGCTGCTTGGCCTGCTTCAGGGCTTCGTTGCTAATATCGTAGATAGTGACACTCTTGCCTTTGAAAGCTGATTGATAGGCAATCTGGCTGCCTAAGACGCCTCCGCCAGCTACGGTCACGGTTGCTAAGCTCTTCATCGAACTTCCTTTCATCAACCGATCCTCCATTGGATCGCAGCACCATCTTGGTGCTACCCCCAGCCTAGTCTCTTTCCCCCGCGAAAGCCATCGGTGTTTGGTGTAGGAGAACAGCGGAATGCGCATTGCTGTGCTCTTGCGGGTGCGGATTTTTAGTAGTGGTCGCGGGCGGAGAGGATGGTGAGTTGGGTGGCGGTGAAGGCGTAGATGAGGCGGTTGGCGGAGTTGATGCGGCGGGACCAGGCGCCTTCGAGTCCCCACTTGAGCGGTTCGGGCTTGCCGATACCGGTAGAAGGGTGGCGGCTGGTGTCAGTGATGAGCGCGTTGATGCGTTTGAGCGTTTTCCGCTCTTGTGACTGCCAGTAGCAGTAGTCGGCCCAAGCGTCTTCGGTCCAGGCCAGAATCATGCTGCAACCTGCGCGCCGGGCTCGGAATCATTGGCCAGGCTGTGCCGGACAACTTGGCCTTGAGCTGCGGATTGCAGGCCGCGAGTCACCTTGTCGGCCAGGTACGAATTTTGGTAAATGCGCAATGTTTCTAGCAGCGAATCGTAGTCGTCGGCGCTCATGACGACTACATTGTCTTCGGGATTCGTATTCGTCACCAGGAGCAGGTCCGCGTCTTCGTTGACCTTGCGCATGTAGGACTTCAAGTCCCTGCGGAAATTGCTATACGCTACGGCTTGCACGGGAATCTCCTAGCCTCAATATTCGCTCTCATATATCTTGTACAAGATATTGTATCTTATCTTGCTTGATGGGTCGAAATATTGGTCTTTTCAGCTGCATTTACTGCTGGGCGTGTGCGCTCGCGTGGGAGGATATGTAGTTGCGCAGGTCTGACATGAGTTGGGCGTGGCGGGTTGGGGAGAAAGCGGTGCTGGGATCGGACCCGTAGTGGTCCTCGTAGAGCCAGACGGGGAGAGGCTGGCGGTCGGGCGGCTCCCAATCGTAGCGCGGGTAGACGTGGGCGTGGAGGAATTCGTCGGTGTTGCCCAGAATGTCGTAATTGACGCGCTTAGGGCGGCAGACAGCGAGGATTGCATCGCCCAAAACTGACATGTCGAGCAAAAAATGTGCGCGCTCTACCATCGACAAATCGTTGAGCGAAGAGACCTGCTTGTAGGGCAGCAAAATGCACCATCCAGGCAGAAATTGCATGTCTGCCAGCACAACAAACCCACTGGGCAAGCGCGCAATCACCGTAGGGTTGCGACCCTCGCGGGCCGAGCGAATCCTATCCTGCTTCCAATCCTCAAGCCCCATACGCCAAGTCTACCGCCCCAGCCGCCCTCAGCCCATGGGTTTGGTTAGAGGCGGATGACCCTATCGCAGACTTGTACAATGCTGTCTGCGTGGGTGGCGATGAGGACAATGCCCCCCGGTTTTGGCCATGGCCCGCAGACTGTCGATGACCATTTGGGCGTTGGCCGAGTCTAAGGCTCCGGTTGGCTCATCAGCTAAGATAATATTGGGCTTTTTTACCAGGAGGCGCGCCAATGCGACACGCTGTTGTTCACCGCCCGACAACTGGTAAATAGGCTCTTTCTGCCGACCTTCTAAGCCCACACGTTCGAGAGCCTGACCAATGAGGTGCTTGCGTTTGCTGCGCTGCGTTGCCTGCATAGCCACGGTGAGATTGTCTTCAATATTGGCTTCGTCAATCAGCGCATAGTCCTGGAAGAGGTAGCCTAAGCGGTTACGGCGGAAAAGACGAGACCTGTGGGCGCCCATGTGTGTTATGGTCTTGCCGTCTACTTCGATAGAGCCTGCGCTCGGCTCTTCCAAAAGCCCGATGCAATTGAGTAGGGTACTTTTTCCTGATCCCGAAGGCCCAGTGATGGCTACCATTTCGCTCGGGCGGATGCTTACTGACAATTGCGACCACAGGACTCGCTGACCGAAGCGCTTTTCGAGGCTGATAATGTGCAAGCCCTTGGTCGAGGCCGGACCTGCTTGCTGCGGAGTCTGATGTTTCATGGGAACTACTCCTCCCTCGAATGAGTGCGGACGATGACCTGAGTGTAATAGCGCAAGGCTAAGGTGCAGGCTAGGAAACTGACACCTGTAACGATGACTACCAGCAAAGGCTGCCAGCCGCCTAATACCAGAGGATTGACGGGTTTTTGCGCTGCTGGTATTTGGGCGTTCAGGCCCGCTTGATAGCTGAACCACAAGACGGGCGTGAGAAAGAGCACTGCCTCCACGCTCAAGAGCACAGCGTGGGTCTTGAAAAATGACCAGCCGTTCACGTATCTGGAGAATATTCGCTGAGCCCGGCCGCGCACTACGGTTTGGGCGGCGGCCAGAGCGGACACGATGAGTACGATAAAAGCAACAATCAAGTTGACAATGTGCTCGTATAAATCGGTCTTGGCTTTGGAGAATCGGTCGGCAGCCTGTTGAGCAACGTTGGCGAAGGCGTAAATGAACTGCCCCAACCCAGCTTTCCGGGAGCTTGAGATGGCGTAGTTCATCCCAATGAGTAGAGCGTCTCCCTGGCTGGCGAAGGAGCCATAATCGTCGGTAGTGAGCACGCCCGTGCCCGAGTTGACGACCAGGAGCGGAAAATCGGCGCACAGGGTGGATGACGTTGGGGCAAGCGACGACCCGTAGCCAAAGAACTGCTGACCCGGCAGGCGCAAGGCCAGCTCGACTTCTGGAGGAGTGATTCCCGACCTCGACGCCTGGGTATTTACCCACTGGCGGGCAGCTGAAAGGAGAGCGTCTTGGCGAATCTCACTGCTCGGCAGAATGAGCAGAACGCGCTTGCTGCCAGCAGTAGATAAACGGCGGCCGGTCCTATCTGTGACGACTTGTTCGTGCAAGTACACATCGTTGACTAGCAGGAAGTTTGCGGTTTGGTCGGGAAGGGTGCCCGACGACGGCTGCGAAAGAGGGGGGCTCTGCTCCCTGGCGAGGATCATTTTTCCCTCATTTTCTGCGGAAATGAGCCAACGGCCTGTCCTTTGTATGTACGCATCTTCCTCCTCAGGCGACATATTGGGGCTGAGGAAGGGTCTCACGTCCTCGCTCGCGCTCTTCCAGGCTCCCTGGGTTTGGGCTTCGACCGCTACGGTGCTTACCGTGAGCCCCGCGAGCGATATGGCCCAAATCGTGACAATCAGGGCAGGGATTCGCACGCAATAAATCGCTGCGCAGGCCATGCGCACGGGCAACTTGCCCTTGAGTGCCTGGAGGAGGGGCATGGATTGAGCGAGCCAAAAGCCAATGAGATAGGCGATGACGAGCAGGAAAAGGAGAGCTAGAAAAGCCGTGCAGCACCAAAAAGCTAAGGGGGGCCAGTGGCTTCCGCCGTTGTAGAGGGCGCTGGCGACGGCCGTTGATGCGGCCACTACAAGCGTGCCGAGCGAGCAGGCGAAGAGGTTGACCTTCAAATCCAGGACCGTCATCTGCCAGAAGGCCCGGCCTTGCAGACCTTGTACGGCGTAACTTTTGCCGTTAAGCAGGGAATACATACCGGCGAGCATGGCTAAAAGGAGGGCCCCCACTGCGATTCCTATGCCTACCGGTTGTGTGAGCAGAAAACCGATGGCGGAAATCGTGTAGTCAGTTTTAGCGGCAATCTCGTAGCCTTGGTTGGTGAGCTGTTTTTTGAGTTTTGCTGCGGTCGTAGGGGTGCCGTAGACGAAGTAAAGGCCGCGCGGGTCTTGCCCGGCAGCAGCGGCGAGCGTGTGGACGCGCGTTGTCATTGTTCGAGAAAAATCTGGGTAACCGTGCGTCAGCCAGGAGGCCGAGTCCGAAGCGGAGTCTCCGATTGCCAGATAGAGGTCGCGCGCGTTGCCCGGGGAGCGAACGTTGTCCACCAGCTTGGCAATATTACTGTGACTCTCGGCCGCCAGCCGCTCAATCGTCGCTAGTGTATCTGCGCTCGAGACCCGCGGGGATGATCCTGAAATCTGGATAGTCGCTTGGACTCCCAGCGGAGCTTGCCTGTCGAACATATCCAGAATGAGGAAGGGCGCGAGAACAGCGATGAGCGCGGCGAACCAGACTGCCCAGCGGATTGACTGCTTACGCATTACGGCCCTCCTTCGCGGGATGGGTTTCGCGGTGTGTTGAACGGGGCTGCTAGCGACCTGCAACATTGCTGGTGGTCTCTTGGCGGGTGATGAATGAATTGCTGCGCTGAACGCTTGAGTTTCGGGTGGCGGTAGCTGGTTGTTGGTGTGTGTTCTACTTTTATGACGGACAGTGAGTGGCGCTCTTTGCCGTCAACCTTCTTTGGCTGAATGCATTCACACTATAATCTTCCTGTAGCCTATCATTGTGGGCCGGTAGGCGGCAAGTGGTGTGATACAGCAGCGCGGCGGAGTTAACGGTGTAACTTTGCCGCGCTCGAAACTTGAAAGCTCAGTTTCCATCCACTCTCAGCCCATGAGCTTGGTGGTGGCTACCTTGGCCATGGTCCATTGGTTGAACTTGTCTAGGGGCTTGCGCAGGAAGAGGCCTAGGAGGAGCATGGGGATGACGAAGAGGAAGAGCTTGCCTATCTCTATCCAGAAGTCGTTCATGTAGACTCCGGCGATGGCGGCGCGCATGGCCTGGATGGAGTGGGCTGCGGGCAGGTAGGGATTCACGGCAGAGACGAAGCCGGGCAGGACCTGCAAGGGGTAGGCACCCCCAGAGCCGGAAATCTGCATGACCAGGATAATCACGCCAATGGCTTTGCCTACGTTGCCGAAAGTGGCCACCAGGGTGTAGATGAAGAAGGAGTAGACCAGGGCGCTTAGCCAGCCGGCGGTCATGAAGAGCCAGGGGTGGACCGCGTGAACGTGGAGGAAGAGGAGGCTGCCGGCGCAGGAGAAAGTCGCTTGGAGGAGGGCCATCAGGGCGAAGATGCCGTAGTGGCCCAGGTAGAGCTGGTATGGTTTGGGGTCGCCCAGGGCGGCGCGAGTCTTGCGGGAGACCGTAATTTTGAGCGTTATCGCTAGGAGGAGGGAGCCCACCCACAGGGGGATGAAGGTGTAGAAGGGGGTCAGGGCCGTGCCGAAGGTTTGCACTGGGAAGAGGGCCGTGCGCTTGAGCTTGACTGGTGCGGCGAGCGTGGAGGCCAACGTTTCTGGGTCGCGGCCGCCCAGCACCTGGCGCACCTTGTCCATGTCGCCGGAGTTGAGCGCCTGCGTGAGCTTGTTGGAAAAGTCGTTCAAGCGGCCGCTCGTCTTGTTGAGCTGGCCGGACATATCGCCCAAGACCTGCTGAATCTTGCCCACATCGCCCTTGGCTTTGTCGGTGGTGGCGGAGAGCCCGCTCAAGGTGGAGTCCAGCTGGCCGGAGCTCTGGTCGAGAAGCGACGTGGATTGGCTGACTGACCCCATCACGTTGTTGAGCTGCGGCTTGAGCTTGCTGTCGAAGTCGGTTTTGACTGCGGAAATGCTGTCCTGGGCCTGTTTGGCTAGGTCCTTGACCTCCTGCCGCTGCTGTTGGCGGTCCTGGTCCTTGGCAGTAAGGTTCTGCGCGGTGGCGTTCAGGGAGCTGCTCAAGGTCCTGAGCTGGGAGATGACCTTGTCGATTTCCTGCGTGAGGATGTCTTTCGCGTCCTTGCCGTTGACCACCACATGGCCGCCGATGGTGACCGAACCGTGCTCACCGTTGACGGTGACCGAGTCAGGCAGCTTGGCAATGGCGTCACGAATTTGCTGGTACTTGTCGCTCTGCTGATCCACCAAATCCGCTTGATGGCGGATGCTGGTCGCCACGTCTTCCACGCTGCGGCCCGCCGAGTCGAAGGTGGAATCAATGCTCTGGCCTACTGCCGCATAGGAAGAGCTGGACTGGGCCAGGGCTTGCGAGAGCGTGGCTGTGGTGCTTTTTAAGGCGCCGGTGATGTCGGTCACGCCGCTCTTCGCTGCCTTCAAATCTGAGGCCGATTGGTCTGCGCTCGAAGCTAAGCCTTGTGCCAGTTGGTTGGAGGAGGTCATGAGCGCCTGGGCGCCGGTCCCTAGGGAGCTGAAGGAGTCCAAGAGCTGGGCGGCCTGGCTCACCTCCTTGGCGAAGGAGTCAATGTTGCCCGAGAAGTTGGCTAGCTGCTCCTTGGCCTGGGGCTTGCTCAGCTGGTCGGCCAGTTGGGAGGCGATGGAGAGCGCTGTGCCGGTGATAGTCTTGGCGAACATCTCGTTGATCTGCCCAGCCACCTGGTCGGCGCCCTGGCCGGTGACCTTGGGCGCTAAAGCGTTCGTTTTTTCGTTCGTGTAATACGTGAGCTTGGCGTGCTGCACATCGGCGGAGAAGAAGGTCATCATGTCACGGCTGAAGTCCTCGGGGATGATGACCGAGGCGTAGTACTTGCCGGACTTGGTGCCGTCAATGGCGTCTTCCTGGGAGGTGAAGGTCCAGTCGAGCTGGCTGTTGGCGCGCAGCTCGTTGACCACCGTGTCGCCCACGGTGATTTTGACGGGAATGAGATCCGACTTGTAGCCCTTGTCAACGTTCGCCACCGCGAACTTGAGGTTCTTGGTGTTGGAGAAGGGGTCCCAGGAGGCAGCCACGTTGAACCAGGTGAAGATGCCGGGAATAACGACGAGACCGATCACAATAATAATGGAGACTATGTTCGAAGTCAGGCGGCGGATGTCACCGGTGAAGAGCTTCCACATCGCTTTCATGCCTGCTCACCTTCTTGCGTGTGCGCGCTGGAGCTGCTGGAGTCGCTGGTGCTGGTTGAGTCGCTTGGATCGCTGGAATCATCAGGGTCGCCTGAGTCGCCTGAGTCGCTCGCTGTAGAAGACGAAGCAGCTGGTGGGTCAGCGGGAGGCGTGGGAGGGATGGTGACGGTGTCTTCCATATCTGCTGCGCTCGTGGTGGTTGTAGCTGCGGCTGGAGGCTCTGGGGCCGGTGCAGCTGCTGGCGCGGGAGTTGCGGAGGTTGCAGGAGTTACAGACTTGTATGCCCGCTTGCGCCGCGGTTTGTCGTAGTCCAAAACCATGCCGCGGATGGTCTGCTCGCTCAGAGTGCCGAGCTTAATCTGACGCACAACGTTGTCTCGCATCATTTCAATGGTCATGAGGAAAGCAATAATCACCAGGACCCAAATGACCCATGCGGCCAGAGCTACCACCATATTGCTGGAAGTAAAGGAGAAAGTGAGCGCAAGGGCGGCAGGCACCACCACGCCAGCGATCAGAGCACCCCGTTTGAGCTTAGGATACAAGTTCGCAAAATGAGTGGCGCGGGCTACGATGGCCTGCCGGTATTCACTTTGATTTGCCAAAGCTGCTAGAGCTTGGGAGAGCGTAAACTCGTGGCTAATCTGTTTGACGGGCTCGCCCACAATCATATCGCTAGCGGCAATTTCGCGCGCAAAGAGTCGATTCAAATTATTGAGGCGAGGCCGCCCAAACAGGCCCAAAATGAAGAAGAGCACGGCGAAGATGAGAAGCTTGCCCATATCCATAACCCAGTCGTTGCGGTAAAAGCCGCCGATAGTCTCGCGCAGGGCGTTGATGGAGTAGGTGAAGGGGAAGAACGGGTAGAGCTTGCGGAAGAAGGCGGGCATCATTTCGATGGGATAAAGGCCGGAGCCGCCAGGAATCTGCAGGATAACTAATACGATACACAGGGCCTTGCCAACGTGCATGAAGGTGGTGGACAGGGCGTACATAATCGACAGGTAGACCAGGGAGGTGACCATGGCGGTCAGGATGAAGAGCGGCATTGAAGCTGTCTGAACGCCGATCAGTATGGCGCCGACAGTGGTGACCAGGCCCTGGGCGGCGGCCAGAGGTGCCAGGAGGAGCCAGCGGCCCCAGTAGCGCTCGCCGGGTGTGGGGTTGTCGATGCCTTCGTCGTCTACTTCCAGCTTGACAATCACCATCAGCATGAAAGCGCCCACCCACATGGAAAGGTTGATGAAAAGCGGGGCCATGCCTGAGCCGTAGGAAGCGACCGGGTAGACCACTTTCGTGTCGAGTACGGTGGGGGAGAGCATGAAATCAGCCACTTTGGCGACGTCGAGCTTGCCGTCCTTGCCGAAATATTGGGTGAGGGCGTTGGAGGAGCCGAGCGCGTTGATGTCGGTGGAGAGCGTGTTGAGCTTGCCCTCTAAGCCAGCCAAGTAGGTGTCGGTGGAGGAGAGGGACTGGCGGGTGGCTGCTGCGGTCTGATCGAGCTGGTCGAGTGTGGTCTTGGCCTGTTGAACGAGCGCGCTTTGACCATTGAGCCCCTGGCCCAGGGTGCTCGACGAGTTCGACAGGGTCTGCAGGCCCCGGTTGAGTTGGGGGAGTGAGCCGGAAAGGACATCTTTGCGGGCCGCGCCTGAGCTAGCCAGCGAGTCTTGAGCTACGCCGTTGAGCTGGTCGGCCAGGGAAGCCGTTTTTTTGACGGTTTCTCCGGTGTCGGAGTTGAGCTGCTGGAGGTTGGTAATTGACTGCTTAAGGTCTCCGTTGCGCTGCTTTAAGTCGCTTATAATGCCGCTGGAGGCCGGCAATTGTAGACTCTCTAAGTCCTGAATGAGCTGGGCATTCTGACTGTTGACCTCCTGGGCTTTGCCCATGAGCGAACCCACCCCGTCGTTGGCCACGCTCAGGCCGCCGATCACCTTGGAAAGCGAGAGGTTGGCCTGGCCGCTGGCTTGGGAGAGCAGGCTTGAGGCTTGGTCAAGATTGCTGGAGGACGACAGGAGGAAGTCGTTGAGGCTGGTCTGCGTCTGGCCCAGGAGGCTGCTGGCGCTGTCCAAGCCCTGGGAGGCATCTTTTTGCAATTGCTGTGCCTTGTCCAGCGCCTGGCGGACATCTTGCGTTTTGCTGGGAATGCGGCCGAGCTCGGTGTTGACGTCTCCAATAGCGGAGCGGGTTTTCCCTATGCTCGTCTTGACAGCCACCAGGTCCGAGACAGTCTGGTGGGTGACTTTTTGCTGGTCTTGTCCGAGCTGGTCGCCAGCTGAGTTGACCGCCGATGAGACGACCTTGGCAGCGGTGGAAACGAAGGTGTTGTTGACCTGCTTGTCCACCGTCGAAGCGCCGGTATCGGTCACTTTAGTGGCGATGGCGTTCGCTTTTTCGTTGACAAAGTACTCTAATTGTGGGCGGGCCGAGCCGTCGGTAATGACGCCAGTCAACTGCTGGCTAAAATCCTCGGGAATGACAATCGCGGCATAGCTTTTGCCAGATTTCACCTGGCTCATGGCCTCGTCTTCGCTGACGAATTGCCAGCCTAGCTGCGAATTGCCCTTGAGCTGGGAGACAATTTGATTGCCTAAGTTCACTTTGCCCATGAGTTCGTTGTCGGCGCCGCGGTCTTGGTTGACCACCGCCACGCGGATGTTGAGCGTATTGCCGTATGGATCCCAGAAGCCGAGCACGTTGAACCAGGCGTAGAGCGGAGGAATAAATACGAGACCAAACAAGATAATCCAGGCTGCCGGCACGCGCAGCAGACGCAAGATATCGCGTTTGGCGATCGCAAATGCGTTCCTCATACTTCTTCTGTTGCCTTCCTATAGGTCCCTGATACTTCACGGCTCAGTGGTCTTGATCCGCCCCTCTTCCGCTGCCTGAGCCACCTCCGGCGGAGGCGACTGCTGACAGCTCCTAACGCAAGCTGGTCTGGCTGGCTGAGTACATAAGCGAGTACACAACCACACGAGCATACTAAAGAATCCATCGTAGTCGCGGAGAGCTACAAAGCGGCGGTCGGAGCTAGGCTTTGAGAAAGCTTGCGTGAGGCCGTTCTTGGAGCTCAAAAACCATCGCTACCAGCGTAGAAGGAGAGCTGGCGGCCGTGCGTGGTGGCAGAAGGGGGCTGCACTTGCTGAGCTAGCGGTGGGGAATGCGAGACAGTACCGGCAGAGTGGGATTTGAGACAACATGAGTACAGGGAAGAAGGAAAGCCCCTCTCCGTAGGGTGGGAGAGAGGCTTTTGGGAGCTGCCGATGCCGCGAGCATGTAGCCCGAACCTGCTCAGGACTGATGCGCTCGGGCGGTCGAGCTCACTGGGCGGCTTGCTGACGGGACAGGTGCTTGTGTACAACGCCGACGATAAGCAGAGCCACTACGGCCGCGGCGCCCATGACCAGGAACATGTTCGAGGCCTGAGCCGCAGAGCCCGCAGACACGCCGAAGAAGCCGCGAGAGCCGAAGCCCTTGTTGGCCATGAGGCCGGAGTAAACCGCCATGCCGATGGAGGCGGAGGTGTTCATCATCAGGTCGCCGATACCTACGCCGCGCCCGTTTTCATCTTGTGGAAGGGTGACGGAGAAGGAGTCGTAGAGGGGCGTGTAGGACATGGTGATGCCGGCGATGAAAATGCAGGCCATGAATGTAAGCAGCCAGAAGCCGCTCGTAATCAGGACCGCGGAACCCACTGCGCCGATAATCATGAGCACTGCCGAGAGCACCAACATGCGCACGCGGCCCAGAGCGGCGATAATAGCGCCCGAAATGCAGCCGACCAGGGTGGCCACAATGTAGACCACGGTCAGGCACAGGGAGACCTGGCTCAGGGAGATGTGGTAAATCTGGTCGCCGATGACGTTGTAAATCGGCACGCAGGCGAAGTTGAAGAAGTAGAAGACGAAGAGGGCCAGGAGGACTGACATGTAGCCCTTGTTGGTCAGGAAGCGCTTGCTCAAGAAGGGGTTCTTGCCCTTCCATACGTAAGCTGCGAAGGCCAGGACGAAGAGCGCGAGCAGGCCTAGAATCCAGCCGGAGGGGAAGGAGAAGTAAATGGCGACCAGGCCCGCGACCACGGCGAACAGGGAGATGCCGAAGATGTCGATGCGGTCACCCTTGCCGGAGATATCGGGGGTGTCCTTGATGATCAGCGGAATGAAGAATACGGAGAGTAGGGGGACGAGCAGGAGGTACTTCCAGTCGATGGAGGCAATTAGGCCGCCCGCGAAGACGCCCACCGCGGAGGAGGCGTAGTAGACCGCGTTGAACATGCCCAGATAGAAGGCGCGCTCCTTATTATTCAGGTACTTCATGGCCATGACCAGGAAGACGGAGCCTGCAACTTGGCCGCCTGCGGTCTGGATGATGCGCGCGACGAGCACAATCCAGAAGTTGAAGGAGCCGAAGAAGCCCAGAAGGCTGCCGAAAATCAGGGCGAAGACGCCGAACAGGGTCATCTTTTTAGGGGAGATAAAGTCGCACAGGGTGCCGTAGAGCATGCAGACCACGCCGAGCACAATGCCGGGCAGGGTGGAGATGAGCGCGGCGTTGGCGGACATGCCCAGGGAGTCGCCCACGTTTTGGAAGACGAGATTGAAGGCCTGGACCATCAGGGTGCCGAGCAGGAAGATGGTCAGGAGGGCGGGTAGGGATTTTTTGGTCTTGCGGCGGTTGATCTCGGCCTCAGAATTGGGGTCGGGCTGGGTTTGGGCCTGAGCTGCCTGCGCCGATTGGGCCGATTGGGCCGCGGTTGAGGTGACTTCTGTCATGGCTGGTTCCTCGCTTGCTTGTTGGGGTGACTGGTCGGGGGAGGTCTGGGGAAAGTCTGGGAAGGGCTTGCTGGGCTACTTGCTGGACCTGGCGAGCGTGAGTAGGCGGTCCATAAAGCGCTTGGTGAAGCGGTCCGCGTCTACTTCGAGCGCCACCTTGGTGGGCTTGGGGGTCTGCAAAATGCGGCTTGGGTCGCCGATAGTGCGGCCGCGCTGGGGGCCATCCGTCTCGACCATCAGATTCGTGGCGAAAGTGGTGACCAGACTGGGGTCCAGAGCCACGGCGGCAGCCAGGGGGTCGTGCAGGTTGCAGCCGCCCTGGTAGTTGTCACCGTCCTCCTGCTCGGAGATGGAGATATAGTAGTCGGTCATGTCGGCCAGGAACGTGCCCACCTGGGTGCCGGTCTCGCGCAGGGCCCGGGTGTCTTCGCGGGTCATGAGCACCTGCGTGGTGACGTCCAAGCCCACCATGGTGATGTCGGCGGCGGTGTGGAAGAGGGCGTTGGCGGCCTCTGGGTCCTGGGAGATGTTGGCCTCGGTGAAGGGGTTCATGTTGCCGGGCTGGGTCAGGCTGCCGCCCATGAGTACGATACGGACCTTGTCGACGATGTCTGGGGCCTGCTCCAGGGCCGCCGCCACGGAGGTCAGGGCGCCGGTGGGGACGATGACGAGCTCGCCCTTGGGGTACTTGCGGGCGGACTCAATCATGAAGTCCACCGAGCTCTGCTCCTGGGGCTGGCGGGTGGTTTCGGCCGGGATTTGCGCGTCGCCGGTGCCGTTCGAGCCGTGGAAAATGGCGGAATCTGGCGGCACTTCGAAGGAGCTGGCGGTAGAGGGGTGGTCGATGCCCCTGAATACCGGGATGTCTTCGCGCCCGTACATGGCCAGCAAGCGCAGGTCGTTCGCCAGGCCGTGGTCCACTACGACGTTGCCGTAGGTGCCAGTCACGCCGATGAGCTCAGCTTCGGGCGAGGCTAGGATGTAGGAGAGGGCCAGGGTGTCGTCGATGCCCGTGTCCAGATCCAGGATGATTTTGGTGCTTTTGCCCGCGGTGGTTGCGCTTGCTGGGCTTGTTGCGCTGGCATCCGTGCTGGTGGTGCGTGCGCTGGTGTTGCCGGTGGTGCTGGTTAGCATCTTCGCTCCATTCTCGCTTTCAAACCGGCGGCGGGGCCCAAGTGGGAGTGCGCCTTGCGGTCTGTCTGCTCGATGTAAACTCACCATCGTTACTAACGATGATAAAACGTTTAATCATTGTTGCAAGGTTCAAACAATATCGGTTTCGTCTGCCGCTGTCAATTCGCCACGCCCGCTGCGCTGAGAGTGGAATGTGGGGATGAGGAAAGAACTCTTGATTGAGGGGAATCGATAATATCCTCAGGAATAAGTATGGCCAACTGTGTGGCCGAGTATCAAACCAAGTGCCCCCCGTGGGATTCGAACCCACAACCCACGACTTAAAAGGACGCTGCTCTAACCATTGAGCCAGAGGGGCAACAACATAACATTCTACATCCCGCCCTGCACAAGGCAAGTCCTTTGAGCTCTAGGGAGTGGCGGCATAGGCCATCAGTCGTCCAGGCGCGGCGATAAGCGCACTGCATACGAGCGCAAGCGAATGGTACGTATGCTACAGAGAACTGATTAATAATATGGAGCGCAGATAGAGTCCGCGGAAACTTAGACATGCCTCTGCTGTGGTATGTAATCTGGAGCGACTGCGGACCTTAGCGGCGCTTGCGGGTCAGGAGGTGGCGCTTGCGGGGAGGGCGGACTGCGGGGGCTTGACCTGGGGCTGGGGCCAAATGTCTTTGAGGGGTATGGGTGTTGCTAGCCAGCCGGAGGCGGTGGGCGAGCTGCCGTCTGAGGAGTTGACGGTCGGCGTGCGGTTGTTGGAGATTTCTAGAGCCGTGCCGTAGATCATGAAGGCTACGGCCAAGAACCAAGCCGCGTGGTTGGAGCGCAGGAAAAGCACTGCGGCAAGGGGCGGACCGATCAGGCTGCAGACAATTAGGCCGATGGATTCGGGGCTCCACGGGGGCAGAGGCACGCCGTCCTCGCGGCTGGACCCGCGCCAGTGGAGCACAATAGTGTCCAAAAATGAAGTAAAAACAACGATAACCAGGCATCCAAGCGCGAACTGCCCCAGGCTCATCCGAGTTGCAGGCAGGAAGACGCTCACCACGAGGACGACGGGCAGTATGAGAAGGTCGCTCGCAACTTCACCCAGTAGCACGAGTGCATACCGGTCAAGGAAGGCGACGACGAACCACTCACTGAACGGCTTCTTTGCTGGGCCCATAGTACCCCTCCCGCTCCGAATCCACTTCTCCCCGCCCCAAGGAGAGAAATGCCTCATAACCTATATCAATTGAGGAAACGGATTGCTTTCCTTGGCCGTAACATCCGAAAGAGAGACCCTGCGCATGTGCGCATGTGGGGCTTTTCGCCCGCTGGTAAGGGGAAGTATACCCTAAAATACTATGCCTGCAAATTTAGCGTCTCTCGTAACCAGAGCGCTTTTTGAACTGTTGAACATAGGAGCCAAATCAAATGCGGCGAGAAAGCAAGTTTGGCGCAAGACTAAGCTCAAATGTGGCCTTCACATAGTGAGACGGAGATTGACCGGTACACGCAGCGAGCATATGCTTTGGGGTAATTGGCTGGCTGGTAGACCCGCTGTAACTTCGTGTGCAGGGCCTGGCAGGTGGCGGCGGACTGTAAGGAGGCTGAGCATGAGCGCGCAAGACGAGATTCGGCTGGTGCAGGTGAGTGAAGAGTCGCAGGCCTACGCGCGGGCGGCCTGGCAGTACATGCAGGACTGCAAGGCGGTGGACGACGAAACCGCTGGCCTGGGCTGCTTGGAGTCCTTTGAGAGCGCTGAGGATGCGGAGCGCGGTTGGGTTCCGCAGGCGCTGAAAGAGGCTGCAGGCACGGATTTGCCGGAGGGCTGGGTGCCTGCTGTGCAATTTTATGCGCTCAACGCGGCCGACCAAATAGTGGGGATGATTCAGCTGCGCCTGGCGCTCACCGACTATTTGCGGCTCTACGGCGGGCACATCGGCTACTCGGTCCACCCCAGTTTCCGCAGGCGGGGATACGCGACGTACATACTGCGTGATTGCTTGGACCAGGCCCGCGCTCGCAGCATGGACCGCGTGCTCATCACCTGCAACCCGAGCAACGAAGGTAGCCGGCGGACCATCCTCGCCTGCGGAGGCACCCTCGAAAACACCGTCCAAGAGCCCGGCGTCGGCCCCCACGAGCGCTACTGGATCAGCCTGTGATCAGCTTCTGAGCAGGTCTGTGCGCAACTTGCGAGGTAGGTGGGGTTCAGTAGGATAAAAGGCATAAGAAACATCGCTACCGCGGCCACTGTCGGCTGGCTCAAAGGAGGGAATAATGGCTACTTCTGTGCAGATGCCGGTTGCGGCCAATATTCTCGACTGGTTACTCAGCATTGGCACGCGAAACCGGCTAGATAGCGGGCAGCAGGAGCAGATTGAGCGCTGGAAACAGGGTACTGCCACTCCCACGGTGAACGAGCTGACGGCCGTGAGCAAAAGACTTCGCGTGCCTTTCGGCTACTTTTTCTTGAGTAAACCGATTGACGACACTCCGGCTTTATTCGCCCATCGTACCCTGCATTCGCAAGCTGCCGGTGGCCGACCCTCCCGGGATTTAGTTGATACGGTTGCCAATATGACAGCCTTGCAGGATTGGGCCAGACAGGATCAGATTGACACTGGCGAGGATGCATTGCCGTTCGTGGGTTCGCTGAGTTTGAATTCTGGCACTCCTGCTCTAGCGCGCACGGTTCGGCAGGAGCTCAGCATCACAGAAGACTGGTATGAACGTGCTGACTATGCTGAGGCTGGTCACGCGTTAGCCTACTTGCGCAGCAAAGCCCAACATGCTGGCGTTATCGTTATGCAAAGCGGGATTGTGGGCGAAAATACCCATAGGCCGCTGGACCCTGAGGAGTTCCGCGCTTTTGCTCTCATCGATGACTATGCTCCTTTAATCTTCCTCAATCGGGCTGATGAACCAGTCGCTGCACGCCTTTTTTCGCTCCTGCATGAGTTGATCCATATTGGTTTAGGTAAGGAAGAGCTCTACAATGATTCGGCCCTTCCGCAGGCTGTCAGTCGCCTGGAGCAGGTCTGTAACGAAGTGAGTGCTCAAATTCTGATGCCGGACCGGACTTTTCTTCAAGTCTGGCATGAGCACGCAGGTGAGAGCCTTGAAGAGCGCCTCGAAGCCGTGGGAAAGCGTTTCCCTGTCTCTCGCTCAAGCCTGGCCCTGCGCGCCCTAGGCTACAGCCTTATCAGTCAGCAAGAGTACGAACAATGTAGTGCTCAAGCTGCTCAGTGGGCCCAGGAGCGCAGCCAGGAGCCAAAACAGCCAGGCGGTGATTACTACAATACTCAGCGCAGCAGATTCGATTCCCGCTTGCTCGCGCGGCTGGTGGACTCTATTTCAGCGGGGAGAACCACGTATGTGGAGGCCTACCGCATGACAGGCACTCGCAGGGATACGTTTCCTGAGCTGCTCAGAAGGTCAGGCCTATGATGACCGCGTCAACTTCTCTGCAAGATATGCTGATACGGCCGGACTATCTCATAGACTCTAACTGCCTGGTCGACCCCTACAACCGGTATTACAGCCCTGACTTTCGTCTTTCGCGCGTCTTTTGGGATAAGCTCAAAAGTCTGGTTCAAGAGGGGCAAGTTGGGCTTGTAAGCAAGGTGCGCGAGGAAGTCTACGGGCACCAGAGCGACCAGCTCGACCAGTGGTTGGATGACGTGCGCTCCTTGGAAATTGAGTGTGAGCGTTCTCAGGAGATCGTGCTTGCCTACCAGCAGGTGCTCCAGTTCGTGGCGAGTGAGGAGTCGGGCTACCAATCTACTGCCATACGGGATTGGGCACAGGACAAGGTCGCGGATCCATGGCTCATAGGAGCGGCTGTGGAGTTTTCCTGCCCGATCGTCACCTTTGAAAATGCGCAAGTAGAGGCGGACCAGCCGTGGAAGCACCCCAAAATTCCCACAGTGGCAGGTTCTTTTGGGCTACAGTGCGTTGACCTTTTTGATTTCATGCGGCAAAGTGACGGTTTTTAGGCTGGGGGAGTTTCGCGCGGGCGACTCGACAGATACAGTTCATATACGCGCTTGTGAATGAGCTTGGCATGTTTGGTGGTGTCGGCGCGTTGTGGTGGGACGCCTGAGAGAATGTCAAGTATGGTCTGGCTTATTATTCTCGCTTGGGTGGTGCTGGTGGCAGCGCTGGTGGTCTTTGTGCTGCGCCTAGCCAAAGGCGAGTCGCACCATCAGAGCTTCACTCAGGCGATGGATGAGCGCAGCCGCCGCAAGGAGCGTAAGAGCGAGCGCGAGCGCGAACCAGACGAAAGCGAGCAGCAGCGACAGCCGAGAGTTGCTGGGACTGCGCCTGCCTTTACTCCTCAGGGCCACAATCTGCCCTTGCGCCGGGCGCATCCATACCGGGATCCGGAAGATACCATGGAGAATCCGGTGTACATCAACGAATCCTCGGTGGTGGAAGTGCGGGCCTTGGGAACATACCCTGGCGAAAGCGCGGAGCCAACTCAAGAAGCGGCCCAGGTGTCGGATCAGGAACATAGCGAAGAGCAGGCTGCTCAGGGCAGCTTGAGGGAATAATCTGCAAGCCGTACCGTTCTCCACCCGCAGATTGGTGTGTGTCCGTTCGCAACTTTACTCTTGAAGGTATGAATACTAACAGCATTATTGCCCTGGTTGGAGTGCTTGTCCTGCTACTGATTGTGGCGGGCGTCTGGTGGGCATTTGCGCGTCGGCGCAAGAATCAGGACCAGCAGTCCCAGGCTGCTCAGCGGTCGCAGGAGGCGCGCGGGCAGGGCGCTGGATCGGCTACCTCGGCTGGCCCAACCGGGTCGGATCAGTCGCCGCAATCCCAGGCTGGAGAAGCTGGCCGAGGCTCCGGTGGTCAGGCCGCTGGCGGGAGTGGCCCAGCATCTGGGCAGACAGAGCAGACCGGGCAAGAAGCTGCGCAGTCCAGAGTTCAGGGTGTAGAAGCCCCTGAATCCTCCGCCTCGCGCATGACCCGGCTCAAGGCCAAGCTGGCTAAAAGCCCGAACCCCTTTGGCAAGGCCCTGTTTGCCATTTTGACCAAGGACCACCTGAGCGAAGCTGACTGGGAGGATGTGGAAGACACCCTGCTCAAGGCCGATGTGGGGGCCGAGGCCAGCGAGCAACTCGTGGACCAGCTGCGCTCCGATGCACGCGTGAAGGGCGAGAAAGACCCGCAGGCCGTGCACGCCATGCTCCGGGAGAAGCTTCTGGACCTGGTGGATACCGGCCAGGACCGCTCGCTCGTGGCCACTCGGCCCGGGGCAGCTAAGCCTTCGGTGGTCATCATGGTGGGGGTCAATGGCACTGGCAAGACCACGACGGCTGGCAAGCTGGCCCGGCTCTTTGTGGCAGACGGCAAGTCGGTGGTGATGGGGGCGGCTGATACCTTCCGTGCGGCGGCTGCTGACCAGTTGGAGACCTGGGGCTCGAAGGTGGGCGTGCCAGTTGTGCGCTCGGAGCGGGAGGGTGCCGACCCCGCTTCGGTAGCCTTTGAAGCCTCGCAGCAGGCGAAAGACACGGACGCGGATTTGCTCATTGTGGATACGGCTGGACGCTTGCAAAATAAGGCTAACCTGATGGACGAGCTGGGCAAGATTCGCCGGGTGGTGGAGAAGAACTTGCCGGTGGACGAGGTGCTGCTGGTCCTGGACGCGACCACCGGGCAAAATGGCATGATTCAGGCGAAAGTGTTCGCCGAAGCAATCGGCATTACTGGTATTGTGCTTACGAAGCTGGACGGCTCAGCTAAGGGCGGTATTGTGGTCTCGGTGCAGCGTGAGCTGGGTGTGCCCGTCAAACTCGTGGGGCTCGGCGAGGGGCCGGACGACCTGGCACCTTTCAACCCCGGTTCGTTTGTGGACGGCATCCTAGGCCAGGAGTAAAGTATGGGAACTTCGGCTGCCTGTCCAGATGACGGGTGGTTTGGCCCGGCGGGAAGGTAGCCAGCAGCTGGTCTTGCTGAGGGCTGTGCGAGTGCTTGCGAGTACTCTATGGCAGTAAGGCAGCGTAGTCGGGCGGATGAAACGGTAGGTGGGCGAGCGAGCTCACGGCGATGGACAGCGGCGGCAGGTACGTAAAGGCCGCCAGCAAAGCAGAGGTGAAAGCAATGGATTCTGGTTCTACAGCTTGGATGCTGATGGCAGCGGGCTTGGTCTTCCTCATGACCCCCGCGCTCGCCCTCTTCTACGGAGGCATGGTGCGGGCTAAGAGCGTGCTCAACATGCTCATGCTCTCCCTGGGCGCCGGCATCGTTACCACGCTCGTCTGGGGGGTTTGGGGCTGGTCGTTGGCCTTTGCGGGCAAGGATATTGGCGGCATTTTTGGTGATCCGGGCACCGGCTTCCTCCTGCGGGATACGGTTGTGGCGAAGAACGGCATGTTTACGTCGGTGGACCCCAAGGACGCGCTCTACCCGCACATCATTGATGTGGGCTTCCAGGGGGCGCTCGCCATGTTCGCAGTGGCCCTGATTTCTGGTGCTCTGGCTGAGCGCGTGAAATTCTCAACCTGGATTGTATTCGTGGCTCTGTGGGTCTCCTTTGACTACGCGCCCCTAGCGCACATGGTGTGGAACCACGGGCTTTTGGCGGCGGACGGCCCTATTTCCAACGCTCTGGGAGCTCCCTTGCGCGACTTTGCTGGCGGCTCCGTGGTTCAGCTCAACGCGGCTATCGCTGCCCTGGTGATAGTGATTATTATTGGCGGCCGTAAGGGCTTTGGCGAGCGCCTGGTGGGGCCGCACAACCTGCCGATGACGCTCTCGGGAGTGGGCTTGCTCTGCTTCGGCTGGCTGGGGCTCAACGCGGGTTCGGCCTTCAGTGCCACGGGTACTGCCGGTTACGCGTGGGTTTCTACGGCGCTCGCCGTGTGCTCCTCGGCCCTGGGCTGGATGGTGACACAGAAGATTCGTTCTGGGCACTACACGGCTCGCGGCGCGGCTTACGGCATTATGGCTGGTCTGGCGGTCATCTCCCCGGCTGCCGCCTCGGTGGCACCCCTGTGGGCCATTGTGATGGGCCTGGCTGCGGGTGTGGCCTGCTGCTTCACGGTCTCCCTCAAATACAGCCTCAAGTACGACGATTCGCTCAACGTGGTGGGCATTAACGGCGTGGCAGGGTTGCTGGGTATGCTCCTGCTCGGCTTGTTTGCTGCCGGCACCGGGCTGTTCTCGGGCGGCGGCTTCCGTCAGCTCCTGGTGCAGTTTGTGGTCTGCTTGATCGTTATTGTCTACTCGGCTGTGGTGACGGGCGTCATTGCCTTTGCCCTAGAGAAGACGCTGGGCTGGCGGCTCTCCGAGGCTCAGGAGGAGGCGGGCGCGGATATTGCCTCCCAGGGCGAGCGGGCTTATCAGCTGACGAACAAGTTCGAGTGAGGGTTGCTGCTGGCGTGCTGTTTCCTGCTGGCGGGAGTAAGGGCGGCAGACTGGGTATCCTGGTCTGCCGCCCTTGGTGTTCTCTTTATTTATTATCGGATTCCTGGTGCCTGTGTCGTGGCTTCCCCCGCCCCTGCTGGCGGCTCAGGCGGCGGACAGGGCCCGGTTCATCCATGCGTCCCCGCGGGCGCGTAGGCCGTTAAAGATGGCCCGTATGCCGATATAGAGGAAGTTGATGGCGCACCAGAGCATAACGATGCGCCAGGCTTGGCTGGGCCAGCTCTGTGCCCACAGGGTCAGCGGAACCAGGGCGGCTACATAGACCACGGCCGTTGCCGAGCAGGTGGCAGCTAAGTAGGTGTAGTCGCCGGCGCCGATCAGGATGCCGTCCAGGGCCCACATCCAACCGGCGATGGGCATGAATACGCCCTCCACGGCCATGCCGACTGTGATGAGCGTTTGCACGGCAGGCGTAGGGCTGAAGAGGGGTGCTGCCACTAGGCCCAGGGCAATCATAATCAGGCCCACGGCGACTCCCATAATCATGCCGGCCTTGGCGGAGAGGTCAGTCATCATGCGGGCGCGGCGCTTGTGGCGGGCTCCCAGCTCGGTGGCGACTAGGGACTGACCGGCGATGCCAACCGCGTCTAGCATGTTGAGCCCAAAATTCCAGGCCGAGTTGACGCCCTGGTAGCCGGCCAGCACTTGCTCGCCCAGGTAGGCCGCGGCCACCACCGTTGAGGCTAGGCAGACGCGCAGGGCTAGGGTGCGCAGGAAGAGCGGGAAGCCGTCGCCAGCGGAACCGAGGATGCCTGCTGGGCGCAGTTTCCAGCTGGCTCCCTCTTTCTTCGCCCAGATGAGGGCTGGCACGGTCAGGACAATGCCCATATACCATTCGGCAATCAGCGTGGCCACGCCTGATCCCAGGATTCCCCAGTGCAGGCCAAAGACGAAGAGCACTTCAAGCCCAGTGTTGAGTAGGGCTCCCGTGACGGCTGCGATGAGGGTGATTCTGACCTTTTGCAGACCGCGGAAGATGCCGTTGGCTGCGTAGACCAGGAGCATGGCGGGCAGGCCGAAAATGGTGGCGTTCAGGTACTGGCGGGCGGCGATGAGGACGGCCCCCGGGCACCCATCAGGTGGCACAGGGGCGTGCTGAAGGCCACGAGCAGGGCGCAGACGACGATGCCGATGCCGAAGGCCAGCCACATGCCGTCTATGCCCACTTCCATGCCTTCCTTGCGTTTGCCGGCCCCCATGAGCTGGGCCACCTTGGAAGTGGTGCCATAAGCCAGGAAGACGCATAGACCGACGGTGGTGAGCACGACCGTGGATCCGATGGACAGGCCCGCCATGGCTGCGTCCGAGATGTGTCCCACGATGGCGGTGTCAATCATCACAAACGCGGGTTCGGCTATGAGCTGGCCGAAGGTAGGGATAGCGAGAGCTGTTATTTGCCGGTAGACCGAGCGTCGGCTGAGAGCCGTTGCCGCTGCGGGTACGGGCGCGGCTGCGCCCACCGGTCCGCTGTGGCTGCTGTCGTGCTCGCTGTGTTCGTTACCCTCGTCTCGCATGGTCCTCTGTTCCCTGGTTCGCTCTGATGCGCTGCCTCGATTCTACCGAAGATGGGTGGCAGCGGGTAGGCCAAGGGTGAATGTGGTCGAATGTGGGCCTGTGGTCGAATGTGGACTGCGGGTGAGGATTGCCGGTAGCCGAATGTGAAGGCTTATTGGTCGGTATCATAGGAGTCCTATATGCGCAAGCGGCTTCAACTTGCTCCCATGTCTATCCCCAAGTTTTGCACATAGTTATACCCATCGTGTGGATAAGTCAGTGAGTTTTCCTCTACGACACGCCTAAAATGTGGATAACTTTTTATTTTATCCACATAGAAAGCGACAATTCGCACTAAACCTTATCCACATCGTGACACGCATAGAAATGTGGAGAAATGATGTACTTCTGCTACTAGCTCAGCAGCGAAACGACCTGTTAAGACTTGTCGCAGATAAGCGCAAGTGAGGCCCGCAAGATAGGGGCCGGGCCATAGAATCATCTATATGGCTACAGATCGGTTAACGGATTTTTCTCACCCCGAGCGCGAGGGTGGCAGCGGGCAGTCGAACTCCCGCGACATGCTCTTCGACCGCGTTCCCCCGCACGACGACGACGCCGAAATGGCAGTCTTGGGCGGTATGTTGATGAGCAAGGACGCTATCGGCGAGGTCTCGCAGATGATTGACGTGACCGACTTTTACCAGCCCAAGCATCAGACGATTTACCAGGCCGTTATTACGCTCTTCGCCTCCTCCCAGCCGGTCGATGCCGTACTCGTGGCCAACCAGCTCTTAAAAGACGGGGACCTGGAGAAGGTGGGCGGCACCGACTACCTGCACTCGCTCGTAGCATCGGTCCCTACGGCAGCGAACGCCACCTATTATGCCGACATTGTCCACCAGCGGGCCATCCTGCGCAACGTGATTGCGGCCGGCACCAAGATCGCCCAGCTGGGCTACTCCGCACAGGGTTCCCAGGCGGAGGACATTGTGAACCTGGCCCAGGCCGAGGTCTACGAGATGAGCGTAGGCAAGGTTCGCCAAGACTACGAAGCCATCGGTCCGGTGGTGCAGGACACGCTCGAACAGCTCGACAAAATGCAGAATGGTGAGCTAGAGAAAGGTGTGCCCACAGGCTTCCAGTCCATCGACGACGTGACCCAGGGCCTCCAGCCCGGCCAGATGATTGTGGTGGCTGGCCGCCCGGCCATGGGCAAGTCCACCCTGGGCGTTGACTTCGCTCGCGCGGCCGCCCTCCACAACAACATGACCACCGTGATTTTCTCCCTGGAGATGAGCAAAAACGAGCTCGCGCAGCGTATTATTTCGGCCGAAACCGACATTCCTCTGGTGGCCCTGCGCCGGGCTGACGACATCACCTCCGACCGCTGGAAGGTGCTCAACAACTTCTGGAGCAAGCTCCAAGGCGCCCCGCTCTTCATCGACGATTCGCCAAACATGAGCCTCATGGAGATCCGCGCCAAGTGCCGCCGCCTCAAGCAGACCAACGATTTGAAACTGGTCGTCATCGACTACCTCCAGCTCATGAGCTCAGGCAAGCAGGTGGAGTCGCGCCAGCAAGAGGTCTCCGAGTTTTCGCGCGCCCTCAAGCTCTTGGCCAAGGAGCTAGAGGTGCCGGTGGTGGCCCTGAGCCAGCTCAACCGCGGCCCCGAAGCTCGCAACGACAAGAAGCCTATGCTCTCCGACTTGCGTGAATCCGGCTCTATCGAGCAGGACGCGGACGTGGTCTTTCTGGTCAACCGCCCTGATTTCTACGACAAAGAGGACCGACCCGGCGAGGCGGATATTATCTTGGCTAAGCACCGCAACGGCCCCACCGACACCTTCAACCTCCTCTTCATCGGCGAGAAATCCAAGTTTGTCTCTATGCCGCAAGACCAGCAGGGGGGCGTGTGAGCGTGGCGAAGTATCAGTCTGAACCGTATGAGAGCGGGAGCGGAGGCGGAGGCGGCCCTGCTGACCCTAGTCGGGAGCAGGCAGCGGCCCGGCGTCCCTGGTACGCTTTCGTGGCTCTTCCGGCGGGCAGGCTAGCTCGCGCGCTCTCCCGCTTGACCCACCACGGCGGTTCGGCCCTGCCTGGGCGCGTGGTGGAGCGTCTGGACCCTACTTTTCTGGCGCGCACCCTGGGTCAGCTCCCGGGCGGCGTAGTGCTTATCTCGGGCACGAACGGCAAAACGACCACGACCCGGATGGTGGCTTCTATGCTGCAATCCTTGGGGCTCAAGGTGTTTACTAACCCGACTGGCTCCAACTTTACTCGCGGCGTGGTCTCGGCGCTGGTGAGCGAGCTGAGCTCGAAGGATTCGGGCGCTCGGCGGGGGCGACTGGATGCGGATGTGGCCGTTTTGGAGCTGGATGAAGCCTATGCGGTGCACTTTGCCCACCAGGTGCGCCCGCGCTATGCCCTCCTGCTCAACGTGATGCGCGACCAGCTGGACCGCTTCGGCGAAATTGACAACACGGCCAACCTCCTAGGGTCTGTGGCTGCGGCTACGGACGGTACGCTGGTCTTGAACCGCGAGGATTCGCGCATCGCCCGCCTGGCTAGCCTGGCTCCGGCAGGCACGCAAGTGCGCTACTTTGGATTGGCTGACGACCTGCTCTCCTACTTCCCCTCCGACGACGAGATGCACGAGAATGATCAGGTCAATCTCGGCGCTAGCGGTGCTGTTCTGAAGGGCGGGGGCGAGGGCGAGGCATCGGCGGTGTCTGGGCAGGCTGACGAGCGCACGCAAGTCCGGCCTGAACATGAGCTCCCGGCGGACGTGGTCTTGGAGGCGGTCGGCGACCACCGGGCGAGCTTCCAGATAGACGGGCAGCGCCGGGAGAGCCAGGTCAAACTTGAGGGCATCTACAACCTGTACAACGCGGCAGCGGCCCTGACCCTGGTCCGGGCGGTGTTGGCTGATTGGCAGCATTCCAAGGCTTCCCAGCGGCAGACTCAGACGGGTGGGCAGCCCTTGGAGCCCATTAACGACCAAGAGCTGATGCAAGCGCTCTCGCAGGTGACGCCGGCTTTTGGGCGGGGAGAGGTCATCTCCTACCGGGGTGCGCCGATTGAGCTGGTGCTGGTGAAAAACCCCATGGGTTTCCGGCTGGCTCTGGCATCCTTCGAGCCCGCGGGCAACGATACGATGATTGCCATTCGTGACGAGTACGCGGACGGGCGCGACATGAGTTGGCTGTGGGACGTAGATTTTTCCTCCCTGCGAGCCGAGGGCGTGGCCATGGTTTCGGGCACGAGGGCCTACGATATGGCCCTCCGCCTGGATTACGACCAGGTGCCTGTCGCGGCAACTGAGTCTGACCTGGAGGCGGCCCTGCGGCAGTTCGTGGGCGCGCACCCGGGGCGGCCTAAGCGCATCTACTGCACCTATACGGCCATGCTGCGGCTGCGGGCTGAGCTGGGCAAGATCACGCAGGTGGCGGACGCGGGCGTGGGAGCGTAAGGAGCGCCGCGGTTGCCACTGACAGCGCAGGTGGCGCGTGCGGGAAGAAACTGGCAGCAGAAACGGTTGAGTACGAACAAGGAATATTGCTTGGCGGGCGTTAGATATGTACGAACGTCAGGTATCGATAAAGGGCAATCGGCTCCGACTGAGGAGGGCGGCGAGATGGTGCAAGAGCTAGCAGGGAAAGCGCAGGCGGGTGCAGCGGGCGCCCCAATAGTTGGCAAAGTCATTGATGTGGTCTCCCTCTATCCGCGAGATATGAACATTTATGGGGACTCAGGCAACGTGCTGGCGCTCACCAGACGCTTGAATTTGTATGGTTTCCAGCCCAGGGTACATATGATAAACCAAGGCGATACTTGGCCTGAGCAGGTCGACGTGGTCTTGGGCGGCGGCGGGCAAGACCACGGCCAGAGCAAAATTATAGATGACCTTTTCAAGCGTGCAGACACCTTGCGCTCGCTGGCTGCGGACGGCCTGCCCATGCTCATGGTCTGCGGGCTCTACCAGCTTTTCGGCAACTATTTTGAGACGATTGACGGCGACAGGCTCGACGGCATCGGCATTATTCCCTCATACAGCCTGGGCCGCCCGGTGCGCATGATTGGGAACCTGGTGGAGCACACGGCCGACTTTGGCGATGCGATTGGCTACGAGAACCACTCCGGCCAGACCTTCCTTGACTCCGGCGTGGAGCCCCTGGGGCGCGTGGATGCGGACGGGTGCGGCAACAACGGCGAGGATCGCACCGAGGGCGCGCGCGTAGGCAACGTGATTGGCACCTACCTGCACGGCTCGCTCCTGCCGAAAAATCCCGCAATCTCCGACTTTCTAATCCGTACCGCCGTAGAGCGCCGTTACGGTCAGGGCGCCTTCGACCCCGCCTCAGCCCCCGGAGCTACCGAGCTCTCCACCCTAGACTATGTAGCCAACCAAGCCCGCCAAGTAGCCGCCACCCGCCCCCGCTAAGCTGCCCCCTGAGTTCGGTTACGCCCCCGCGCTAGCAGATTGCTACTGAAAAACTTGATCATGTTTCCCGGTGCGCAGTAAAACAACCGCGTCCGGCAACCGCCTCCACACCAGGAGCCAGTCGCCGGCATTGGCTACGTGGCACTCGTATGCGCCCGAGTATTGCTTGCCCTGGAGCGCATGGGCTTTGTGCCGCTGCTTGAGGATGGCCTTTGACACAACGGTGTCGGTGGCAACGAGATGTGTAACTTCCAGAAGCGGCTGTATATTAGCGTGGTTACGCCGGAGTTTCTTAACGTCTCGAATGTATGTCGGAGCTAGTACCACTTTCAGCATGGTTTTGTCTTTCTTGCTGTTTCGCAGCCTGTTCCCGGTCGTCCTCGTCAAAGATAGCCTGCATAGCTTCCTCAGGGGTGTCGTATTTGATCCCGGTGCCGTTCGCTATCATTTCATCGGCTTCGCGTAGGGCCTGTAAGGTCTCGGCCGTGGGCTCTGGGTCGTCGTAGGAGAGATCGAGCGGGATGCGGCGTTCTCTAATGATTTGCTTGTAGAAGGCGCGAGTGACGGAGGAGAGGTCGAGACCGAGTTCTTCGACGATGTGGCTGGCGCGTACCTTGTCTGCGGCGCTCACGCGGATAGTAACCTGTACCATAATATTCCTCACTTTGCCAAGTAACGTCATTCAATAGTTATACAAAATCAACGTCTGTACATCTATTGTATAACATTTCGCTGCTTTTGTGTGCACGGTGCAGAAGAATCCTGTTCACTCACAATAGGCAGGCTAGTAGGAGCTCGGTCATTCGTTTGACTTTGCTGGGCGCTATTTTTCCTGCGTATTCTGCGTCGCGCGCGTCTAAATCGAGCGATTTGACTTGCTCTATCTGCGCGAAACCGGTGATGGAGGACGGGTAGCCTGCGGGGTCACTGACTGCTCCGTCAATCTTGATGTGAAGAGGAAAGCTGGCATCGGTGCTGCTGATAGGGCACACGATTCGCAGGTTACAACGGCGGTTGAAGTCGTCGTTGCTCAGTACTACAACGTATCTGCGCTTGGTCTGCTCGTGGCCTCTTGAGGGGGAAAGGTCGAGCTCGATAAGATCGCCTCGCTGGAAGTTCATCAGATGCTCTCCAGGCCCGCAGGCGCACCAGTGTCCCATTCTTGGCTAGTGAAGGAACCCTCATAGTCAGCGAACAGGGCTTGGATCGTGGGAACGGTATATTGCCCAACTGAACGAGACTGCTCCTGGAGCGGGGTGAGCACGATTGACCCGTCTACAACTGCGGCGTCGAGCAGGGAACCGGCCCCAATTCCGGCTTGTTCCCGTAGGCTCTTGGGCAGGCGAATGCCCTCGCTGTTGCCCCAAGAGGAGACCGTTACGGTTGGCATATGTTCCGTCGCTTTCTGCATATCTGTTTTCATTAGTATATCCATAAGTATATCCCATCTGTGCGTTCGACTTGCATCTTGTCCTGCTTATAACCCTAGGCGCGTGTGCCTGCCTATCGCATCTTTTCTGGGCAATGTGGTCGAATGTGCAAGAGGCCTGCAATTGCAACGATTTGCGAGATATAAAAGATGTGATATATTTGTCACTGGTGATAAATAAGTCACTTTTTGTATTGGTAGGTATTTGAGGAGGTTGGGATGTTTGAGGATGAATTTAATAAGTTGAAGCTGAACGAGCTGATATTTTCGGCGATTTGCTTTGTCTGCATTCTGCCCATGGCCGTTCACGTTCAGCCCTCGCTGCCCTTGGAAATCCTGGCCATAGCCGGTCTCATAGGCGGCATTTTAGCGCAGCGCCACACGCTGACTGCCCTGCGCACTGGCAAAGCCCGGCGAGACGAGACCACTTCGATGACCGAAGCCTCCGCCAGTCAGCTAGTGCTGAAAGTTGTGATTCCCTCTATTGCGGCGCTCGCTATGGGGCTGCTGCTCATCTTCAACAGCCAAGATTGGGTTGAGGCCCGCCTGAACTACTTTGCCATCATCGCCGTTTTAATGCTCATTCCCCTGCTCCAGAACGCCTGCTATATCTTTTTGGAATGGCGCAATTGGAAGGGTCTCACTCCCGATGCTGAAAACTAACCTCAAGCAGGCTCGCCAGGCGCAGGGCATAACCCAAACCGAGCTGGCCGACCGCGTAGGCGTGCGCCGCGAGACCATTATTCGCCTGGAAAATGGCCGCTACAACCCCTCACTCAAGCTCGCCATGGACCTAGCCCAAGTCTTCCACACCACCGTAGAAGCCCTCTTCGCCTTCACCGACGAGTAAGTTCGCCCAACGCACGCTACCGCCCGCAGATCTGCGCTCGTCGCAGTCCGTCTGTTGCGCCGCTTCTTTTAGCTCGCGGCCCGTCCGTCACCGGCCTACCTTCAGTCCGCCTTCCGCCCGCCAGCAGCGAATCTGCACAGACAATTCGCGCTCCGGCACCCGAATCCGCTGCCCAACTCGATTACAGTAGAACAAGGAGCAGAGAGCATTCGCCATCGAGCAAGGGAGCGCGAACAATGACAGCAGCATGGCCCGACCATTTCCTCTGGGGCGCCGCAACAGCCGGTCACCAGGTAGACGGCAACGACAGCACTTCCGAAATCAGTTTCCTAGAGCAAGTGCGCCCCACCGTCTTCCCCGAGCCAGCGGGCACAGCCTGCAACAGCTGGGAACAGTGGCAAGATGACCTTGATCTCGTGGCCAGCATGGGCCTCAACGCCTACCGCTTCTCCACCGAATGGGCCCGCATCGAGCCTGAAGAGGGCCAAATCGACAGCAGCGCCCTTGACCACTACGAGCGCATGGTAGACGGCTGCCTAGAGCGCGGCCTCGCACCCGCCATCACCCTCAGCCACTTCGCCATCCCCCACTGGTTCGCCAAGCAAGCCGCCTGGCTCTCACCACAAGCGCCCGACCTCTTCGCCGCCCACTGCCGCCGCGTCATCGGGCGCATCGGCGACCGCGTAACCCTCGCCGTCACCCTGAACGAGCCCGACCTGCCCCGCCTTCTCAGCACCGGCGGCATGCCCCGGCAGGCTTTCGAAGCCCAGCGCGCCTGCATCGACGCCGCCTCCCAAGAAGCCGGAGTCGCCCGCTACCGCTCTGGCAGCATCGTCATCCCCGAAGAAGTCACCGAGCTCGAAACCGGCTACATTCGTGCCCACCGAGCCGCCGTTCAAGCGGTGCGTTCAGTGCGCTCCGACCTCCCTGTCGGCCTCTCCTTGGCTGTAACCGACGAAAGCTACGTCAGTGAACGCGGCAAAGAACTCGCCCAGGCCCGGCGCAAAGCCTGCTACGAACGCTGGTTGCCCGCCATTCAAGGCGACGACTTCATTGGCGTGCAAAACTACGAGCGCGAAATTCTGGGCGATGACGGACCCCTCGTGCCCTCAACCAGCGGCCCCAATCCGCGCCCTATTAACGAATCCGGCAAGGCGCTCTACCCGCAGTCCCTCGCCAGCGCAGTCGTCTACATCCACAAGCTCACCGGCCTACCAATCGTCGTCACCGAACACGGCGTGTGCACCAGCGACGACAGCGTGCGCTCACGCTTCATCAGGGAAGCCCTACCGCCCCTCGCCGACCTGGTCCGCGACGGCCTACCCATCCACGGCTACTTCCACTGGTCCCTGCTCGACAATTTCGAGTGGGTCAGCGCCTACAACCGCCACTTCGGACTGAGCTCAGTGGACCGCGCGAGCGGCACATTCGCCAGAACACTCAAGCCCTCCGCCGGCACGTATCGAGATTTTGTGCGCACTTGCGTACTGTGAAGCTAACGATACACGCTGCTCGCTGTATTGTGCCCTGATTGTTTCGTCTTGTTCTTTGATGTGCTGGCTCATGTTTTAGGTTCTTTGCCACGGGCGGACGGGTGTTCGCTCTCTCAACTGGGGGTGTCTTCTCTGCCCTTTTCTAGGATTCTTTCGTTTAGCTCTGGGGGTGCTGGTGGGCGTGAGCATTACTTGGTTTGCGCTCTGATTGGTTCGTTTCGTCTCTTTGATGCGCTGATTATGCGTGAATTGGTTTGTTTTGTCTCTGGGGGCGCAGTTGGTGCGTTGATTGTTGCGTTTTTACTCTGGGGGCGCTGTTGGTGGGGTTGGTTGTTCAGCAAGGGGAACTTCTTATTGCTTCGCAACCAACCCCACCAACAGCTCGCTGGCGCATCGCGGGTTTGGGACTGCGCTGCGCTCTTCTTTCCGTTGCTTTGGGGGCTGCGCCTCGGCCTTGACGGCTGGGTTGGGCGCGAGCGGAATATTTTAGTTTCGGGAGTTTGATTGATTCGGGCGGGGTGAGTGGCGGCCTGCTTTGCGTTTGCGGGCCTGTGATAGCTGGTGGCCTGCGAGAGATACTGCCGTGATGGCGGTCAGGGCTATAAACGTAGCACCGCTGTAGCGCTGGAGGGGGATGGCTCCGGCGGCTGGGAGGTCGAACCAGTAGGTGTAGGTGAGGATGTAGTTGTCCTGGGGGTAGCCGCCTAGGGTCCAGGTGATGGTGGTGTCTACGTCGCCGGTGGGGTGGGGTGGTGTGGTGACGTTCCACTTGTTGCTGGTTCCGTTGGCCAGTGTTGGCCCGGTGGGGGCGGCAATATTGTCGAATTTCACGCCGGTTACGGTCAGGCGTTGGAGGCCTACGGGTGTGGCTTTGAGTTGTTGGGTGGTGGTGCCGTTGCCGATTTCACCGTCTGCGTTGTTGCCCCAGGCGTAGGTGGTGTATTGGTTGTTGATGGCCAGGGAGTGGTAGTAGTTGCCGGTGATTTGGATGATGCGGGTGTTGACGGTGATGTTGTCGGTGTTGATGGCGGTGGCGAGGCTGCGTTGGGTGAGATCGTTGCTGCCGAGTTGTCCATAGTCGTTGTAGCCGCACGAGTAGGCTCGGCCGTTGCTGTCCAGGAACATGCTGTAGTAGGCGCCTGCTTGGACTTGGTTGATGCGGGTGCCTGGTGTGATGTTGCTGCTGTTAATAGCAGTAATGTTCGTTACTGTTACGGTGCCGGGTTGGCTGAGTTCTCCTTCGTGGTTGTTGCCCCAGGAGTAGGCTTTGCCGGTGGTGTCGATGGCGAGACTGTGGTAGCCGCCAGCACTGATTTGCGCGAAAGTGGTGCCTGCTGGCAGGTGGTCTATTTTGCTGGCTACCGGTGTTCGGCCATCGGCTAGGTTGCCGGTGCCGAGTTGCCCGTTATCGTTGGAACCCCAGCCGTAGATTTTGCCGGTAGTGTCCAGGACGAGCGTGTACCGGTAGCCGGCGCTGACTTGGGTGAAGCGGGTACCGGTGGGTATGGTGCTGGTGGCAACGGGGGTGGGGATGAGCCGGTCGATAGTGTCGTTGACCCCTACTTGATAGTAATCGTTAGCTCCCCAAGCGTAGGCTGTACCGTTGCTGTCGATAGCGCTTGAATGCCATCCCCCGCCGCTTACGCAGGTGAAGCGGGCTCCAGCAGGTAGGTTGTCGGTGTTCAGGGGTGTGGGTTTGGTTTTGTTAGCAGTGTCGCCGACCCCTAGTCGTCCTCCACCGTTGAATCCCCAAGCGTAGGCTTTACCATCAGAACCGATGGCCAGGGTATGCCAGTAACCGGCGCTTATTGACAGGAAGTGTACGCCTGCGGGGGCGTGGACTCGTACGGGTTGGGATTGGGAGGCGTTCGCACTGTCTTCGTTACCGAGTTGGCCTACACTATTCTGCCCCCAGGCGTAGGTGTTCCCATCGGAGCCGATAGCTACCGAATGGAACCAGCCTGTAGACACTTGCGTGTAGCGAATACCCTTAGGCGGGTCCGGAGCGGTGACCACAGCCTTGGAGTGACCGTTGGTGGACCCACCCGTGGGGTTGATACTGAACTGGTAAGTCTCCCACTTCGCGGTCAAAGTCATTTCAGCGGTGACCGGCTTACTAAAGTCCCAGGGGCTACCGTTAGCATCGAACCAACCATCAAACCAATGATGCTCCCAGGTAGGCATAGGATCAGGCCACTTAATAGGCTGCGGGTCGTCAGAGTAGACGGTTTGGTCTGCGGGCGTGGTTCCGGGCGCTCCGCCCAGGTTGAAGTGAACTATGTACGAGGTTCGATACTTGTAGTCCAAGAGTGCATCGGTTTGAGCGGTACCGTTCAGCGTCCATTTGATGCGGACTTTCACCGTGCCTGCTGGGTGAGCTGGTGCTTTCACATGCCACAGGTCAGTGGTGGTGTCATGTGTGTAGCCGCTAACGTTGGTGGTGTCAAAGCTAATACCAGTGATTACGATTTTAGGGTTGGCTATTCTGACTGGGCTGAGTCGGGTGGTGTTGGTGCCGTCTCCGATGTTGCCCCATTTGTTAGGGCCCCAACCGTACGCGGATCCGTCACTGCCTATAGAGGCTGAACTGGTAGCTCCTGCGCCGATACTGGTGATTTGGTAGTTGGCAGCTACACCGGTCGGTTGGCTAACCTTAACTGGTGTGTGACGGTCAATGATGCTGCCGTCACCAATTAAGCCGCTACTCGGTTGATAGAAATCGCTGTTCCACCCCCATGCATAGACTTGGTGGTCCGTACCGAGAGCGAGAACATGCCAGCCTCCCGCCTTAATATCAGTAAAAGGTACTGGTGCTAGGACTCTGACAGGACTGTTTCGGTTACTAGTTGTGCCGTCACCGAGTTGACCGTGGTCATTCTCTCCCCATGCGTAGGTGTTGCCGTCGTCTTTACTGATCCCAACTGAAAAGTTGTACTGGAATGTGCTGGCACTGACGGTCTTGAAATGAGTGCTCGTGCCTGCTACTGGTGTAGGACGCAGAATTCGCGGCGAGGTAGTATCTCCCACGCCTAGTACACCAACGGTACGGGTATAACCGGAGTTGCTTCCCCATGCGTAGGCCTTGCCATATTGGTCTAACGCCAGGGAAAAAAAGTAGCCCGTGCTGATGGTTGTGAAACGTATACCAGTGTCAACTTTAGCCGGTACGTAATGATTTGTTGTGGTGCCGTCTCCGAGTTGCCCGTATGTGTTGTTTCCCCATGCGTAGGTGTTGCCATCATTTCCAATAGCTAATGAATGCGTTCGTCCGGCGCTTACTGCTATGAATTTCACGTTACTCGGTGTTGTTACCAACACTGGCGTATTGAGATTGTCCGTGCTGCCGACTCCGAGTTGGCCAGAAGAATTTTCTCCCCATGCGTACGTGTTGCCGTCGTTACCGATTGCCAGATTTGACATTCCTCCAACGCTGATGGTTTTGAACTGAACCCCAGGTGGAGTGAGTACGCGAGAGGGTAATGCTGAGTACGAATACACATTGTTGGTTGTGGTTCCGTTTCCGAGGTTGCCATACGCGTTTTGTCCCCAAGCCCAAGCATTACCTTCAGCGTCAAGCGCTATTGTGTGAACTTCACCAACGAAAATTTGCTTGAACTTTATGGTAGTTTTGAAGGGTGGTGTGATGGTGACGTCGTTGCCGCCGGCCGCAGGGCCGTAGGTGGGGTTGAGGGAGAAGCCTTGGGCGTCGGTTATGGGGTCAGCGTGCGCTTGGGGCGTGAGCAGGGATTGCCCCCCCCCCAAGGACAATAATGCGAGGGCTAGCACTATCGCATTGATGGCACGGAAACGACGCATGTGGGTACCCCTGTGGCTGGTAATGAGCGTATTGCTGCTGTTCGACTGGCCTGCGCGGCATTCCCCAATGGGCGCAGTTTTCCCTTATTCTGTCACCATTATAGGGGATGGGCAGCGAATTTGGTACACGCGGCGAACAACACTCGCCGCATTTGGCTGATTTTGTGGGAGCAGCGCCCGAGGGGAGGGGGGTGCCGGGAGCGGGAAATGCGGCTAGAATGGGGAGGACGGACTGCGGGCTTGAGCGCGCGGTTGGATCAAGGAGGCATACGATGGGCGATTATAATTTTGGAGACGGGCTGCGCAAGGTGATGCTGGCGGGCATCGGCGCTCTGGCTACCGGCGTAGAAAAGGGCCAGGAGATTGTGGACCAGCTGGTCCAGAAGGGCGAGCTGACCGTTGAGCAGGGCAAGCAGCTCAACACTGAGCTCAAGCACAAGGCCACCCAGCAGCGCGAAGAGCGCAAGGCTGCTCCGGCTCAGGCGGCGGCACCAGCTGGCGAGACTCCGGCGAACCCTGCGCCTGCGGACCCTACTCCCGCAATGCCTACGCCCACGCCTGGCAGCGTGTACAACATTAAGACTCAAGAATAAACTGTAGCGGAAGTAAGCCAGTACAGATTCGGGCTGAGTCTGGGGCCAAAAGCGCTGTTGGTGAGAGAGTATCGGCAAGAGCGTTGGCTGCCTTATCGGGCCGGATAGTGCGGGGCCTGCTGTGAGCTGAGATTGTGGCTGGGTCTGGGTCTGCGCGTGGGCTAGGTTTGTGCATGGGCTAGATATTTGTGTATGGGCTAGGGCTGTGTGCGGGTTAGGCTCGTGCGCGCTGCTGTCCGCGACTGGCGGCGACGGCCTGCGCTGTATGAGTGAGGCCGGTCAAAATGCCGAGCGTTGCGGGAGTAAGGCTGAATACGGCTGCGTTGCGGAAGAGCTGCAGAGGCGAGAAGGGATGAGATATGGCGAGCAGTGACGGTGGCACGAACTCGCGCGCCAAAACTCAGTCCCAGCAGGTGCCGACCATCGGCATTTTTGGCCTCAGCTCGCAAGGGGCGGGCGGTGAAGACGGGGGATACCGGCCCACCCGGCGTGCCCGGCTCAAGCGCCTGCGGCAGATAGGGCGTATTGCTGCCCACTTCGACGTCTTGCACGGCCTGACTCCCGTGACCATGCGGCTCATGTTCGAGGCTCTGGGCCCCACGTTTGTGAAGATGGGCCAGATCCTCTCCATGCGCTCGGAGATCCTGCCCGAGGCCTTCTGCCGGGAGCTTTCCAAGCTGCGCGCGGACGCGGACCCGATTCCCTACTCCACGGTGATGGACGCGCTGGCCCAGGAGTACGACCGGCCGCTGGACGAAATTTTCGCTTCGATTGACTCCACGCCGCTGGGCTCGGCTTCGCTGGCGCAAGTGCACCGGGCGCGGCTGGTGACCGGCGAGGATGTGGCCGTCAAAGTGCAGCGGCCGGGCGTGCGCGAGACCATGGTTCAAGACATTGACATCATGCGCTCCTTCGTCAAGTGGGCGGACCGGCTGATGGGCAGTCGCGCGCAAGTCGTGGACATCAAAGGCGTGGTGGAAGAGCTCTGGCAGACCTTCCAAACGGAGACCAACTTTGCCGACGAAGCCAAGAATTTGGCGGTATTCCGCGAGTTTTGCAGGCAGTACAAGTACATCACCTGCCCCAAGCCCTACCCCCAGTACTGCACCGAGCACGTCGTGGTGATGGAGTACGTGGATGGCATTTCCGTCTCCCACCCCGGCCAGCTGGTGAAGGCGGGCTACGATTTGGGCGAAATTGGCACCAAGCTGGTCGACAACTACGCCACTCAGATTTTGGACGCGGGCTTCTTCCACGCCGACCCCCACCCGGGCAATATTATTGTGCGCGGCGGCAAGATTGTGCTCATCGATTTGGGCATGGTCGGTCGCTTGGACGGCAAGACGCGCTCGGTGCTCAAAGACATGATTTTTGCGGTGGGCAAGGAGGATTCGCCAGCGCTGGCGGAGGGACTCCTGCGCTTTACTGGCACCTCCGAGACCCGGCCGGACGACTACTCCTCCCTGCTCTCCGACCTGGATTCCATTGTGCAAGAGTACGGCAAGGTGGACCTGGCCGACCTCAACATTGGCGAGTACATCAGCTCGGTCATGCTCCTGGCCCAGCGGCACCATATTAAGGTGCCCAGCTCGGTCACGATGGTAGCTCGCTGCTTGGTCACGCTGGAAGGGCTGCTGGACGAATTCTTGCCCGACGCCAACATGGTGGAGATCATCTCCAAGCACGTTACTTCCTCAACCAACCTGCCTGACCAACTCAAGCAGGGCAGCAAAAAGCTCGGTGTGGAGACTGATAAGGCCGTGCACGGGCTCTTGGAGGCGCTGGCCGAGTCGCGCACTGCGACCCGGATGCTCACGCGCGGGCAGCTGCGCACCAACATGCAGATTGTGGGTTCCGAGGAGCCCTTGCGCCAGCTCTCCGACATGGTGAACCGCCTGGCTATGGCCCTGATTGTAGTGGGTCTGTACGTGGGCTCTTCGATCGTTTACTTCGCCCGAATCAAACCATTCTTCTTCGGCATTCCCTGGGTCTCACTCTTGGGCTACGTGGTCGCCTTCGTTCTCTCCGCCTGGATTGTGCTCGACATCATCATTAAAAACCGCGCTTCCAAGCGCCGCCAAACCCGCCACAAGTCCAGCTAATTCCTATTGGCAGGGGAGGACTTGGGCAGGCTCAAACGACTGTGATGCCGAGACCAAATTGAGTAGCTCGGGCGGCTTTGGCTCTTAGGCGGATGCCGATGCTCCTTCGCGCGCTTGGAGCCTCGCTGGTTAGTGGGCTCGACTCAGCTGGCGCTTGCGTCGGCGGACGAGGCGGCCCGCGTAAAGTAAGCCTGCTGCACTGGTGAGCGCGAAGATGGTGCTTCCGCTGTAGCGTTGGAGTGGTATGGTTCCGGCGGCTGGGAGGTCGAACCAGTAGGTGTAGGTGAGGGTGTAGTTGGTTTGGGGGTAGTTGCCGAGGGTCCATTCGATGGTGGTGTCTACGTCGCCGGTGGGGTGGGGTGGTGTGGTGGTGTTCCACTTGTTGCTGGTGCCGTTGGCCAGTGTTGGTCCGGTGGGGGCGGGTATGTTGTCGAATTTCACGCCGGTTACGGTGAGGCGTTGCAACCCGACGGGTGTGGCTTTGAGTTGTTGGGTGGTGGTGCCGTTGCCGATTTGGCCGTTACTGTTGGCTCCCCAGGCGTAGGTGGTGTATTGGTTGTTGATGGCGAGGGAGTGGTAGTAGTTGCCGGTGATTTGGATGATGCGGGTGTTGACGGTGATGTTGTCGGTGTTGATGGCGGTGGCGAGGTTGTGTTGGGTGAGATCGTTGCTGCCGAGTTGTCCGTAGTCGTTGTAGCCCCAGGTGTAGGCTCGGCCGTTGTTGTCCAGGGCCATGCTGTAGTAGGCGCCGGCTTTGACGCTTTCGATGCGTACGTTGGGTGTGATGCCGGTGGTGTTGATTGGTGTGGGTTTGGGGGCTTGGGTGATGCCGGTGATGCTGAGTTGTCCGTTGTTGTTGTTGCCCCAGGCGTAGGGGCGGCCGTTGGTGTCGGTGGCGAGGGTGTGGTAGGCGCCGGAGCTGACCTGGGCTATTTGTGTGCCGGGGGTGATGTTGTCGGTGATGACGGGTGTGGGGATGTTGCGTTGGGTGTAGTCGTTGACGCCGAGTTGTCCGTTGGCGTTTTCTCCCCAGGCGTAGAGGTGGCCGTTGGTGTCGAGGGCTTCGCTGTATTGGAAGCCGGCGCTGACTTGTTTGAAGCGGGTGCCGGTGGGGATGTTGGTGGTGACGGGTGTGGGGATGAGTCGGCCGGCCAGGTCGTTGGTGCCGAGTTCTCCTTTGTCGTTGCCTCCCCAGGTGTAGAGCTGGCCGTTGCTGTCGATACCGAGGGAGTGGTAGCCGCCTGCGCTGGCTGTGACTAAGCGTGTGCCGGCTGGGAGGTTGTCGGTTTTCACGGGTGCGGGTTTGAGTTGGCTGGCTACTCCGCCTACGCCGAGTCTGCCGTCGCCGTTGAAGCCCCAGGCGTAGAGTTTGCCGTCGCTACCGGTGGCAAACGTGTGCCAGTAGCCTGCGTCTACGGTGAGGAAGTGCACGCCGGTGGGGGTGTGGACTCGTACGGGTTGGGATTGGTTGGTGCCGGTGGTGTCGTCGGTGCCGAGTTGACCGTATTGGTTGTGGCCCCACGCGTAGGTGTTCCCGTCCGAGCCGATAGCTACGGAATGGTACCAGCCCGCGGTTACTTGCGTGTAGCGAATGCCTTTAGGCGGGTCGGGAGCAGTGACCACGGTTTTAGCGTGACCGTTGGTGGAACCACTGTTGGGGTTAAGAGTGAACTGGTAGGCTTCCCACTTCGCGGTCAGGGTCATGCTAGCGGTAACAGGCTTACTAAAATCCCAGGGGTTGCCGTCTGTCTTGAACCAGCCATCAAACCAATGATTCGCCCAAGTAGACATAGGATCAGGCCACTTAATAGGCTGTGGGTCGTCGGAGAACACATACTGGTCTGGCACAGCGCTGGATGGAGCTCCTCCCAGAGCAAAGTGGACGATGAAAACTCCCTTGTACTCGTAGTGAAGAGTAGCGGTTTGCGGGGGGCCTTGCGTCACCGTGCCGTCGGGATTAATAGTGTCCAAGCGGTAGTTGACCGGCACATTCACCGTGCCAATAGCGCCCCGCGGTACCTGCATTTTCCAGGCGCCAGTAGAGGAATCAACGGTGTACTGGGTAACGGGCTTCGTGCCGAATGAAACGCTGACTATCGTGTATTTCGGCACTGCCACCAGCCCAGGCTCGTAGCCGGTAGCGGTGCCACCGTTGCCCAGCTCGCCGCTATTGTTCCAGCCCCACCCGTAGGCCTTGTGGTCTGTGCCTAGTGCCAGAGAATGCTGGTTGCCGGCGCTGATTTGTGTAAAACGCTTTCCCGCTGGAACTGCACCTGGCCCTGCCCAGACGGGTGTAGAACGATTGGTGGTAGTGGTGTCGCCGAGTTGCCCGGTGCTGTTGTTGCCCCACGCATAGGCGCGTCCGTTGGAGCCGAGAGCTATAACGAAGGTGTAGCCTACGCTGATTTGAGTGAAGGTCACTCCGGCGGGAAGCGCTCCCCGCAAGACTTTCGCGGGCGTGTAGCGCACGGTGTTGGTGTTGTCGCCTATCTGTCCGTAGTCGTTGTTGCCCCAGACAAAGGCATCGCCATTGCTGTCCACTGCGGCGGTGTTCCAGGCACCGGTACTCACTTGCTTGCAGGGGCGTCCGCCGGGCAATGGAGCGGCGCGCACCGGAAGCATTTGGTCGCTGACACTATTATTGCCGAGTTCGCCCTCGCTGTTTTGCCCCCAGCCGTAGACATAACCGTCGCTACCCAGAGCCACGGAGTGGGCGGCCGAAGCGCTGACTTGTAAGTATCGCTGACCGGCTGGCAGCTCGCCCTGTTGAACTTGCACCGGCGTGGAGCTAGAAACATTGCTGTTGGTACCCAGCTCTCCGGAGTAGTTGAGCCCCCAAGCGTATGCCTTACCATCTGAGCCAAGCGCCAAGGAGTGGTTGCCGCCAGCGCTGATTGCCGTGTAGTGCGCTTGGGTTGGAAGCGCTCCTTGCCTGACTAGCACGGGAGCATATTGCGTGCTGGCAGTGCCATCGCCCAACTGGCCGAATCTGTTGATGCCCCATGCGTAGATTTTGCCATCCGAAGTCAGCGCTAATGAATGGTAGTCTCCGGCGCTCACTTGGGTGAATCGGACATTTGACGGAGTGTGCACGCGCAAGGCAAGACTCACGCCCGAGGGGTTGCTGTCGTCATCGTTACCCAGCTGCCCCCAGCTATTGCTTCCCCACGAATAGACACTGCCGTCGGAGCCGAGAGCTAGGGAATGGCTAGTGCCTGCGCTCACTTGGGTAAAGTGGACACCTGCTGGGGCGCTCGGAGGCGTAACGGTGGCAGTCGCGTCCATATTCGCAGGCCCTTTGATGGGGCTGAGAGTGAAGCCGTCTACTGTTTCGGAGCCTGAATTGCCGCCGCGTATGAGTTGGTTTTGAAGTTCGTTTTGCGCAGGGTCAGCGTGGGTAGGTTGTACGAAAGGAAGGACCCCCCCCCCAAGGAAAATCAGGCCTAGGGCAAGTACAAACGTACCTATTGAACGATGGCGGTGCATAACGACATCCCCTACTATCGATAGTAGCTGTGAGTGGCCTCTTGCCTACTATGTATCGGTAATTCCTTCTGCGCGTGATTCCCCAACCTGCGTGCATATCAGTAATTATACTGGAACAATTTGTTTGCGCTATGTGCAGAGCGCAGGGTGAGTAGTACATTCGTGGAATTACAAACACGCAATTTTTGCTCTCAAAGCTGGCAAGCAGGTCAGATGCGGGCCGTGGAGGGCTGATATGACCCGCCTTTTCGCTACCATGGGGGTAGGAGGTGCGCGATGGGGAGTATTGGGCGAATAGCTAAGGCGGGCGAGGCGCTGGTGGGGGCTGGCTTTGCTGCGGCTGCGCTCGGCATTTGGGCCGTGGCGCCCAGGAGTGAAGCCATGCGCAAGCTCCAAGGTGCTAGCGGGGTTCCCGGGGCATATTTTGCCCACCGGGGCTTGCATGACGCGGGCTCAGGTATCGCTCCAGACAGGGCGAAGGCGGACCGGGATCAGCGCGACTACATAGCTCTGGCCGAGCAGCTGACCTCTCAGGCGCGGCACAGTAATCACAGCGCCGTGGCACCCGATGCGGTCACACAAAACATAGCCGCCACGCAGGCCGGTGGTCGCCCGGCAGCACTGGCGCCCGAGAACTCCCTGGCGGCCTTTGCGGCGGCCGCTCAAATAGGCTACGGCATTGAATTAGATGTGCACTTGACCCGCGACGGGCAAGTGGTGGTGGTGCATGACGACGACTTGCAGCGCGTGGCAGGGGATCCGCGCAAGGTCAGTGATTTGACTTACGAGGAGTTGCAAACTATACCGCTGAGCCGGGCTGCTGACGCTCCATATACGCCCGGCGAGGGGGAGGAGCAGACGCAGGTGTCGGGGAGCCCGGCGCGGACTCACCACGGACGGCACGCGCGCCGGGCTGCAGCACAGCCTGAGCTCATGCATGTGCCCCTGCTCACTGATGTGCTGCGCTTGGTGGCCGGGCGCGTGCCGCTGATTGTGGAATACAAGATGGGCGCCAAGCTGGAGCGCGAGCTGATGGAGAAAACGGACGCCCTGCTAGCTGCCTACACCGGTCCGTACGTGATTGAGTCGTTTAACCCTCTGGCTGTGGCCTGGTACCGGCAGCATCGGCCTGGCGTGTGTAGGGGGCAGCTGGCCTCGCCCTACCACGGGCCGGTGCGCTCTGGGGGCAGCTGGTGGAGGCGCTGGCGGGTTCGCTCATGTTTAACTGGCTGGGGCGGCCCGATTTCGTGGCTTACGAGTGGCACGGCGGGCAGTCTTTCCCCTTCCGGCTCTACCGGGCTCTCGGGGGCATTCCCGTAGCCTGGACCCTGCGGACGCGCGCTGACGAGGCGAAAGTGGCCGGGAATTTCGAGCATTTTATCTTTGAATCGTACCTGCCGCCGGTGGCCTACTGAGCCCCAAAAAACCTACACAAAACCTTTACAAGGGGCTGCGGCATGTCACCCGTATATTTTGCTTATAGTGAAGCTACTCCAAAAGGGTGCAAATAGCTAACAACTGCAGCGAAGTTGGGCAAAATGGGCGTGCGAACTGGCAGTAAACGTGTAATGAGGGGTAGCCTACGCGCTATGCGGGGCGACGGGAGCGGTTTGAGGGGCCGAGTCCGTATGTTTCGAGAGGGCTACGAGAAGCTGAATAGTCTTCTGGCGCGTTCATTTCCTACCAACCTGGCACGGATTATGCTGATTTGCTGCGCGGCCCTGTGGGGTGGCTCGTATGTGGTGGCAAAGGTGGCTATCCGCTCCATCTCGCCGCAGTGGCTCATGTTCCTGCGTATGACTGGCGCGTGTATGTTGCTCATGCTCCTCTTCCACAAGCGCATCATCCGCCGCTTTTCGCGCAAGATTATTCTGCCCGCGCTCGCAGTGGGCATTACCTACTACGGCAACATGTCTCTGCAGACTGTGGCCCTCCAGTGGATTGATCCGGGGCGCAGCGCCTTCCTTACGGCCTCGTACTGCGTACTCACGCCCTTCACCATCTGGGCCATTTTCCATCGGCGCCCGGGCATGATTAACGTGTTGGCTGCCATCGTGTGCTTGACTGGCGTTGGCTTTGTGGCCTTAAAGCCCGGCTCGCTTTCGCTTTCGCTGTCTGTGGGTGATTGGATGACCTTGGGCTGTGCGCTTTCCTATGCCATTAACCTGGCGTTTATGGGGCACTTTACGCGCACATTTTCGCCGCTGTCGATGACCTTTTTGCAGTTTGCGGTTGCGGGCGTGTGCTTCTTGGTTGGCGCTCTGATTACCGAGCCCCTGCCTAGCACCTCCTGGTTCACCACTCCTGCCGTGTTGAGCTTTATCTACCTTATTTTCTTCGCCTCGTTTGCTGCTCAAATCATGCAAAACGTAGGCCTGGCACACATTCAGGCTTCGACCGCCTCAATTATCATGTGCACGGAGTCCATTTTCTCGGTCGCGTTTTCGGCCATGTTTATGGGCGAGCAGATTACCTGGACTTCCCTCATAGGATTCACGCTGATTTTCTTCGCTATCCTGCTGTCGGTGATCGATTTTAACCGCGTGTTGGAGAAAATCAAACCTAAGCCACGGATGATTGCAGCCGTGTGAACGCGCAGCTTCTGCCTGGCTTAGCCCAGCTCCGATGCCCAACATTCGAGCTCTAAAAAGCGGTGGGCTCATTCCCAGTATTGCCGGGGAATGAGCCCACCGCTTTACTACAGACGGTTTTGTAGCCAGTCTTAGTCGATGACTCCGTAGAGGCGGTCGCCAGCGTCGCCTAGGCCGGGGACAATGTAGGCATGTTCGTTGAGCTTCTCGTCAACGGCACAGACCACGACTTTCAGGTTAATCTTGGGGTCCATCTCCTGCTTCAGGCGCTCAAGGCCCTCGGGAGCGGCCAGAATGTTGATAGAAGTCACATCCTTGGCGCCACGCTCGGCCAGGTAGTTGGTGGCCGCAATCAGGGTGCCACCGGTGGCCAGCATGGGATCCAAGAGGAAGCACTGACGGCCGGAGAGGTCTTCGGGCAGGCGGTTGGCGTAGGTGACGATGTCGAGCGTGTTCTCGTCGCGCTTCATGCCTAGAAAACCAACCTCAGCGGTGGGCAGCAGGCGGGTCATGCCGTCGAGCATACCGAGTCCGGCGCGCAGGACGGGGACCACCATGGGGCGGGGCTTGGCGAGCTTTTTACCCACCATTGGCGAGACGGGAGTTTCGATGGGCGCGTCCACAATGTCCAAATTGCGGGTGGCTTCATAGGCTTCGAGCATGACCAATTCGCTGGTCAGTTCGCGGAAGGTGTTTGAGGGTGTGTTCTTATCCCGCAATACGGTGAGCTTGTGCTCAATGAGCGGGTGCTGTAATACGTGGAGTTCCATACTTCCTAGCCTAGCGCAAGAGCCGCCCGATGCGATTCTCGCCCGTCGCCGGGCAGGCGTGAGTCAATGCTGGCCTTAAAAATGCGGAAAATACCGATAAAAGCGGTAATACGCCGGACCGCGAAAGCGCCTGTCGGCGCAAACGCCGCTCGCAGCGGCAACAAATGGAGCCCGGGGCTTAAGCACGGCCCGACGCGCTACTCATTGTACGGCACACTTGGGCACCTGGCTAGCTCCGTGCGTTTTTACGCCCTGCGCTAGTGAATACTAACGAATGCGTGCGTTTTCGCGGGATGTGCACAGGTGAACTGCTGTGGAGGCATACGCCACGCCTGCGGTTTACTCGAGTTTGCCCTGCTGCCAGAGCCGGGCGGCCTTCAAGAATTCCTTGGAGGTGGTCATGAGCGCCTTGGCTGTTTTGCGGGCTGCCGCCTGTGAACGACCGGCTTGGCCGCCGTCGTGCTCGGCTTGCAGGCGCTGGGCTTCGGGGGAGGCCTGCTGGAAACTGGGCGTGGTGGCTTGAAGCCCCTTGGCAATCACGTCGCAGAAGGCCGCAGCGCGCTCTAGGGCGACAGCGAAGTCGCCGGTGAAGGCACCTGAGAGGATGGAATCGGCTGTGCGGGCCATGTCGGCAGCGGTGGGGGCGGCATCCACGCCTGCAATGGCGGAAGCTGCCGTGTCTGTGGGTTCTCCTACCCGCCAGAGTCGGCTAATTACTTCGCTTTGCCGCCGCATCCAAGTACGCAGGAGGTAGAGCCGCCAGAGTGTGCCAGGCAGGGTGTCGGGTCCAGCGTCGCTCCAGAGCTCAGCCACGATGTCTACGCCCTCGCGGTCCACGAGCGTCACCACGCGCTCTACCACCTTAGGGTCCGTGGTATGGTGCACTTTGTCCAGTAATGAGGCGGCTGAAATATGACCCATTTCGCTGATTTCCTGCGGATCCCTGCCTCCGGGCAACTGCTCGGTGATAGCGGGGTCCAGCTGGCCAGGACGGGAGGGACGGCTAGGGCTGCCAGATACAAAGCCAGAGCGGGAGGAGCGGATAGAGGAAGAACCAAGATTGGCGGCACTAGTAGACAATGGGTCTCACTTTCTGTATGTCAATAATGTGAGGGCCCTGCGCTTCCTGCACGAAGTGGAGGGCGAGAGCCGTGCCGGTCGGCATGTAGGGCGTGCGCGCTGGCAGGAGGCGGGCCAGGCTCTTGGAGGCGCACAGGGGGCGCAAATGGTCAAAAACGCCGCCCAGCACGGGCCGGTGCATGCACACTAGTGTAGTGGTTTGCGTGGTGAGAGAATCTGCTATCAGCGCATCCACCCAGGCGTAGGTCAAAGCGGGCTCTTCTGCAAAAGCGGTCTCGGTCAGGCAGTCGGCTTGCGTGATGTCCTGGTCGGTCTCTGCGGCGAATGGCCTGACCGTTTGCAGGCAGCGTGTCCAGGGAGAGGAAATGAGCTGGTCGGGCGCCCAGCAGACGAGCTCGCGGTTCAAGGCATAGGCAGCGGCCGCACCCTTGGGAGTCAGGGGGCGTTGGGCGTCGTCTCCGCTCCAATCCTTACGGGCGATTGACTTGCCGTGGCGTACTACGATGATAGTTGAGGCAGCCAAAGCGCCTTGCTCGACCCGGTCTACGAAGAGATCCAAGATTTGCTTGTCGGAAGCGTGGGTGAGCCTGCTGCGAGCCGCTTTAGGGGGCAGCCAGACCACTTCATCGACTTCGTCTGGGTCGGGCCTGGAAACCCTGCCGATCACCGTTTTGAGTCGGTCAGCCCGGTCTTCGCCAGCCAGGGAAGCCATCCAATAGTCAATGTGCTTGCGCCGCCCGTTGCCGCGCTGGCTCTTGTGCTTGCCCTCGTTGGCCAGGGGATACTCGGTCTCGCCCAGGAAGGCCCCGAGTCTGATGACGTGCCCAGTCTCCTCGCCCACTTCGCGTACGGCCGTGTGGGCGTGGGTCTCGTGGGCTTCCACCTTGCCCTTGGGCCAGGACCAGTCGTCATACTTGGGGCGGTGGACTAGGCAGAGGCGAATCTCCTTCAGCAGATCGTGGGAGTTGCCAGCGGCCAACTTGGGTCTGCTGGTCTGCCAGCGGTAGACAATCGCTCCAGCGGCTTCAACTGTCCTGCTCATCTTGCCCTCCCCGGTTTGGCTTGCGACGGAACCGACTTCAGTGCCTGCCGGTGGTGCCGCGCCGATGCTTGTCGATTAAGTACTCCTGGCAGTCCACCAGAGGCTGGCCGTGCTCGTCGCGCGAGTGGCGCACATACTTGCCGTCGGCCTGCATGTGCCAGGAGGAAGTAGTGTCGGCCATTTGCAGGTCTACGTAGTCGATGAGGCCTTGCACTTCCTTGGGGTCGCTGATGCGCACGAGCGTCTCCACACGGCGGTCCAGGTTGCGGTGCATCAAATCGGCAGAGCCAATCCACACTTCCGGTCCTGAAATTGGTCCCTCCCCAATCTGTGGGCCCTGCGAGTTAGCGAAGGCGAAGATGCGGGCGTGCTCCAGGAACCGTCCCAGGATGGAGCGCACGCGAATATTTTCGCTCAAGCCTGGTACCCCTGGTTTGAGCGAGCAGATGCCGCGCTCCACTATGTCAATCTTGACTCCCGCCTGGCTGGCCATGTAGAGGGCGTCAATCGTTGTTTCGTCCACAATCGAATTGACCTTGATTTTTATCCAGGCTTCGTGACCTGCGCGAGCCGCCGCTTCCTCTCGCTCAATGCGGGCAATGAGCCCAGTGCGGACCGTGCGCGGGGCCACCAGCAGCCGGTGGAAGCTGGACTTGGGCGCGTAACCGGAGAGCTGGTTGAAGAGCCGGGTGAGGTCTTGGCCTACTACCGGGTCGCAGGTGAGCAGGCCCAAATCGGTGTAGGAACGGGCCGTCTTGGGGTTGTAGTTGCCGGTGCCTACGTGGCAGTACCGCCTCAGTCCGTCCGCCTCCTGCCGCACGACCAGGGAGAGCTTGCAGTGCGTTTTGAGCCCCACAATGCCGTAGACCACATGTACGCCGGCGCGCTCCAACTTGCGGGCCCAAGCGATGTTGGCCTCTTCGTCGAATCGGGCCTTGATCTCTACCAGGGCCAGCACCTGTTTGCCGGCGTGGGCAGCGTCTACCAGGGCGTCAATAATCGGCGAATTGCCAGACGTGCGGTAGAGGGTCTGCTTGATGGCGAGCACGCGCGGGTCGGCCGCTGCCTGGGCCAGGAAGGCCTGGACGGAGGTGGAGAAAGAGTCGTAGGGGTGGTGCAGGAGGATGTCGCCCTCGCGGATGGCGGCGAAAATATCTTGTGCGCGGCTGGACTCCACCTGGGCAATGTGCCGGTTGGTGGTGGGGATGAAGGGGCGGAATTTCAGGTCTGGGCGGTCGATGGACTGGAGCTCGAAGAGCACCGTTAAATCGAGTGGCGCGGGCAGGCGGTAGACCTCTTCATTGGTGACGCCGAGCTTTCCGGCCAGAAGCTGGGAGAGGAAGGGGGAGGCGGTGTCTGAAATTTCCAGGCGGATAGGCGGGCCGAACCGACGCTGGAGGAGCTCCTTTTCCATGGCGTTGAGCAGGTTCTCGGCATCGTCTTCCTCTACGTCAATGTCCTCGTTGCGGGTCACGCGGAAGGAACGTGCCTCCTTGATGCTCATGCCAGGGAAGAGCGACTCCAGGTGGGCGATGATGAGATTTTCCATCGTGATAAAGCCGTAGCGCTCCTCACGAGACTCTTCATCGGTTAAATCGTCTACGGCCACCAGGCGCGGCATGTTGTCGGGAATTTTGACGCGAGCGAAGTGGGTTTTGCCCGAAGCGGGGTTCTCCACCAGTACGGCCAGGTTCAGTGAGTTTCCGGAAATGTAGGGGAAGGGGTGGGCCGGGTCCACGGCCAGCGGCGTCAAAACGGGGAAGACTTGCCGGTGGAAGAAGCGGGAGAGGCGCTCCTGCTCGGGGGCGGTGAGCTGGCTCCACTTTAAGAGCACAATGTGTTCGGAGGTCAAAGCCGGCAGAATACTGGTAATGGCGCAGCGGGCGTGCTCATCTTGCAGCTTGTGGACTTGCTCAGAGATGGCTCGCAGCTGCTGGCGGGGGCTGAGTCCGCTGAGATTGGGCACTGCGATGCCGGTGTCGACGCGGCGCTTCAAACCAGCTACGCGCACCATAAAGAACTCGTCCAGGTTCGAGGCAAAAATGGCCGCAAAATTGGCGCGTTCCAGCAGGGGGACCGACTCGTCCTCGGCGAGTTCGAGCACGCGCTTGTTGAACTTGAGCCAAGAGATTTCTCGGTCGAAGAACCGATCTTGAGGCAGGGCTTTAGCGCTAGCGGGCTTGCCAGCATCGCGGGCGGGCTTGTCGCTCTCCGCTATGTGCTCTGCAATCTCGCTTTTTAGTATTGCTTTTGAAGGTGCGTCGAATTTCTGAACCATACCTATGTACTGTATGCGCTGCTTTGGCTCGGCGCAAACAGATGTAATAAAAAAAAGTACAGCCCCTCGAAAGGGGCTGTACTTGCAAGGACAACAGTAATCAAGCGGAATCTCTTCACAACATCGTCGTTGCAACGGCTAATCGTAATCTTCAATCTTCACATACCCCGTTCAACGTATCAGTCTTCGTGACCATACACTTTTGTGGGTTTCCACTCTCTTAAGTTTTCCTTGCAATCCCTATTATGGTGGGGTTTTCAGTACTTGGCAAGTGGGAGCGGAGCACAGGTCATTTGGTAAGAAAGTGTGCGCTCGCGTTCATAAGAACAGGGCAAATTTGGACTTTTGTGCTCTTGGGGCATTGCCATGTGCGCTCTTGTTCGCTTGGCTGTGCTTAAAAAGTAAAAACGTTGCAATTGGAGGCGTGTCGCGCTCTGCTTCCACATTCGACCACATTGTCTGTGGAGCTTGCTTGTATGGCCTGCGGCTTGCTGTAATGGAAATATGACAAGTACCAGCAATATCAGCGCCGGAGTTGGGCGCAGGAAAGTGAGAGCGGGTAGCCACCCCACTCCTCCCGGTCGGCCGCCGCGACGGATGCTCTACCAAGAGGGGCAAGACAGCGCTCTCAGAGGGTTGCCTGGCCCGGCGGCAGTCATGCGGGCCAGTGGGCAAGATGCCCAAGGGAGTGTGAGCCGCGTCAACAAGGAGGCCGCCGCCAATGGAGCGGTATCCTCTGGATTGTCGGCGCTCCTCTTTGTCTCTTGGTGTGCGGGGGCTGGTTTGAGCACTCTCTTGGCCCTGTGCGCCCAGTCTCTGCGGGCAGTTGGGCATGCCTGTACTCCGGTAGATTTGGCTCTGCCCGCCGGAGGTCTCGACCTTCTTTTGGGGCTTGAGAGCGACCCTGGTCTGCGCTTGAGTGACATTGAAGCACCTCTAGGGCGGATTGACCCAGAGGCGCTTCGGCATGAATCCCTGCAGTGGGAGGGGGGCAGCCTTCTGAGCTATGACCCCTGGAATGGGCCAGCGCCGCCCTGGTGGGATATATCCGCAGCCTTGCATGCCCTGGGGCAGGAGGGTGATTTGCTGCTGGTCGACGCGGGCTGTGGTCAGGCCCTGAACCACTTGGAGAGTCTGGCTGGCCAGCCCTGCCTAGTGCTTACGGAGCTGACAGTGCTGGGGTTGGCGCGAACAAGGGCCCTGCTTGCCCACCTGGCGGGGCTGTCTGCTGCGAGCCAGGGCGGTGCTCGGGGCAATGTTCAGGGCGCAAACAGGCCGGAGCAGAGGCAGGACTTAGGTAGGTTGGCGGTCGGCCGAATAGCTGTAGTAGGCATCATGCCTCGGGGTTTGGGCAGAAAACCGCCGGTGAGCCAGGAGGAGGCAGAGGAGTTTTTGGGGCAGACCCTGTTGGCTGTTTTTAAGCCAAATGCCCAGCTGGCGGCGAGTCTGACAGGAGGCCTTGGGCTCGAAGGCATCCCGCGCTCATACCGCAAGCCCTTGGCGCGCGTGGTGCAAGGTATAGAAGAGTTAGCGAGTTTGGAGCCTTCGCGCAAGCCTCCGCGAGCCCATTGGATAGGTCGAAAATGAGTGCGGGAGCAGAGCCGAACCTGCAGGCTTCTGTGCTGGCTTTTGGCTATTTAGAGCCACTCGCAGCCGACTCGCGAGTCACTGATATCGCGGTGACCAGCGACGGCGAAGTGTGGGCTGACTCCGGCTCGGGCATGGTCCGCCGTCAGCTCCATCCTGGCTTTTCTGGCCCCGGTATGGTTCGAGAATATGCCACTCAGTTGTGCTCGCAGCTGGGCAAGCGGCTAGATGATTCCTGTCCGATTGCGGATGCGGCCAGCTTGGACGGGATTCGGGTGCACGCGGTCATTCCTCCGCTAGTAGCGACTGGCGCGGCGATTTCCATCCGTCTGCCCGACAGAAAGCAGCCGAGTTTGATGGCTTTGGCAGCGGCGGGACTGTGCCCGGCTGCTTGGGTGTCGGTTTTGCAAACGTTACTCGTCCAGCGGGCCACGATGGTCATCACCGGTGGCACAGGCTCTGGCAAGACCACGCTCCTGAAGGCGCTTTTGGCGCAGTGCCCGCCCAGTGAGCGGATTGTGGTCGTAGAGGAGGTGCGCGAGTTGGGCAGCCTGCCCGGGCACGGCAATTACGTGTCGCTGGCGGCGCGCGAGGCGAATGTGGAGGGAGCGGGGGCAGTGGGTCTACCTGAGCTGGTCAAAGCTACGCTGCGCATGCGGCCTGACCGGATTGTGCTGGGCGAGTGCAGGGGGGAGGAAATAGCCGACCTACTGCGGGCCTTTAATTCTGGCCACCACGGCGGTCTCGTGACGCTTCACGCCGATAGCGTGGGGCGCGTGCCTGCCCGACTGGCTACGCTCGGCCTTCTGGCTGGCTTGGATCCGCGGGCGCTCGCTGCCCTGGCTGACGGCGCGTTTGATGCCGTGATTCACTTGGAGCGGCAGCATGGGCAGCGCTGCATCAGGCAGATTGGCATTCTGGGATCCGATGCAAGTGGGCGCTTGCGGGGGCAGCCGGTGTGCTCCTGGGATGGGCATGGTCCGCCCGTATATGGGAGTTTGTGGCCCGCTTTCGCCCGGCGGTGGGGGATTGCAGTCGGTCAAAGCGGACCAGTGGGGCAGATGGGGCTTGCGGAGAAGGTGGACTATTCAGAGCGGGCAGAGCGGACAGGTCAGGTGGAGCAGGTGGGACAGGTGGGACGGGCAAGGCAGATGCGGCAAGTGGATTCGCGGGGGCAGCGGCGAGCGCTAGCTCAAGGGTCCGGGGCTGGCGAATTGGCGCGTCCTAAAGGGTCGAGCGCTCCCAGCCCGCCCCGGGTTCCATCTGCCCAAAGGCAAGGAGTGAGAGCGGGGAGACGGCTATGAATGAAGGCAATTATCCCCTGTGGGCGGCCCTGTGCACGGTCCTTACCTACTGGCTGATGACGGGGAATAAAGAAGTGTCGGGCGCTAGGCTGCAATCGTTTGCAAACCGTCGGACGCACTCCCTAGCCCGCATTGGCATTGCGGCAGTCATTTCGTCGGCGAGCGCCTACCTGCGCAACGGTGGGAGTCTGCTGGGGGCCTTTCAAGAGCAGGCAGGACACAGTTTTGCCACCCGGCGGATGACTTACGAGCGCCTGGTATCCATCCTTCAGAGCCGCAAACTGGGCAGTGAGAGCCCAGAGCAGGTCCGAACGGTTGCTTACGGGCTGGAAGTGGCCTGCGAGCTGAGTGCGCTCTTGGGCTGTCAGGCTTCGCGCTGCCTGGATGCGGTAGGGGCTGCCCACCGGCGTATGGCCAAGCTGGACCAGGCTAAAGCTGCGGCCTTTGCCACTCCCAAGGCCACGGTGAAACTGCTCTCCGCCCTGCCGGTGCTCACCCTGGCCTTTGGCTCGCTGATGGGTGCTCACCCCTTGGCTTTCCTGCTCGAGCCGGGCGCTGGAACTATTTGCTTGGCTCTGGGAGGGGCTGCCTACGTTGTGGGCCTGCTGTGGATGCGTGCCCTGCTCAAGGATTTGGATGAGAAAGTGGGAACGTAAATGATGCAGCTGATAACGGCCCTGCTGGTGGCTTGCGCGGTGTATGCAGGTTCTTCGGCTTCGAGGCGGGCCATGCGGGAGTTGAAACCAGCAGCTTACGCCGGTGATTTGCCGCTGACCCTTCTGCTGGAGATGGTGGCTGTCTGCGTGCGGCAGGGAGCTTCCATTCCCTATGCTTTAGACCGCATTGGCACAGTCTGTCAGAGCGAATTAGGGGTCTCGCTGCGAGAGGTGGCTAGGCTGCTCAACGGGGGCAATGACTGGTATCGGGCCTGGTCCCAAGCCTGTTCCCACGAACGCTACGGCAGCAATTTGAGCGCTGTGCGGGACTGCTTGGAGCCCTCTTGGCGCCACGGGGTGTCACCGCTGGGCCGCATCGAAACGACGATTGAGCAGGTGGACCAGGCCCAACAGCGGGAGCTTGACCAGGCGGCGGCGGGGTTGACGGTCAAAATCCTTCTGCCCACTGGTTTGTGCATACTTCCGGCGTTCATTCTGATTGGTGTCCTGCCTTGTATTGCTGCTTTTGCGGGCGGACTGGCCTTCTAACTTGCTTGGCGCGCGCTCGCGGGAATCCTCCGTACTTCTGCCTTGAGCGTCAAATAATTCTGTGAGGCTCCTTGGTTTTGTGAATGTGCATAAGTCATAGCCGGGCAAGTGGATAAGTCGTTCGTTTTATCCACATTGCCCACATTCGACCACATTGCCGAAAAAGCAGGTGGTCCAGCGGGCAAAGAGCGCACAGTAGTGGTATCTGGCAAGTTCAAGCTCTCATCGCTTCCTCAAGCTGGTGCAGGGATCCCAAGTCCCTGCTGGTGAACCCATATACAGAAAGGCATTATGATGACCATCCAAACACTCACGCCCAGCAAGCTCATCTCGCAAACAGAGGCCTTAGTGCCCACGCGCGCGCTGAGTCCTCTTGCTGCTGAGCCGACCTGCACTCGGCCGACAGGACGGTTGAAGCGGGCTTACCGGGCCGCAAGCGCTATGATTCGGCGGCAGCGCCAGCGGGTCAGCCGACGTATTAAGCGGATTTCAAGCGCAATTACCCGCGTTTACTGCGAATGTGAGTCCCGTCTGCGCGTACTGATGACGGCACCAGAGTCCGGCGCTGCCACGGCCGAGTACGCCATAGTTTTAATTGCGGCGACAGCTTTTGCGGGTGTGCTGCTTGCGGTGCTCAAGTCTGGCGCGGTGCGCACGCTCCTGGCCGATTTGGTCAAGCGGGCGCTGAGCGTGATCTGACCGTGGCTGGCATACGAATATGGTTAGCCGAGCATATGCGCACCAGGAAGGTTCTCAAACGAGGCACTCACCATCGCGGGCACTTCTGCGTTCGGCAGACAGCTTGGCGAGACTATGCCGAGTGGGAGCGGCGTTTGAGATTGGCTTTCGCTTGGCCAGCGCAGGGGAAAAGCGACTGCGGGAGCGTGACCGCCGAATTCGCTGTCATCCTGCCCGCAGTTGTGGCCGTGGCCGCTCTTTTGCTGGTCCTGACGCAGACCGTGACCGTTTCGCTCAACTGCCAAGATGCCGCACGGTACGCAGCACGCGAAGTAGTGGTCAACCAGGGCGGGGGAGACCCCGCTGCCGTAGCTAAAAAAGTGGCCGGTCCCAAGGCCGAAGTGACCCTCCAGCGGGCTAACCAGTCCGTCAGCGTAGTGGTTTCTTGCCCAGTAGTCGCTGGACCGTTCGGGGTGCTGCCCCCGCACGTATCCGGCTCAGCAGTAGGGATGCTCAATGAATAAGCGACAGTTTGCCCGGGAAGCCAGGCGCGTGCGCACGCACAGAGGCGGTTTGCGGCATTTGCGCGCTTGGCTGGGCCAGAGTGATTCAGGATCGGGCACGGTCATGGGTCTTATGCTCATTGCCATCGTGGCGCTCGCCCTCGTGCTGGTTACCACGGCTGGCAATATCATAATTTGCAAGTCCCGGGCCAGTACGGCTGCGGATGCTGCTGCGCTCGCCGGTGCCTCTGCTTTGGACGAAGGCTCTTCCGATCCGTGTGCCCAAGCGACTAAAGTAGCTAGTGCCAACAAGGGTTCGCTGACTGCCTGTAGGCTCAAAGAGCAAGATGTGGAAGTGGACGTGCAAGTGCCCACGCAAGTGCCATTTGTCAGTTTCGTTACGGCGGGTGCGCGAGCAGGCCCCCGCGAGTGCTGATGATGCGGGTGTGCAGGCGCTGGCAGGTAAAGTGGTGGAGCAATTGCTGTGTGGCCGGTGAGGAGGCCAGGCGGCCTGTGTCTTAAGAAATGGATAGCCTTAGAACTATGGCATTAGCACTGTATCGGCGGTATCGGCCCGACACCTTCGACGGGGTCATCGGGCAAAAGCAGGTCACCGTCCCGCTCTCTCGCGCCTTAGATCAGGGCAAGCTCACGCACGCTTACCTGTTTTCCGGGCCCAGGGGCTGCGGCAAGACTTCGAGCGCCCGCATTTTCGCCCGCTGCATCAACTGTGCCAAGGGGCCTACCAGCCACCCGTGCGGTGAGTGCGAAAGCTGCCAGGACCTGGCTACGGGCGGGCCAGGATCCATTGACGTGGTGGAGATTGACGCGGCTAGCCACAACGGTGTCGATGATGCGCGTGAGTTGCGTGAGCGGGCAGGTTTTGCTCCTGTGCGCGACCGCTACAAGATTTTCATTCTCGACGAGGCTCACATGGTGACTCAGCAGGGTTTCAACGCTCTGCTGAAAATTGTGGAGGAGCCGCCAGAGCATGTCATGTTCATCTTTGCTACTACGGAGCCGGAAAAGGTGATTTCCACCATCCGCTCCCGCACCCACCACTACCCCTTCCGCCTGGTGCCGCAAGAGGTGATGGGGCCGTATTTGGAGCAGATTTGTAAGGATGAGAAGATTGAGGCTGAGCCAGGTGTCTTGAAGCTGGCCATGCGGGCTGGCGGCGGCTCAGTGCGCGACACGCTCTCGGTGCTCGACCAGCTGATGGTGGGCTCTGATCAGGGCACTATCAGCTACGACTCGGCCGTGGCACTCCTGGGATACACTCCTGAGGCTTTGATTGGCGAAGCTATTGACGCGGTGAGTGAGCAAGACGGCCCCAAGCTCTACGGGGTCATTCAAAAGGTTGTGGTAGGCGGGTTTGAGCCTAAGCGCTTTGTAGAGGATTTGCTGCAGCGGGTGCGTGACTTGCTGGTACTACTTTTGGCTGGACAATCGGCTGAGAGCACGCTGAGCGAGGACGCGGAAGCTGAAAATGTAGATGACCTACAACGGCAGGCTCATGCGTTTGGACTGGGCAAGCTCACACGAATAGCTGACATTATCAATGATGCGCTGGCCTCTATGACCGGTGCGACCTCGCCTCGGATGCGTTTGGAACTGCTGGCCGCTCGCTTGCTGGTGCCTGACTCAGAGTTGGCGCCTGCTATCGGTCAGGTGGCTGGGGCTGGGGCTGGGCGCAATGCTACTGGCCCTGCTGGGGCCGGTGCGGGTGCGGGTCAGGGAGGTTTCATTGGTGCGCGGCACCCAGGGAATACTGCTGGTCCCGCGGCGGCAAATAATGTACAAAGTCAACCAAATGTTGCCCAGGGTGGGCCAGCTCCTCTTGCTCGGCCTACGGGTACTACTGGTGCAGGCCCGGCAAGTCAGGTGGGCGCGCCTGAAAGTGCTCCTGCGCCTGCTCAGCAGGCCCACCAAGCGCAGCCTGCCGCAGGTCCCTCTGAGCAGGCGGTGCCGGTGCAGTCCGGTCCTGCGAATGCGGCCAGTGCAGCAGCTGCAGAGTCGTCCTCTGCCCAGGTCGAGCAGGCTCGGGGCCAAGCCGCCGAGCAAACGGCTTCTAACGGGCACGAGGGCATGAGCGTTGACCAGCGGTGGGATGCGGTCGTGCAGGCTTTGCCCGAGGGCGTGAAAGAGTACGTGGCCCGAGACAAGGTGCCTTCAGTTGCTCTGGAGCAGAATGCCAAGGGGCGTCCGGTTCTAGCTATGACTTTTGACCAACCCTTGAGCCAGCACGCTTTCGCTCTGGCCGTGGCTTCGCGGGCCATCGACGGAGAGACCAAGGTGCCCAAGATTGTGATGGTGCGGGCCCGGCAGGAGTTTGGGGCCGAGACCATGATTGCTCCTTCGGGCGTGGCTGCCAACGGTGAGCAGGTGGAGTCTGTGGCTCGAATGAGTCCAGAGCGCCGCTCCGAAGTTAAGAAGCAGATTGCGCTCGCTCGGATGAACATGTCGGCCATGAATCTAGGGGCCGGTGTTACGCCGCACACAGCGAGTGCTCCTGGGAACAAGGGCAATGAATCAAGCCAGGCGCGGGCTCATAGCTCGCAAAAGTCGGGCGCTGGTCGTGATGGGGCTGAAGCAGCTGAAGATGCGGCCGATACCGATTCTGATGCCCACCACCCGGCCCGCGCTCAAGCAGCCCAAGGGCAGTCGGACCAGGCTCCGACCGCTCAGTCTCAGGCTGTTCAGTCTCAGCCTGCTCAGGTCGTAGGGTCTGATACTTCTGGTTCGGTGGAAAGCCGGGAAAATCAAGACATCTCTGGCGGCACTCAGCAAACGCGGCCCGCGCCTTCATCTACCGCTTCGGGAGCTGAAAAGCCTACTCCAGGAGGTTCATCTGCTGGGGCTGACGCCTCAGTAGGAGGGCCAGCGCAGGAATCTTCACCACTTCCGGCGGCAGGTTTTGCATCCACCGAGTCGTATGTCAAGCCAGATGAGCTGGATGACAACGATCCCTGGGCTCATCCGCAGCCGCCCACCGTAGACCTCGGTCCTGGGAAGCAAACTGCCGGGCAGGGGCATGATGCGCAGGAGCCGGAGCAGGTAGAGCGGGCGGATGAAGACCGTAAGCTCAAAAAAATGGGTTTGCCGGACTTGAGCGACCAGGACGACCCCTGGGCTGTGCCGCCTAGCCAGGTTTCCAGCCCGCCTGCCGGAGAGCCAAGCTCAGAGGGTCAGTCAGATCAGCTCGCTGGCGCTGTTAATGACAGCGGGGATGTAATTTCTAGTAGTGCTGCTGCTCCGTCTCCGTCTGCTGGTCTGCCAGAGCAAGCCTCGGTGCAAGGAGATGCTGGCTCCGATGCGCCTATAGCAGACAGCCCTGCGTCCGCTCCCGCCCTCGGGCATAATGGTGGTTTTGCGTCTGCCAACCAGCTGCCCGCTCAGCCTGAGGTTCCGGCAGAGGAGGACTCCTACTCTCTGGATGATGCCCGTCAAGGGCAGGATTCGCTGGTGGATCCCAAGGAGCTCGCGCAGATGTTCGACGTTAAGCGGGTGGACGATTTGGCGGCGGACGACCCTAAGAACCCGCTCAATGCCAATAAACGTAAGCGGCAGCAAGGATTTGATGACTGATGGCACTCGCATATGATGGCGCAATTCAAGACCTGATCGATGCTTTCGCGCGCCTACCGGGCATTGGCCCTAAGGGCGCTCAGCGCATCGCTTTTTACCTGCTAGGAGCGGACGGGCAGGAAGTTCAGCAGCTAGCCGATGCCATCGTGACAGCTAAGGCCAAGGTGCGCTTCTGCGAGATTTGCGGCAATGTGTGTGAGACGAGCCCCTGCCCAATCTGCGAGGACCCCCGCCGCGACCGCTCGCTTATCTGCGTGGTAGAAGAGCCGAAGGATGTAATGAGCATCGAGCGCACCCGCGAATACCGGGGCCTCTACCATGTGCTCGGTGGCGCTATCAACCCCATGGCCAACGTGGGGCCTTCCGACTTGCGCATTCCCGGCCTGCTCGACCGCCTCAAGACCGACGAGGTCAAAGAAGTCATCATGGCCCTAGACCCCAACATCGAAGGCGAAGCCACTACCGCCTACCTGAGCCGACTCCTAGGCCCCTTAGAGCTCAAACTCACCCGCCTAGCCTCTGGCCTCCCCGTAGGCTCCGACCTAGAATACGCCGACGAAGTAACCCTAGCCCGAGCCCTAACCGGCCGCAGCGAGGTGTGAGAGAAGTAGCTTGCGTAGGTGATTCTAGCTTGTCCGATATGTCCGATATTGCTGAAATGACCGATTTGAATTAGCGTAGTAAGTAGCACTGAGAAAGGAGTGAACCATGACTATCGAAGCTATCCCAGTTTCTCAAATTGAGCAAGGTTCCCCGTATCTGGCTACTGGAAACGGAACGGCATTCCCCTTAGACGCTCAGGAGCTCCAGCGAGCCTTCGAGGCCGTCGCTGCTCAAGATGTTCAAGATGCTCAAGAATCCGATGAGCTGATTGGCACTGGTGAAGCCGCTCGCATTCTAGGTGTATCGCCCAAAACTGTGGACCGCATTCTCGACTCGGGCCAAATCCCATTCATACGATACAGTCCCAAGGGTCGGCGTAAGGTTATGCGTTCCGAAGTGTTGGCCTATCGAGACCGGTCCAAACGCCACTCCCACGCCATGCTCGACAATATGCGCGAAGCCATCAGCAAAGGCCACTTAGATCAGGCTGACCTAACTGCTTACCGGGATGGCTCGATTTCTTCTTGTTTATCCGAACCCGGAGCGCTGAATGCTGCTCGCATTGCCTTCAAAGGTGCAGCGCAAGAAGCAGAGTTGAGTAGTGCAGAAGATGTTGTGCAACTCGTTAAGACTGTGCGTTCTGAGCGTATGTGCAAGTAAATGAGAACTTGTGCAAACCGAGTTGGGCTGTAGCGTTCTGCTGTCGAATCGTTAGAGTAATGGAGCTTCGAGAGATACTTGTGTATGAACGTGTACTTTGCAAAAAGTGTACGAACGTGTACAATCGGAAATATATATGAACGTGTACAGGCGCTAGAGCAATGAAATACCGGCAACCAAGTGAAGCGCAAGGAGGCTCGGAAGAAGTATGAAGCAGCGAATCCGAACCATGATGGACGTCGGTATGGCCTTTAAGGCTGGCAGACAAGCCAAGGGCTGGACTCAAGAAGAGCTGGCCCGGAGGGCCCACGTATCCCGCTCCTGGCTGGCCCAGGTCGAGACTGGCAAGCCCAGTTTTGACACCTACAAGGTCTTGGCCACCCTCCAAGCCCTAGACCTCACCCTCTGGGCGGTCTCAAAATGAGCGCCCGCCAATCAGGCCTACTTGCGGGTGCTGAACCATTCCAGGGCGAGGCCGCACAGGGCGACGATGCCGAGGATGAGGCCGGCAGTGTTGGGTTCAACTCTGCTGGCTAGTACGGCCACCGCAACGACCGTGAGGTTCGACCACCCGGGTGAGCCCGGTTTCGGTTGTTGAGAAGCCATTTGGACTTCCTATCTGTTGAGATGGCAACCGAGCCGGATGACCCGGCTGACCGCCTACTGCTAGCAACCAGGTTCGAAGAGGTGTTTCGCGAGTAAACCGTATCTTTATGCTACAGGCTGCATAAGTCATTTTCGTGGGCTAGTCGGTGGCGTATAATAGAAGCATCGGTTGGAGCTGGTTCGCTTCGGAGTGTTTTGGTCGGCTGTATATAAGCTTTGCTCCGTTGAGCTCGCAACTGGTGGGGTGTGTGGTTACATCCCTCTGTTGAATGGCAGCAGACCGCCGGTCCTGTAAGGCTGGCGGTCTCTTGCATTGGCCTGGCCTATGGGATTGAGCTGATATATTGGGGCTAGCGCCGTCATTTCTGTTCCAAATATCTGCTAAGATTTTCCGATAAGGGGGGCCGCACCGTCCATCTGCGTCAAGATGGCAGCACGACCTAGGAGTACCGGACTGTGGGTTCTATCTTTCAGCAGGTGGGCAAGGTCTTCCTCGAAAGATGGGGCACGAGGGACGACCAAATAGACCCGCAATCGAGTCAAGCGACCCTAGACTCTGACCGTATAGTCCGCTCAGCCCACGAAGCCGCACAATCCAAGCCGACCCCAACTCCGGCAGTAGGGCCTGATTCCAAGGCAGAAGATGCTCGCAACACCCCCTCTCTTGCTCTCCAGCCCGGCTCGGCTCTGGCGCGCAACTCAGAAAAAGTGGGAGAAACTGCCGCCCGCCCAGCCGCAACTTTCGGCCATACAGCTGACCCGACTTCCCCTGCAGATGCGAGTATTTCTTCCGATCAGATTTCTCACTCGGCTCTCGATACTGATTCTGATTCAGAATCAACTTTTGGCTCTTCCCCTGACTCAACTTCCGATTCGCCGGAAGACTCAGTTGCGCAGCTCAACGCCGTCGTAGCAGCGGTCAAGCGATATAAGCGGATGAAGCGGCTGAGCATCTTCTCCTGCGCGCTCATGCTCGTGGTTTGGCTGGTGTTCGTCCTGATGGTGCTCCAAATTCCGAGTTCTATTTTTGGGTCCACCGCCCGCCCTCTCGCCTCCCTTTTCAAGGGCGTAGACGACATCATTTTCGACCCCAACCTGCTGACCTTCCTCCTGACGGCAGTAGTTTTGGCCCTCGCGTTCGCCGTCTACTTCCTCGCGGCCCACATCCGCTCTACGGTGCAGAAATTGGGTATCGACCACGCCATCAGGGCCCGGGCCAGTCAACTCCTGGCAATTCCGCTCGTCATTTGCACGCTGGTCATGCTGGGCTCCGGTTTGAACACTACGCTGGCGCGGGCCCGCCTAGGAACTCTGCCGTTCTTGCCCGAAGGCAGTATGCTTTTGGGCTCCCCTTACAAAACGGTGGCCACTTGGAAGGCGGACCCGACCGCGGGCAGGCTCCAGCGCAAGGCCTTGGACCCTATAGCCCGGCAGGTGGATGTGGACACGGACGCGCGAGGGATGGAGTACTACGTGTACGTGCGCGCCCTGCCCGAGAAAGTCCCGTCAATCCGCGACCAGCTGGACAATTACGCCCGCTCTTCGCTCAAAAGCCTGAGCCAGTACGGGCTGCCCCAAGCCAAGGTGACCATCCACATTGACGACTGGGAGGAGCACGCCCTGCTGAACGAAACGCACGGCAATTAACTGTTGCGTCGGGCCGAAAACGGGCCAAATACGACCAATATCCAAATATCCAAATATCCAAATAACAAATAACAACAGAGGAGAACACGATTATGGCCGGTAAACTTATGGATAAGTTGAACCATGCGATGATGTTTAACAATTGGCTTCACTTCAAGGATCCCAGCCCCGCGCTGGACCCGCAGGAGCAGTGGATTGTCGCTTTTGGATCTACTATCTGGTCTTTCCTGGGTGATTATGTGAATGCTTTCGAGTCCGAAGACGATCAAGCCACCTGCCAGAAAATGCTTGAAAAATGGTGGGGCGTGACCGACGCTGAGAGCTACCGGGAGAAGACGCAAGCGCTCGCCAGCCATGGTCAGCGCGGCGAATTCCAGCCTTACGTTGACCTCATCCGCGACTTCCGCAATTTCGTGGACAACTTAAGCGGCATGAGCAAGATGAAAATCGGCTTCCTCCCCACTTCAGTTGTCTCCTCCTACTTCAAGAAGTCGGACACCTCCTTCAAGCAGGCTATGAAGGACTTGGGCCTGGATTCTTCCGACCTGACCAAGATGCTCATGCTCTGCTATGGCTACGGCGAAGGCGATGATTTTGCAGAGTTCATCGAAGATTTCGCCAACGTCAAGACTACGTTGGCCTGGGATGCGGTCCGGGTAGTCAACGTGAGTTCCTTGGCTTATAGCGCGGGATATGTGAGCAAAGAAGAAGCCATGCAGGTCTGCCTCCAGCTCGTGGCCCCGGTCCAGCAGGCCTACGACAGCTGGCGGAACGTGGCTGCGGCCTACGTTATGGGCTCATGGCTCTGGGATGAGCGGACCGACGCCCGCCTTGACAACGTCTCCCGAACCACGGCCATGCTCCTCAACAACTCCACCACCCTCATCAACCAGGTCCCCTTCAAGTAAGGAGCTAGCTAAAAGCGAAATCACAGCACTGGCGGCTCACTAGGCACGCAAAAGCTAGCAATCGCCTGGCCTGGGTAGTCTCGCTTCATAGTTGCCTTTTGCGCGCAGGCTGATAAGCTGGAAACAGTATTCGTTCGGATTGGGGAGTCCGAATCCAGCAAACGGTTAGCGCGTGGCATGCGCAGGCGTTTTTCTGCTCAAAAAGTGGTGTAGAAGGATCAGTGACAGTATGTGCGCAAGAGCCACCCGGTGGGGTCGGGGCCTAGCTCGAATGCGGCGAATTTGCGTATATTTTATCTGCTTAGTGGTCGCTCTCGCTGCCGTAAGCCAGCCCGAAAGTGCGGCCGCGCTCGGAATTGGGCACACCTCAGACGAGCAGGCACAGACCATTCGTCGCGCGCGCTCCCAACGGGCTTCGCAGGAGCAGACGGGGCAGGCAGCCCAGCCGCCTCCCAAGCTCCAAGCTCGCGGTCAGCTTGAACCCCGCATCCAAACGCCGCCAGTGTGCAATTTCGGGACGAGCACGTTTGCCCAGTGCTTCCCCAACGCGCAACTGGCAAGCACCCTGAGCGGCGGGAACGTGAATGCGGTGGTGACGCAGGCGTATGCGCAGAGCGTGACCCACCTGGACTTTACAGCTTACGGCTTGACTGACATTAACGGCATGCAAATTTTCACCAATCTAGTCGGCATTTATCTGTCCAACAACCAAATTCCTGACATGAGCCCGCTGGCCAATCTGCCCAAGCTCGACTATTTGGTGGCGTTTGGTGCGGGCTTTGAGGAGATACCCGTCTTAAATCTGCCGAGTTTGACTGATTTAGACCTGCGCGTCAACGGATTTACCAGCATGGCTAACTTGGCAACTTCGAACCTGCCCAAGCTGGAGACCCTGCAGCTAGACGTGAACTATTTGACTGCCATCACGCCCTTGAACATTCCGACTCTGACCGCGCTTTCGATGGATACCAACAAAATCAGCGATCTCACTCCTTTGGTAAGCTCGAGTTTTCCCAATCTGACCTACTTGAATGTGGGCTACAACAAGCTGGACCAGGTAGGGCCTTTGGCGAATGTGAACTTTCCCAAATTAGATAGTCTCTACATCAACAACAACCAGATTACCGACATTACGCCAGTAGTGGGGCACTTTGCGGACACGTTCGCCCGGCTCAAAAACTTTGATGCCAGCGACCAGGAGAAGCAGCTGCCAGCGGTGGTTGATCCGGTGCCGCCCTACACACTAGGCCCAGCAACGGTGAACTCCGTGCTCACGCCTGCCCTCTACGCGACGGGGAGCAATTTTACTCCCGCAGACAACGCCAGCTTTGATGCCACTTCCGGCAAGGTGAGCTGGACTTCGACCGTGAGCGGCCCGCACAGCTATGCCTTCGCTTACACGGGCACCACGCCGGGCGGGCTGTCCTACCCCTTCAACGGCACGATTACGCAAGGCGTCACCATCACCAAAGCCTGGGTGACGTTTGACGGGAACGGTGGGCAGCCTGCACGCAGCCTGGTTAGTGTCACTATCGGCTCAGCGGTAGGAGAGCCAGCGGCTCCCAGGCGCGAGGGTTGGGCTTTTGCTGGCTGGTTCAGCGACCCCACGAACGGCAGCCAGTGGAATTTCAGCCAGCCAGTAACGCAAAACATGACCCTATACGCCCACTGGGCTCCGCTGATGGTCTTGCCCAAGAGCGGCGCGCTACCACGGCAACGCCTCCTGGGCTTGAGCCTGTGCACTTTCGCGCTCATAGCTGCTCTTGCTTGTGCCGCTCGGGCAAGGCGTATTCGCCGGTAAATAAAGTGATTCACAGCTGTTTGCTATGTCAGCATGGCGGCGAGGCGGTGAAGCTGCTGGCAATTGGCAGCGGTGAAACGGAGTGCCCCCTCTTCCCAATCCTCCAGCGTGCAGTAATTAGATATCGAGTTCCTCTACGGGGGTGTTTTGAGAAGCGGCGGTGACTTCGTCGGCTAGGTCAGGCGGGAGCTGGACGGCGAGCCCCGGCAGGCTGTCGAAGATGGTCAGGGTCCGGCTGACACTCTGGTCGGGTCCGGGGCTGGTCCAGCGGTCGCCAGAGATCCCTGTGGCGGTGGACCAGTTGGGCATAGAGCGCTGGTAGAGGGCAAATTTGCCCTTGCGGGAGCGGTAAATTTCGGTGATTTGCCGCCTACTGCCCATCTGCTGGTCAAAGCGGAAGAGCCGCTTGCCTGTGAAGCGCTTGCGGACGACCTGTCCGTGCTCGTTGACCTTGAGCTCGATTGGCTTGAACCCGTCTGCCTGGTCGGCGCTGGTCCGCAGGTAGAGTTTGAGCCCCTCTACGACGGCCGCTGAGAGGCTGCCCGCCTGCCGACTAGCGGCCTGGATAAGCGGAAGATCCTGCTCAGAGACGTAAATATTTTTCGATACCATGCGCATGAGTATATATATGTGCATATCATCTTGTCAAATGAGCTTCCACCTCTTGCGCTCGAATGAATTAGACTGGGGACTATGACGACTTCTTTTGAGGAGGCTCAGCGGCAGCTGGACCGGATTGTGGCCCTGGGGTATCCGGACGTGGCCGACCTGAGCGAGGCGGCTTTCCGCGCCCTGGCCCAGCCGCTGATTCAGGCGATGGAGCAGGTGGATTTAGGTACTAACATCCTGCTGGTGCCCACCCGCGAGCTGGTCACGCCCGAATCCTTGATTGCCCGAACTTCGATTGGCCGCATGGCAGGATTTACGACCATGCCCCCGCGCGACATCGCCTCCTTCCTGCCCCAAGACGGATTCGAGCCACCAGAAGGCCCCTTCTACATAGTCGTCCAGCCCCACACCGGCACCCGCTACACCAACCGCGAACCAGACGTGGCCCGCAAGCTCATCGACTCCGACGACTGCCTGCCGCTCACCCTGGAGGAGGGCCTCGCCATCGCCACCCAGCACCCGGATTGGCTGGCTAAAAAGAACGGTTTCAACCTCCTTGGCTCCCGTTCGGCGGACGGCCGCGTGCCCAGTATTTGGATGAGCCAAAACGCCCCCCGCTTGGGCTCGGTCTGGCCCAATTCCCGCCACACTTGGCTGGGTAACGCCTTCTGCCAGGCCCGGCGTGGCGTTTCGCTCTTCCGGTGAGTTAGAGCTTTAGAATTGTCATGACAGACGAAAAGACCAGCTTACCGGGCAAGATAGTGAGTCGTCCGAAACCGAGGAAGGCTCAGAAAAAGCGTGGCAGCAAGCATGGCAGTGGTTGGCTCAATCTGGGCATCGTCGCAGCGGTTCTGGTCATTATGCTCCCGATTGGTGTCGCTTCATTCGGCTACCTGGATACCGGCTGGCCAGGAATAGTGGGAAGAGCTGTCGAGGGGCTCATTATGCTTGGCGTGGGGGTTACCGCTGCATTCGGAGTCTATGAAAACTGGCAGCTCTTGCGCCAAAGCAGGCCGCAGGGAGCTCAAAGTAAGTGGAAGAATCTGGTAGGACTTCCACTTAACATACTTATCGCCTTGCTCTGCTTGTCCGTAGGAGGCAGCTACTGCATCGATATCACCCAAGACCTTATCACTGGCCCGCAGACCCTCCAAGCCAATGTCTGGGCTACGAAGACTAAGACTACCGGCGGTCGCCACCGTTCTTTGCACTACGTTTTGCAGGTGGTGGATCAGCAGGATTCGCGCGAATTTTACGTCAGTCCTACCGAGCGATGAAAAAAGCTCACGACAGCGGCCAGAAAATACGGCTCACCATCAGTTACTGGCCAGCTACCGGCATTGTAAACAGTGTGACCGGGCAGTACGTATACGCGCAGAAGTAAGTCGAAGCCGACTGGAATGCCCGCGCTCAGCTCAAGGCAGTTGAGCGCGGACGCAATATATAGGCAGGCAGACGAGCAGAGAAAGAAGTAACCTGCCCGGCCGCCTGCATTAAAGGGCTGACCTCGGTGAGCCGGACTCAGCCGCGAGAGCCCTTGGGCGGACGAGGATCGTTGCCGTACGAGTTTTTCTGGGCAATCTCGCCGTTCTTATTCTTGATGACGTGCTCGGTCTCAAGTGCCTTAGCGCGCTCGCGTCCAGCCTTTTCAGCTTCCGCCTTGGTCTCGAACGTTCGAGAAGCCCGCTGGTTGCCTTCCACCTTGACTTTCCACTGGCCATCTTCGTAGTACGTTTCCACAGCTGCCTTTGCCATAGTGACCTCCTTGGGCCCACAAGTGCACACCTCTATGTGCGCTTGAACTCAGTTTATCTCTTTTTGCGCACGCGTGTAGCCTGGAGGCCACTGTGGAGAGCAAGCATGGAACAGCGCGCTCGCTTACTGACCGGAGGACTGCTGGGGTTGGGCGGGCTGTGCGGGGGCGCTTTGCTGGGGTTGAGCCGGTTGGGCGGGCTGGGTCGATGGTGCGGGTGCAGGCTGGGCGCTCTGCTGCGTGCCCTGCTGGGTTTGCGGCTGGGTTTGTGTTTGCGGCTTCTGGGTGCCCTGCTGCTGGTTCTGGTAGTTTTGATTGCCGTAGTTGTAATTGTTGTAATTGTAGTTGTACGAGCGTTGATAGCTGTAGCCGCCCGTGCCCCAAGTGCCGTCCGGGCCGCCCACCTTGCCAGTGTCTTTGGCCGCAGGGAACTTTTCTTCGGCCATATCGGCAGTCGCCTGTTTCATATACTGAGTAAACAAATAGGTGGGGTAGCCTGAGCCGTGCGGGTAGCCCATGAAATTGGGGATTTTCTGCGCTGAGCCGTCTGCGCCCGGGTACCAGATGCCGAAAGTGGTCAGCACGGAGGGAGTGAATCCGGCTACAGAAGCAGCAGTGTCGTCGTTGGCGGTTCCGGTCTTGGCGGCAATTGTTTTGCCTATTGAGCGCGCCTGGGTGCCGGTGCCGTACTGCACGGTGCCGGTCATAGCTTTTTGTAGGAGGGCCACCTGGTCGGCGTTGAAAACCTGTTCGCCGAGGGTGGTGGGCTTGTAGAGTTCTTGATTCTTAGAATCCTTGACTTCTGCAACTAAATGAAGGGGAATCTTTTTTCCGCCGTTTGCTATAGTTTGGTAGCCCTGCGTCAGGTCATAGGCTGAGAGGGCATCTACGCCTAAAGTGTCAAAAGTTGTGGAATCATCAATCTTGCCTTCAATGCCGGCTGTGTGCGCAATTTGGGCAGTTTTTTGCGGGGTTACGTGCTCATTGAGGTCCATGAATGCGGTGTTGACCGAATTTGCCAAGGCCGAGTACAGGTTGACATAGCCATAGCTGATATTCTCGGCGTTGGACACGGCCCGACCCACGGATTTGAAAGTGCGCGGCGAGTTTCCATTAAACACCGTGTTCAAGCTCACACCGTCTTGTATGGCGCCCAAGAGCGTAAACACTTTCATGGTGGACCCGACCTGGAAGGTGGCCTGGCTGGCATTGTTGAGCTGGTGCTGTAAGTAGTCGTCGCCCGCATAGAAGGAGATAACCGACCCGTCCTTGGGGTTGACGGAAATACCTCCCACCTGTAGGCCTTCGGGCAGGTGCTTTGCCGGATTGGAAGGCGAGGCCACCTGGTTCATTAGATCTTGCTTGCCCTTGTCGATGGTGGTCGTAATTTTGTAGCCGCCAGTGTCGATTTCGTCGGCAGTGAATGGCGCTTTTTTGCCGCCTGAAAGTTCGGAGCGCACCATGCGCAGCAGGTAGCCGTTGGGACCTTGATACACGTTTTGCGGCGAGTAGTCGATGGTTTTGGGCATCAGTGCGTCGTGCTCTTCTTTGGCATTGATATAGCCGTCTTCGCGCATGATAGAGAGCACGCGGTGGAAGCGAGATTCAGCTTCCTTGGGGTTCACGGCCGGATCCCAGGTGGATGGCGCGGGAATAATGCCCGCCAGCATAGCTGATTCGGCCAGGGTCAGGTCCTTCGCATCCTTGCCAAAGTAGGCTTGCGAGGCTGCTTGAATGCCGTAAGCGCCACGCCCCAAGTAAATGGTGTTCATGTAGTTACACAGGATGGTGTCTTTGTCTTCGGTGCGCGTGATTTTCAAGGAGAGCATGGCTTCGCGCAGCTTGCCCGTGTAGGAGGTGGTTTCGCCTAAGTAGTAGCGCTCAGCATACTGTTGGGTGATGGTGGAGCCGCCCTGACGGGTGCCCTTGGTCACGTTGTTGAGCAAAGCGCGGCCGATGCCTTTGAGGTCGATGCCGGAGTCGGAGTAGAAGGTGCGATTTTCTGAGGAAATAACGGCGTTTCCCACATATTTGGGCAGGGGAGCGCAGTTAATAATCTCGCGGTTTTGGTCGGCGAAGGTGCCCACTGGCGTGGTTCCATCGGAAAAGTATACGGTCGTTTTCTGCGCCAGGGCTTGCTTTTCGGGGGCACCACCTCGGTAGTCAAGTAGAGGTATGCGAAGGCGGCGAAGGCTGCCAAAATCAGGAAGCCAATGATACCGAGTGTCCACTTGAGGATGCGATGGCGCTTGCGGGGCTTGCCGTTGGGAGCCAGCTGCGGGCGTACGCGCGGATTATTGCCGCGTCTGCCGCCGTGGCGCCCCTTGCCAGAGTTGGCCTGCTGAGACTTGCGCCGACTGCCGTTAGCTAGCTCAGAGCTGCTGATTCGCCCGCCCTTCTTGCCACTAGAGGCGGAGCGTGTCTGCCGCGGTTGCCGGGGCACCGACGAAGTAGAGCGTGTCGCAAATGTCATGCTCATAACGCTAATCGTTGGCGGGGTCATGTGTGCGCTCAAAGAGGAAGCTTCCATACTTTTCGTACGTTTGCTTCCCGGTCTATATCCACTTTTCTGCGCGATTTTCCTGCTTATATGGGGGTGCGGCCGCAAGGAAAGCGCACATGTGCTGTGAAATATTTGGCACCTGGGTATGTGCTGCTCGCCCCGTAACGGTATGCTTGAGTTGGTATTAGCGATTATCAGAGGAGTTTGTATGAGCATCCGTGTAGCTATAGCTGGCGTTGGCAACTGTGCCTCGTCGCTAGTGCAGGGAGTCGAATATTACAAAGACGCGAAAGACGACGCGAAGATCCCAGGCATCATGCACGCCAACTTCGGCGGCTACCGCATTCATGACGTGGAATTCGTGACCGCTTTCGACGTGGATTCGTTGAAGGTTGGCAAGGACCTGTCCGAAGCCATTTTTGCCTCGCAGAACAACACTTATAAGTTCTGCGACGTGCCGAACTTGGGTGTGGAAGTCCTGCGTGGACCCACCGGAGACGGCTTGGGCGAGTACTACCAGCAGATGATTAAGGAGTCGGACGCTCCTGCCGTTGACGTGGCTCAGGTGCTGCGCGACAAGCAGGTTGACGTGCTGGTTTCCTACCTGCCCGTAGGCTCTGAGGAAGCTGACAAAGCGTATGCTCAGGCCGCGATTGACGCTGGCTGTGCGTTCGTCAACTGCCTGCCAGTCTTCATTGCCTCTGACCCTGAGTGGGCTCAGAAGTTCCGCGATGCCGGCCTGCCAATCGTGGGCGACGACATCAAGAGCCAGGTGGGCGCTACGATTACCCACCGTGTGATGGCCCGCCTCTTCGAGGACCGTGGCGTGCGCCTGGATCGCACCTACCAGCTGAACGTGGGCGGCAACATGGACTTTATGAACATGCTGCAGCGCACTCGTTTGGAGTCTAAGAAGGTTTCCAAGACTCGCGCTGTCACCTCTATCGTGCCTCACGAGATGGATCCACACAACGTTCACATCGGTCCTTCCGACTATGTGGCTTGGCTGGACGACCGCAAGCTGGCCTTCGTACGCCTCGAGGGCACCACCTTCGGCGATGTGCCGCTGAGCTTGGAGTACCGCCTGGAGGTTTGGGATTCGCCGAACTCCGCCGGTATCGTCATTGATGCTGTGCGCGCTGCCAAGATTGCTCTGGATCGCCATCTGGGCGGCCCGGTGCTGGCTCCGTCCTCCTACTTCATGAAGTCCCCGGCTGTGCAGCACGAGGACAATGAGGCTCACCAGCTGGTTGAGGACTTCATCGCTGGCAAGGTTGAGGGCGACGAAGCCGCTCTGAATGCGGACGTTGAGTCCGCCAAGGCTAACGGTAAGGACGTTTGGCACGCCTGAGTTGTGTTCGCAGTAGCTCTGTAAGGCTTCTGCAGTTAAGAGTTAAAGGCCGTTCCCTCGCTTAGGCGGGGGAGCGGCTTTTTGTATTATGCTCGCTTGGCGCTGAGATATTGACTGGATTTCTGCTGACCTTGAGTGTCTACTTTCCCTTTGTTCTCAATGTTTTATTGGGTTAGACAGGCGGCAGCGCTGCTACTTCGGGCAGCGGGGTGTAATAAAAACATTACAGCGATTATGGGGGAGGCTGTAGCTTTTGTTAGTCTACTGACTGAGATATTTGCTTCTTATGCAGGACAGAAATGTTCTTTCTATTGCCAGCTGGAGTATAGGGAATCTGTATAATAAGCAATCGGATAGGCCTGCCATGGGGATGCTTGCGCCTGAACATTGTATTGGGGTTTGTTGAGGGAGGCACCCGTGGTGCGCAAGATTTGGGGACAATTTGTCACTGTTTTGGCGGCAATCGCCATGCTGTTGGGCGTGTGCATAGGCTCACCGAGCCGGGCACATGCCTTGGAGGACCCTGCAAATGGTAAGGGGTACGTCTCCCAAAAGATCGCAGGCGCGGAAGGCACAGTTCTGTCCTTCGTCCAGCTAAATATTCCCTCTGGTTTAGAGCGCAAAATGCAGGCCAAGAACCAGCTCGATATGCAGAGCTCTGACTTATCGGAGGAGCAGAAGGAGAAACAGTCCAACCAGGTGGGCTTGGACAGTGCAAAAGTCGGTAAGAGGGCGGCGGATACTGCCTTCGACCGCTTGCAGGCGCTTGACCCTTCGGCCGTTAAGCTCTATGACACCAGCAGCGCGATTACGGGTGTGGCGGTTCGTGCGAATGCCGATGCCCTGCGCCAGTTGGCGGAGGAGTCGTCGTCGGTGGTGAGCGTCATGCCGATAACGCTGGTGGAGCCCAGCGAAGAGCACAAGGTGCAGCCCCAAGGCGGAGTGAGCCCGCAGGGTGATGAAAGCGTTGGCCATATCAATGCAGTCAATACCTGGGCTCAGACCGGTAAAACTGGCCAGGGCGTCAACATCGCTATTGTCGATACGGGCCTCGATTATACGCACGCTGATTTCGGCGGTAGGGGCGACGCAGCTGCGTATGCCACGGCCACTGCCTCCACAGCGGATCCCTTGCAAGATCCCACGCTTCGTCCTCTCTTGGATGCCAATAAATACAAGGGTGGTCGCGACTTTGCAGGGGCCAACTACACCAGTGACGGTATTGCCGTCCCCGACGACAACCCTATTGATGGCGGAGCTTCTGCTCACGGCACTCACGTCGCTGGTATAGCGGCTGGATATGGGGTTAACGCTGACTCGACTACTTTTCGGGGGAACTATACGCAGCTCACTGCGGCTGATACTACCAACATGAAGCTCTCGCCCGGCTCTGCGCCTCAGGCTGGTATTTATGCGCTTAAGGTATTCGGCGATCACGGCGGGAGTACGGGCCTCACACTCCAGGCCTATGACTGGGTGGGCCGGCACAACCTCGCCGCGGCGCCTGCTGATAAAATTTCTGTGCTTTCGCTGTCGCTTGGCAGTCCTTTCGGACAGGTTGACTGCCCCGAAGCAAGAGCGCTCGATACGCTCAACAGCGCTGGTATTCTCACGGTCGCATCCGCTGGTAATGAGGATGACGTTACTGATATTGTCGGTTCTCCTGCTAGCTCGAAAAATGTCCTAGCCGTAGCTGCGAGTGAGACCAACGGATTGCAGGACAACGCTGCTTATTTCACCTCGCGCGGTTTCCACGGCTCCTTTGACGGCAGTACGAAGCCCGACGTGAGTGCTCCGGGCTGGTACATCGATTCTGCTGATTCGGGCTCGGGTACAGGGTTCGTGTGGAAGTCCGGCACTTCTATGGCTGCCCCCTTTGTTTCAGGTACGGCGGCTCTGGTCTACCAGGTTCATCCGGATTGGTCTCCTGGTCAAGTGAAGCGGCAGATTATGAGCACCGCCGACCATGATGTTTCGTATAATAGTGGCATCTATGGGCCTGTGCGAGTAGGTAGTGGCCGTATTGATGCCCTCGGAGCTGTTGGCAGTGCTGTGCAACTTTCTGGGCCCGATGCTCAGGTGGCCAGTGCGCAGTTTGGTATCGTCCAAGTACCGCAAGCAGGGTATTCGGCCAGCAAGGTCATTACGGCAACCAACACGAGTTCTCAAGATTGCAGCTATCAGCTGGCCTACCAGCCTAGTACGGAAACTCCGGGCGTATCGTACTCCTTGAGCACTTCTACACTGGTGGTGCCTGCGAATGGCAGCGCGCAGTTTACCTTGACGCTCAATGTCAGCAACCAGAGCGATATGCGCAGGACTAAAGATAAGTCGCAGGCAGCGCAGTACGGGGGAGAGCCGGTGAATTATGTCACCGATGCCACGGGCGTTGTCCACTTGACTCCCACGGGCTCTTCGCCGGGGAATGCCTACGGTTTGCGTCTAGCAGTAGTCGCTGCTCCTAAGCCCATCTCTGAGACGAACGTTGCCTACAAGGAGCGCATCGATGGGAGTCGGCAGCTGGAGGTCACCGGCCATGGTTTCAGTCAGGGCACAGGGGATGAGGCTTATAAGTCACAGTTGGCCCCCATGGTTTTTGACACCGAAGATCCGGTGGATGGCTACCACGTATATCCTCGCCAGAATGACTACCTCCTCTCGGCCGGAGATATTCGCGCTATCGGACACGCTTCTACTGCTCCTCAGCTGACTGACCCCTCGCAGGGCATCGTCAGTTTTGGTGTCGTTACCGACAAAGCCTGGAGTCGTATAGGCGCTATGGGGCTGTTGGTTCCAGAGGTCTATCTGGATACGAATAATGACGGCCAAGCTGACTACGTTATTCAGGGCTCTTCTAAGCCTGCTAATGCGCAGCTTGACTCTGTCCAAGCGCGTACCTACCGCTTAGACGCGAGCGGCAATCGCGCAGCCGTGGTGGACACGGAACCGATTGACGACGCTTTCCTCGCCGACTCTAATCAGGTTGTGCTCAGTACCAAGCTCTCCGCTCTCGGTTTTACTGCTACGGATACACAGGCGAAGATTGGCTACAAGGCCGATTTTGATTCCAGCCGCTCCTATGGCAGCAAGGTGGACGAGGCTGGTAGCTTGACGCAGACCACGTTTGACGCCTACAACCCCTCTATTTGGTTCGGCCAAAGTGCTTCGAGTGGCAACGGGCAAGTCTTCTTCGATGAGCAGAATGGGACACAGATTCCCGCTCACGCTTCGCCCCTGCGCGGCAGCAACGACAAGGTGCTGATGATGCACACCCGGTCCAAGGCGCCGATTGTCACTGAGTCGCCCACGCTCGACATTGTCACGGTGCTCTCGGTGAATGCTACTAATTTGCGCGCTGAGGTTACGGCCTGCTCTGGCTTGACTTCCAGCGATTACACCGCTGCCTCCTGGGCAGATTTGCAGACTGCTTTAGCTGCGGCTCGGGCCGTGCTCAACAACGTCAATTCCAGTCAAAATGATGTGGACCAGGCGTATGCGCGCCTACAAGCTGCGCACAATGGACTCGTTCGAGTGGTGAATAAGACGCAGTTGCAAATAGAAGTCAACACTTCTAGTGCCCTCAATCGCTCGGACTACACCACCGCTACTTGGACACCCTTTGCGAGTGCGCTGGCTGATGCTCAGACCGTGTTGGCTGACGCGAATGCCACTCAGGCGCAGGTGAACGCAGCTTACAGTAGGTTGCAGGCAGCTCGTTTGGCCTTGGTTCTGAGGCCAAATCCCAACAGGGGCCAGTTGCAGACAGAAGTGAACGCCAGTATTACGCTCATTCAGGGCGACTACACGCCCGCTACCTGGACTCTATTTGCTTCCGCTTTGAGCGCCGCACAGGGTGTGCTGGCTGATTTGGATGCCACTCAAGCTCAGGTGGATGCGGCTTACAATACCTTGCATCAGGCGCGTTTAGGACTCGTTTTGAATGCGGCGAACAAGGCCGAGCTCCAGGCTGAGGTGAACACGTCGTCCACTTTGGTGATCTCGGATTACACAGCTGCCTCATGGACTCCGTTTGCGAGTGCTTTGGCTTCTGCTCGTAGCGTGCTGGCGAATGCTAGCGCCCCTCAGTCGCAGGTGGATGCAGCATACAATGCCTTGCACCAGGCTCGCTTGAATCTGGTCATGAATCCCGTGAGTAAGACGCAGTTACAGGCTGAGATCAACCTGTCCTCTTCATTGGTCAGCTCTGATTACACGTCTGCTTCCTGGGGTGCATATTCATCTGCTCTGACAGCGGCGCAGACGGTGCTGGTGAACGCTAATGCTACTCAGTCGCAGGTGGATGCGGCCTACAATACCTTGCATCAGGCGCGCTTAGCTCTGATCTTGAATGCGGCAAATAAGGCTCAGCTGCGCGCTGAGGTAGCCCTGTCCTTGCCGCTGGTGTCGTCGGATTATACGGCTGCTTCGTGGGCTCCGTTTGTGTCGGCCTTGGCTGCGGCCCAGAGCGTGCTGGCAGATGTAAACGCCAGCCAGTCGCAGGTCAACGCCGCATATACTGCCTTGAATACTGCCCGCCAGGCCTTGGTCCTGATCGCAGCCAATAAGGTACAGTTGCGCGCTGAGGTCGCCACTTCGGCTGCCTTGGTTGAAGCTGACTATACGGCTGCTTCGTGGGCTCCATTCGCTAGTGCTCTGACTGCTGCTCAGGGTGTGCTGGCGGATGTGAATGCCAGTCAGACGCAGGTGGATGCTGCCTACAATGCCTTGAATGCGGCCCGCCTGGCTCTGGTGGCGAATGCGGCAAATAAGGCGCTCTTGCAGGCTGAGGTGAATACGTCGGCAGCTCTGCTCTCCTCTGATTACACAGCTGCTTCCTGGGCGCTGTTCGTTCCTGTCCTGGCTGATGCTCAAACGGTCCTAGCGGATCCTGCTGCCAGGCAGTCTCAGGTGGACGCAGCTTACCGAGCCCTCAACACTGCCCGCCTGGCTCTGGTGGCGAATGCGGCAAATAAGGCGCAACTGCAGGCTGAGGTGACCGCTTCGAGTGCTTTGAATCAAGCCGATTACACAGCTGCTTCCTGGGCCCCGTTCTCCCTGGCTCTGACTGCGGCACAAGCGGTTTTGGCAGATGCAAGTGCGACGCAGTCTCAGGTGGATACGGCCTACCAGACTCTGGCTGAGGCCAAGAGCAGATTGGTGTTGTCTGGTCAGATTCAAAGTGCCAATAAGGCGCAGCTGCAGGCTGAAATATCAGCTGCTGCTTCCCGTAAGCAGGCGGATTATACAGCTGCTTCTTGGGCTTCGTTTGCCGGTGCTCTGGCTGCTGCCCAAGCCGTACTGGCGGATCCAAATGCCACGCAGGCTCAGGTAGATGCTGCCCTCGCTGATTTGCAGGCGGCTACTGCTGGTTTGCAGGAAGCGACTCCCAAAGTACCCCAGCCCGGTCAGCAGCCTGGCACTGGTGATGGGAGTCATCCCGGTGCGGGCGATGGTCAGCAGCCCGGTCTTCCGGGTCAACCAAGCCAGCCGGGTCAGCCTAGCCAGCCAGCTCAGCCCGGGCAACCGGGTCAACCAGGTCAACCTGCGCAGCCAGGTCAGCCAGGTCAGCAGCCTGCCCAGCCCAGCCAGCCCGGTCAACCAGCTCAGCCTGGCGGAGGCCATGACGGCGGGCAAGTTCCGGCAGCGCCTGTCAACCAGACCCAGGCTCCGGTATCGCCTGCGCCTACTGGTCCGGTGGCAGGTCAGTCTGCGGGTCCAGCAGGAGCTTCAGGAAATGCTGACCCCGGTCAGTCTTTCAAGAACGTGACGAGCAATCGCGCGAATGCAGGGCAGTTGGCCCAGACTGGTGCAGACACTTCGCGTATTGCCATCGTCGCGGCTCTGGCAGCTCTGGCAGCGGTTCTGGTTTTGGGCGTCAAGCGCTTGTATGAGAGTAGGTCTGCCCGTCAATCGCACTCCTACAATCGTCGCTAAGGTGGCTGTCGGCGAGTGAATTGGAAGGGCCGTCTCCTCGTATAGGGGACGGTCCTTCTTTCGTATTGTTCGCATGACCAGCGTGTGCATTCGGGAGTGGAAGAGTTGACCTACTATCTACTGGTGTATAAGTATGCGCATAGGGCTTATGGTCTGTATAAAAACAGGTGGGGCAGCTGTGCCCGTCAGTTGGGCTGCTGTAAATCAAATAAAAATTCTGTGGGCCCCAGTCTAGTGAATCTTTCATGCGGCAGTAAGCAAACCTTCGGGTAGTTTGGTATGCAAGTATCTATTGTTTCTCAACAAAACTGACACATAGTGGACAGTTTCCACGTTCGTAACAATATTTGGTTTACTCTTGGCGCTCAAGTGCTGGCAGGAAATTACACAGCTAGTACTTGTATATTATTACGAGAAAGAGAGAAGCCATGGGCAAGAACAAGAAACTTACTTGTTTCTTGGCTGTTATAGCCAGTTCGGCCATGATAGCCTCCATAGCAGCGAGCGTTTCAGCGCGCACCGCACCGGATGCGTCGGCATCGCAAGTGCGGCAGTCATCGTCAGTTCAAGGTCCGTTGTCGCGCAAGCTGCAGGGCGCCAATGGTCAGGTGACTGCCTTTATCGAGGTCAATGCGATCTCTGGAGTTGAGCAAAAGGCACAAAAGCTGGCTCAGCTCAACATGCAGCGTTCGGGCCTGTCTGACGAACAGAAAGAACAGCAGGCAAATGCGGACGGTCGTAGCAAGGCTCAAAAAGCGCAGCAGACCGCCGAAGATGTATTCCATCAACTACAATCTTTTGATCCTTCAGCTACCAAGCTCTATGACACTTCTTACAGCATTTCGGGCGTAGCAGTCACCGCAGACGCAGCAGCCCTACGAAAGCTGTCCGAACAGTCCAAGCAAGTGACCCATATTTCACCGATTAAATCGGTCAAGGCCATTGATGATTCGCAGTCTCCAGCAGGTGCAGAAGACGGGCAGAAACCTAACAACAAGAACAGTGACCAGCTGGTAAGCGCCATTCAAACCTGGAACCAGACCGGCAAAACCGGGCAAGGTGTCAACATTGCAGTAGTCGATACCGGTTTTGATTACACGCACGCTGATTTCGGTGGTTCAGGCAATGCGGCCGATTATGCGACGGCTCTCGCTTCCACTGCCAATCCGCTGACCGATCCAGTGCTGAGTACCAAGCTCGACCCCGCCAAGTACAAAGGCGGCTACGATTTCGCTGGCCCTACGTATGATGGTCGGACCAACCTGACTCCCGCGCCCGATGCCAACCCAATTGATGGCCAGGGCGGCCACCATGGTACGCACGTTGCTGGCACTGCAGCTGGTTACGGCGTTAAGAATGATGGTACTCGTTTCACCGGTTCTTATGCGAGCGTGAGCCAAGCCGATGTGGCGAGTATGCGCATTGGTCCGGGCGCTGCCCCGCAAGCGGGCGTGTATGCGCTGAAGGTCTTCGGCGACGGCGGCGGGTCGACTGACCTAGTGGGTCAGGCTCTGGACTGGGTAGCCCAGCACAACCTGGATCCGACCACGCCTCCACAAGACAAGATCGGTGTTGTGTCTATGTCTCTGGGCGGTACGTTCGGCCAGACTGATGACCCCGAGAACAAGGCAGTCGACAATCTCTCCCATGACGGCGTCATTTCCGTCATCGCTGCCGGCAACGAGGATGACGTGACTGACGTGACTGGTTCGCCAGGCACAGCCAAGAGCGCCCTCACTGTGGCTGCCAGCCAATCTGGCAAGACCCTGCAAGATGCCGTTGAAGTGACGGCGGGTCCAGCGAGCTTGGTGGGTACCAGGCTAGCTGGTCAGTATTCCAGCAAATACAGCAATTCAGGTTTCTCACTGACAGCCCCTGTGGCGCGAGTTACCGATCCAACTAACTTGGAGGGCTGCAAGGCTTATTCTGCTGCTGATGCTGCTCGAGTGAGCGGGAAAATTGCATATGTGGAGTGGGATGATGACGCTCTCGTCTGCGGGTCTGGAGCGCGTTTTAATCGGGCCCAGGCCGCCGGAGCGGTAGGAGTTGTGTTTGGCTCCAAGCAGAACGTTCCCGAAGCTGGAATCGCTGGTAATGCCGCTATTCCCGGCTTCCAAATGGTCAAGACTGCTAATGAAAATCAAGATTTGCAAACTGCAATCGACAACGGCACTCTCCAGCTCAGACTGGCCGATAACCTGCGCTTGAGTGTGGAGTCGAACTACGCCAGCGAAAAGGAAGATGTAGTTGCTTCCTTCACTTCGCGCGGTATTCACGGCTCCTACGACGGCACGGTTAAGCCAGACGTTGCAGCTCCCGGCGTGGGCATTATTTCCGCCTCGGCTGGTTCCGGCAATAACCGTGAGGTGATGAGCGGAACTTCAATGGCAACTCCTTTGACTTCCGGCGTTACGGCTCTGGTTCGCCAGGCTCACCCGGATTGGAACGCTTACCAAGTCAAGGCTCAGATGATTAACACTGCTGACCATGATGTGCTCAGCGCGGATCGTTCTACGGCAATGGCCCCCATTCGCGTGGGTTCAGGCCGTATCGATGCCATGGCCGCAGTCAACAATCCAGTTCATGTTGCTGCTGATGAAGTGGCTGTGAGTGGGCAGTTTGGCATCGTCCAGGTGCCTCAGGCTGGTTATTCGGATACCAAGACTTTCTCGGTTTCGAACACCAGCAGTAGTTCGCGCACATACGCGCTGTCTTACGCGCCGCGCACATCAACTCCTGGCGTCAACTACCAGTTGAGCGCGAACACTATCACCGTGCCGGCCAACGGCTCGGCCACTTTCAGCGTTACGCTCAGCATTCCCGACCAGTCCGTCTTGCGCCACACGCGCGACACGACGCAAACTGCTGAAGTTGCAGGTGAGCATCGTTCGTATGTGACTGACGCGTCTGGCGTGGTCAAGTTGACTCCACAGGCGGGTACTCCCGACGCTTACGGCTTGCGAGTAGCGGTTTCTTCGGCCCCCAAGCCCGTTTCGCAGACGAGCGCTCCCTACCAGGAGAACGTGGGCGGCGATAAGCGACTGGCTATCAGCGGTCACGGCTTCGCCCAGGGCACCGGTGAGCAGACCTACGCATCCAAGTTGGTTCCGATGGTCTACGGAGTTGAGGATCCAGTCGACGGATATGTGGGCACACCGGGCGATCATGCTCAGCGTAGCCTGGCAGCTGGTGATATTCGCGCGGTGGGGTATTCCTCTACAGCACCACAGCTGGCGGATCCCTCGCAGGGTATGCTCTCCTTCGGTATTATTACCGACAAGACCTGGAATCGCATAGGCAACGGCGGTGTCATACCAAGTGTCTTCATGGATACCAACAATGATGGAGCTCCGGATCACCTTATTTCTGTGGAAAATGAGACTTCTAATGGTGCTCAGTCTGACACTGCATACGCACGCACATACTCTCTGGATAGTTTCGGGAATCCCGACGCGCTCGTAGACACGGAGCCAATTGATGATGCCTTCATCTCTGACTCCAACCAGATAGTGCTATCCACCAAGCTCTCAGCGCTCGGCTTTACCAGCGCCAGTGCTACGGCTCCTATCAACTATCAGGTAATAACTGAGTCAGTTTATGCGGCTGATGCGCCGAATCCGGGTCAGGTGGATGAAGCTGGCGGCTCTGCTGATGATGCCTTCGACGCTTACCATCCAGCCATTTGGTTCGGGCAGAGTGGCGCCTCGGGTAACGGGGTCACTTTCTTCGACGACCAAGATGGCGTACAGGTGCCGGTAAATGCTGCCATGGTTAGGACTCCTGGCCCTAGCAAGGTGCTGAGCATGCATACGTATGGTTCTATGCCCGACCAGCCCAATAGCCAGGTGAGCTTGGACATCAGCAACTTGACGCGTATTAACAAGGCGCAGTTGCAGTCTGCCATTACCCAGTATTCAGGTTTGGACGCGAGCAAGTACACGCCCGCTTCCTGGCAGGCCTTCCAAGCGGCCCTAGCGGCGGCTCAGCAGGTCATCAGCAACCCAGCTTCGGTGCAGGCCGATCTTGACAGCGCTTATAGCGTCTTGCAAACTGCCTACAACGGCTTGGTGCAAGCGGCTCCGGCAGTCAATAAGGACAAGCTCCAGGCTGCTGCTGATGCTGCGGCAAAGCTGAAAGCTGGCGACTACACGGCTGCTAGCTGGGCGGTGTTTGCCCAGGCTCTGGCCAAGGCTCAGTCGGTATTAGCCGATCCAAACGCTAGCCAGGATGACGTGAATGCTGCTGAGCAGGCTCTAACGGCAGCCGTAGGTCAGCTCGTGCCAGCAACGACTAGCAACCCGAATCAGCCAGGTGATGGGTCTGGCTCGGGTTCTGGCTCTGGTGATGGTTCGGGTTCTGGCGCAGGCTCGGGTGCTGGCAGCAATCCTGGTGCCGGTTCTGGTAGCGGAGCTGGTTCTGGTGCAGGTGCAGGCTCCGATGCTGGTGCTGGCGCAGCTGGCGCTGGCCCGGCTCCGGCTCCGGTCAACAGCCAGGGCGTTGGTGCAACTCAGAATGCTGGCAAGGGCAAGAACAAGGCTAAGGCTAAGGCTGCTAATCAGGAAGAGGATCCGGGTAGTAGGTTGAGTTCCACGGGTACTCAGGTTGATGTGGTGATTGGCTTGGCTGCTGTGCTTGCGCTCGCTGCTGGAAGTCTGTACCTGGGCTCTCGTTCCAAGCGTTCGCAGGGTTCTATCAGCGGTTTGCATATTGGTCGCTGACCCGCGTACATATCGGCTGGTCTGAATCCTCGGCCAGCCGGTGGACGCACAAGAAACCCGCGCTCTCACTCTAGGATTAGTGAGGGCGCGGGTTTTATATGTTCTTTATCTGCTCTGCTGACTTTTGGGCCAGTACTCACTGAGCGAGCATAGGCCCGATCTGCTTCTCGAAGGCCATCAGAGCGGAGTTAATCACCTGGTGCATGTCGTAGTAGGCGTAGGTGCCCAAGCGTCCGCCGAAGACCACCTGAGGCTGCTGTCCCGCTAGTTCCTTGTACTGTGTGTAGAGGCTGCGGTCTTCGGCCGTGTTGATGGGGTAGTAGGGTTCGTCGCCCTTGCTGGCGAAGCGGGAGTACTCCTCCCAGACCACCGTGCGCTCGTGGTTCTGCTCCTCGTAGCGCTCAGGGTTGAAGTTTTTGAACTCAATGGCGCGCGTGTAGGGCACATCTGAGTCAGAGAAGTTCATAACTGGGCAGCCGAAGTGGTCATCCTCGTCGTAGCGCTGCTCCTTAAACTCTACCGTGCGCCACTTGAGCTCGCCCAGCTGGTAGTCGAAATAGCGGTCTACGGGGCCGGTGTAGACCACAGGCACCTTGCCTACCAGAGCGTCACGGTTGAAGGGCTGCGAGCTGTCGAAGAAGTCAGTGGAGAGCGAGACGGAAATGCGCGGGTCGTCAATCATGCGCTCAAACCAAGCTGTGTAACCGTCCTTGGGCAGGCCCTCCCAGGTGTCCTTGAAGTAGTGGTTGTCATAGTTGAAGCGCACGGGCAGGCGCTTAATAATGGAAGCAGGCAACTCGGAAGGGTCGGTCTGCCACTGCTTTGCCGTGTAATTCTTAATAAACGCCTCATACAGGGGGCGGCCAATCAACGAAATGCCCTGGTCGTTCAAATTCTCGGGATCGGTGCCCGCCAGTTCGCCGGCCTGCTCCTGAATCAACGCCTTGGCTTGGGCGGGCGTGTAGTGGGCGTGGAAGAACTGGTTGATAGTGCCCAAATTGATAGGCAGGGGGAAGACCTCGCCCTTATGCGTGGTGTAGACGCGGTGGTTGTAGTCGGTGAACTCAGTAAAACGATTTACGTAATCCCAGACGCGCTTGTTGGAGGTGTGGAAGAGGTGGGCACCGTACTTGTGAATCTCAGCACCGGTCTCTTTGTCCTTGTAGGAGTAAGCGTTGCCGCCTATGTGGTCGCGTACGTCGATAATCTGCATGCGCGCGCCAGTCTTCTCCACAGCCTGCTGGGCCACGGTCAGCCCGAACAGCCCCGCTCCTACGATTACCAAATCTGCGTCCATCGTCATCCTTCCGTCCGCCGTTCTTGCGCTTGCTGCTGCGTTGAGTCGGACGCGCTCGCCCGCCCTCTCCGCTCGATTGTTGAGCCAATCCTATCAACTGCCCTACAGCAAACGGAATACCCGCGCCCACCTTGCACGATTCCCACGCCAGACGAGAGTCGGATTTTTGAGGGCTTGTGAAGATATGCTTTCACTACGCATACAAGGAGGATCATGGTGAAGACTACAGAACAGCAGCTTTCTTGGTCCGCTCGGATGGACGAGAAGGTTGCGCAATTAGAGAAGAATCCTGAGCAGTATCTTCGTGACGCTTGGGAACACAATTTACGCGAAGTGCAGAACGAAAAAATCTCGTTCAAGCAGTTGTTTACTCGCTAAACGTAAGTACTGCCGCCCCCGGCTTGAGCCATGGCCTCTTTGCCGAGTAGCGTGGATCCGGGATATGTGTAAAAGTGCATTTTTTGGAACCGTACTCAATGTGATAAGAATGCTCATTTCAGAATGTTGGGGAAAGAGGAACAAGCGTATTTTGCTAGCCTAGCTTGGAGGGTTCGATATTGGGTTGGCTACCTAACGTTCATGGCATGTGAGGGGAATAGCTGTGTTCGCATTGTTCCCAGCGCCCGTGGAATTATGCTCTGGTCCCTCTCTCTGACCTGTATTTGCGCTCGCTGCAAAATGGCTTATTCGCAAGGAAAATCGCTTGCTACTTTACGATTTGCATAGATTGTACTTGAGCGCTGCCGGGTATAGTAGCTTGAGTTTTGTGGCACCTGCGCTCTGATGGGTGTTTTGGACGGTTGGAACGCTGGCGCATCGCGGTGGGCTCTAGGGCTCTTGCTAAGCTGTAGTTACGGACGGCTGGGCCAAAGCTCGGCCGACGTTCGAAGGAGCTTAAGAGCCCATGATCCCTTCAGAAGTCTTTGATTATGACGATGTGCAGCTCATTCCCAACAAGTGCATTATCGAGTCTCGCTCTCAGGCGGACACCTCGGTGCAGTTTGGGCCCCGCACGTTTAAGATTCCGGTCGTTCCTGCCAATATGGAGACCGTGATTAACGATGAGCTGGCTCAGTGGCTGGCCGCCAACGGGTATTTTTACGTGATGCACCGCTTTGAGCCGCAAACCCGCGCCGATTTTGTGCGCACTATGCACAGCAAGGGGCTCTATGCCTCGATTTCCGTGGGTGTCAAGCAAGGCGAGCATGACTTTGTAGACGAGCTGGCTGCTGCCGACTTGGTGCCAGAATATGTCACGATTGACATAGCTCACGGGCACTCCGATTCGGTAATTCGCATGATTCAACACTTGAAGCAGGCCCTGCCCGGTGCTTTCGTTATCGCTGGCAACGTGGGCACGCCCGAGGCGGTGCGCGAGCTGGAGAACGCGGGCGCGGACGCTACGAAGGTGGGCATTGGGCCGGGCAAGGCTTGCATTACCAAACTCAAGACCGGCTTCGGTACTGGCGGTTGGCAGCTGGCGGCGGTGCGTCTGTGCGCCAAGGCTGCCCGTAAGCCAATTATTGCCGACGGTGGCATTCGCTACAACGGCGACATCGCTAAGTCCATTCGCTTCGGCGCTTCTATGGTGATGGTAGGCTCCTTGCTGGCTGGTCACGACGAGTCGCCCGGCGGCAAAATCACTATCGATGGCAAAACCTTCAAACAGTATTGGGGCTCGGCCTCGGAGAAGCAGAAGGGCGCCTACCGCAACGTGGAAGGTAAGCAGATGCTGGTGCCTTACCGCGGTTCCATCGCCGACACCTTGCGCGAGATTGAGCAAGACCTTCAGTCTTCTATCTCGTATGCGGGCGGCCGCAAGCTCACCGACATCCGACATGTGGATTACGTGATCGTGAACAATTCCGTCCTCAACGGCGACAACTACTAAATCGTCCAAACATTCGCGGGCTGCAAAAATCCGCGCAGTCTGCTAGAATAGTATTTGCTCTCACGTGGCGTTATGTCACCCAATCCCCCCAGGGCAGGAATGCAGCAAGGGTAAGTGGCCTCTGACGGGTGCGTGAGAGTTTTCTTTTTTTCTCAACCGCGACCTGCGCTGTAGCAGATTTCAAAAATACTTTTACTACTTTCAATTATACTTGTATCTTTTGCAGTTTTAGGTTAAACTTGTGGTGTATGAGCAGAAGGGGTGCAAGATGACAATGGTTTTGAATGGTACTGAGGTCAGCACCGTCCTTGTCGATCAAGGTGTGAAAAATGAAGTGACCAATGTGCTCGATCGTATTGGTGACAAGCGCTCTGAGATGGTTTTAGACGTTCGCGGGGAAAGAATCCCTCTGCCTGAGCAGGTTAGCGCTTTGATTATGACCATATTGGAGGATCTGCGCAAGGGCACCAAGGTGTCCATCGAGGAAACGCCGGAGCGACTTTCTGCAAGTAGTGCGGCTCAGATGATGGGCGTGTCGAGACCGACTTTTATTAAGTTGGCCAAGGCGAATAACCTCTCGCCGATCAATGTCGGCTCTCAAAAACGGTATTTGACTTCCGAAGTTCTGGTGTTGAGAAAGAAAGAACGCAGAAAGAAGCTTGACGCTTTTCAGGCCTTGCGTGATGAATTAAGACAATTTGAAGATTTTGATAGCTAATACTTCAATGTAAACTGTTGTCATGCAGAGGATCTTCGTCGACGCAAATATTTTGTATGTTCCTACATTGAGGAATTGGGTGTATGCGTTTTACAAGGCCGATTCCTCAATGTTTGAAATATATGCGAGCGAAGATGTCATAGCTGAAACAATTCGTTCGATACGCCGTAATTTTCCTGCAATCCCCGGTGAAAACATTACTCGAATCGCTCGGCAGCTGCGCGGGATGGTTAATCTCGTGGAGTCCTTCGACTGCGAGGCTGCCAGGAAGACCTATACCGGCGACGACCCGTACGATTTGCATGTGCACGCGGCTACTGTAGACAGCGGCTGCGATTATCTGATTACTAATGATAAAGGATTCATCCAAGGGGTCAGCAAGGAAGTACTTGAAGCCCTGCCTTATACCATTTCCTGTGCTGATGATTTCTTCATCTTGCTGGCTGAATCGTCAACAAAAGCCTGCGATGAAGCTGTAGAGATAGAGATGTCATATTATGCCGAGAAAGAGCTGAGCAGCGATTTCTTTCAAAATCAGCTCGTTGGGGCAGGATGCCCACTGTTTGCTCAACAAGTCCGTATCACATTCATGAGGTTAAGTGGGCTATCCCCATCACAGATCAAAGCTGAGCTCGGACTAGAGAAGGCATAGTGTAGAAGGCTTAGCATAAGCGAGAGAAATTTTTCCCAAGCGTCGTGCGCTGTCCAAGTTTCCCCACTCTCAGAAATGGGCAGGTAGAAAAGAGAGAATCTGAGCAAAGTCAGAAATTATCAGTTAGGATGTTTCGAGTATGCTGAAACAACTGGTTTTTGCTTATTGAAGTTTGTTCTGTGTGCAGCGTATACCTTCGCGTGGAACACTTTTGCTTTTTGAAACTGGCTATTTTGAGTACCATCACGGAGCAATCAGTTCCTACCTCTGTGTGATGAGGAGTAAAGTCTTTTATTCGAATGGGAATATGGGTGTTTCGTCGTCTTATTTATACAGGCCATGTGATTAAATAAAAAAGAATTTTGTTGTAGCTGACTTTGGGGCTCTCGGCAGAAATCTGTATATTCTGAGAGAAAGTACAAAGAGATGAAGCTTTGCCCCTCGTGTAAATCTGAAAATCCCGATTCGGCACGTTTTTGCCGCAAGTGTGGTACTCCTATTGATGTTGTCTCTGAGCAAAAACCTGACAGCATTTTAGATAGTTCGACTTTAACGGCAGAAGCTGCTAGTGTGAACTTTTCTACCTCTGGCAGTGACTCTTCGCTGATATTTACCCCGGCAGGATCGGGTACGTTGCAGCAAACAATTAACGACCCTACTACCGCTGAACCTGCCACAGCATCAGAGAATCCTGCACCAACTGCCGCTGCAAGTGGATCTAATAGTGCTCCACGAGTTGTGCCTGCTGTATCTGCAACTGCTGGCGTTCCTGGGGTTACTCCTACTTCTAACCAGATGCAAACTATTGCTAACACTCAGGCTAAATTGTTTATGAGATGGCTGCTGAGTGCTTTAAAAAAGCCCAGTCTTCGGGCCATTAAGCCTGCGTGGTGGGCTTTTGTCCCTATGCTTGGCAACGCGATGATCGTGGCCCTGCTCGGTTATGTGTGGGCTTCTCAAGCTCTTCACGGTGTCAGTTCTGCGGTCAATTCATTTACTTCACGCCTTGGAGTGTCTTCGGGTGTTGGGGATCCATCCATAGGCATTGGAGTCTTTTTCCGCGGTTGGATTGCTGTAGCACTGGTGCTATATGCCATGGTTGCCGTTGTATTTATTGGCAAAAAAATTTATGGTGACACGGTTGATATCCAAGAGGTACATGATAAGCTCTCCCAGATTATGATTGCGTTCGCAGCACTCAATATTGTACTGCTGTTACTAACCCTCATAGGCGCATCTATGATGGCGGGCGTTATCTTTATGATTAGCCTTATTTTTATGCTCTTTATCCCTTCTTATCTTATATCTGTGTCGACTAATCGTCGTCAGTTGGATTCCTTCTGGCTATGGGCAATCTCTATGGTTGTGGCCGCAGTCGTATTCTTTATGATACTTTTCTTGGCTATCAACATTGCTGGTTCGCAATTTGCTCAAGCCCTCATTTCCATGATGGGCTGATTCCCTGATCGATGAACGATTAAGACAGTAAGACGAGGAAAACTATGTTTTGTACAAGTTGTGGAGCGAAAAATGAGTCCGATGCTGAGTTTTGTGTCAATTGTGGACATCCACTTGAACATGGGAACAAGGAGACAGACGTCTCCTTCCAGGTGCAGACAGCTGATGATACATCTAGTGACGGAGAGGTACCTGAAGTGTTGCTGGATGATGTTGCCAATCAACCTCGAGGTCAGGCTGGGTTAGCACCAGGTGTAAAGGAGCCGACTGCGCATGAGACAGAAAAGCCGCAGGATCAAGTTTTGTCCTTTGTAGTTGGGCAGTCTTCACCCACTCAAAACAGTCTATTGGCTGCTCCAAAAAAGATACAGAAGAAAACGATAATACTCTGGGGATCAATTATCGCTGTGATTGCTCTCCTTGCCGTAGCCTATATGGTCTTGAAGAGTACTGTTTTTTCTCCGTCTGGTCAGATTAATTCTTATGTCACCGCTGTTTCAACGGGTAGCCTAAAAGAGGCTGACAAAATGGTTGACCCGGGCGTCGTTAATGACTCTCGGGTGCTGTTGACTGACGAATATGCCAAAGACGCGAGTTCACGAATGAAGAACATTCAAATAGGTTCTCTCACGAAGGAAGAGAAGACAAAAGGGTATACAGTTAACGTATCCTACACAGTCAACGGTGTTAAGCAGTCGAAGACTCTTGCTGCTGAACCTGCAGGCAAGCAGTTTCTTGTGTTTGACTCATGGAAGATTACAACACCACTTGTCTCTCGGATCAAAGTAGCGGTGCCAAAGACTTTTGATAATGTGCTGATCAACGGTATTGCTGTAGATTTGAGTAAAGCTGGAATGAATAAGAAAGTCGTGACACCACCGAGTCAGTCAAGTTCTTCAAGTTCAGATGAGGCTCAGTATTCATCAATGAACCAATATGAGTTGCCTGCTTACCCTGGTGCGGTAAAAGTTACGCTTCCCGAATCTAAGTACCTGAAGGCCGAACCTGCCAAGTTGAACACGCCCTCGGATGTGGCCTATCTGTCTCCGCAAGCTACCGACGATTTGGAAAAGGAAATTTTGGCTAAGGTCCAAGAGCGAATTAACAGTTGCACGGCGAGCAAGGAGATTAGCAAAGCAGGCTGCGACTTCTCCAACGGTTCTTTCCATGATGGTGGGCATCCCGCTTATCAGGACATCACACGCGTTGTGTCGCAAGCTCCAAGTTTGGAGAAATTGGACTTGAGCTCAGGTACTTTTATTACAGAGACGATAAGAACTGATATCTCATATAAGTACCGTTACGATGGCTCTGACGACTGGAGGAATAGCACTACCAGTGACTCAGATACGGTGAGTGGGTCCTTCTCCTTTAAGAATGACAAGCTTAGTGTAACGATTAACGAAAACAGCAGATCTTACTATTAGAGTTAATCGCAGAGCTGCAACATAAGTGGCTTGGTAAAAGTTGAGGGCCCACGCTTTATCTGCGGCGTGGACCCTCAACTTTTACAAGATTTTAGTAAGCTGAAGCATCTACTTTCATCATAGAATTATTTTTTGTTGCTACTAGCCTGATGAGCTTCTAAAGCAAGCCAGTCTATAGGGCTTTCAACGAGGTAGTATACATTGTCTTTGTTGGGCGCCTGCTTGAATGGTTGGCTGGGCTTACTGTATTCAGTTGGGGCAAAGGGATTGAACTGATTGGTGTCGTTCACGGGCTCTTCCTGATATTTGCTACTGTCTCGTCGGATGAGGTAAGGCCTATCTGGGTCAGGTTTATAAGTTGACTGCCCTTCAAAATAGCCGTTAGCTTTTAATTTGTCGAGATTAGCGCCCACTGGCATAACCAAGAAGAATTCGTCGGCTTTCCAGTTGAGCCCAGTGTTTTTAAAGCTAGGATCATCGCGGAGGCGGCTGAATTCAGCGATTTTCCCGTGGTCACAGGCTTGCATAGAGCCAGGGAACAAGCTTGTGCCACAGTATGGTAGTCCTCCTCCCGCATAGAGCTCCATAGCGCCTGTTTCTCCAGCGATTAAGTGATACTTCATGGGTTCGCTATCGCCTTGTGCTCCGTGTATTCCTTCGGGCGCGCAAGCGTTGTACTGGGCATAGTGGCAGAAGCTCAAAAGGCTAAAGGGCTGGTCTGAGTCTACTTTCTCGCCTCTAACTTTGAGATCACCATATTCAGCTTTGAATTTTCCAGCAACGTGGTCAAGATCAATGCACTTGCCGCTGTCTGTGCAATAGTGCCCTGCTATATGGTCAGCTCTGTCAGCAAAGCTGATTAGACTGCCGGAGCTAGCATCGTAGGAAGTGACGACATCGAGTTTGTCCTTGGCTCCTACGCCATAGTAGAGCGTCACGCGTTTATTGCTGTAAGGTTGGCCGATAGCAGGGTCAGATCCGACGATTTTGTTGAGATTTTGACTGCTGCTGAATCGAGCCTCAAGTAAAACGTCGTAACCTTTATCTTTGAGTGCTTTTTCCGCTTGATCCTTATCCATGCCCGCAATCTCAACGGGGATGCCCTGCTTGTCTACCCCGACGCCCAGGTGTATGCCGGATTTTGCGTCGCTGACAGCTTGACCGTCTGCAGGGAAGCTAGCCACTACTTTGCCTTTTCCCTCGGGTTTTTGGGTGACCACCTGGCTCACAGTGAGCGGTACACCCATCATTTTAAGTTTTTCCTCTGCCGCTGCTTGAGTTGCCCCTACCGTTCCCTTGGGAACACCTGGGCCGGCGGACTCCAGAACGGTCACTCGCTGATTGTCGTTCAAGCGGTCACCCGCTTGAACGTTGGCCAGACTGATAAATGACCCTTTGCGTTTAGGGCTGAATTCTAGCCTGGTCTGGGCAGGAATGCCAGCAGCTTTGAGTTTTTGCACAGCTTCTTCTGCGGTCTGCGCCTGGAGCTTAGGAACAGTTGTGGGGCCGTAAGCGCGGTAGGCGAAGAAGCCTCCTACAACGCACAAGGCAACTACGAGGAGAGCGGCAAGTGCTATATAGATACGCTTAGATGATGAAGTCTTGGTGGTTACCTGGCCTCCGGTAGTGGGCGCAGTTGTAACGGCAGGCGTTGTTGCGGGTGTAGTCCTAGGAGCGGATTCGAGCGTGTGTCCACACTGGTCGCAGAAAGTGCTTTCGTCTGGATTAGCGGACCCGCAGCGGGTACAATATTTCATAATTTCTTGCTCTTCCTTTATTTTGGAATATTATTTCGTTCTGGAATTTGGCTCAGAGCCGCCTAGAGCCGCCCAGTTATAAGGGTTTTCTACAAGATAGTAGACATTGCTTCTATTTGGTGGGTCTTTGAAAGGATCGGCTTTACCGTTCAGTGTCGGTGAGAAAGGATCACGCTCGTCGGTTTTGCCGCTCGCAGGTTGCGCTTTATATTTGCTGTTGTTACGGCGAATCAGATAGGGGCGGCCAGGGTCAGGCTTGTAGCCAGACTTGCCTGCAAAGTATCCGTCAGACTCTAGCTGGCTGAGCTTGGCTCCCACGGGCATGATCAGGAGGAACTCGAGCGGCTTCCACTGAAGTCCAGTATTTTTGAAGCTGCCGTCGTAGTTGGGTTCACTGAGGCCAGCGTCATCGTACATTTTGCTCTGACCGTTTATGCACACTTGGATACCGCTCAAGAATGGTATGTCTCCGCAGTAGGGCAGGCCGCCTCCTTCGTAGAGTTCCATCGCTCCGCTGTCGCCAGCAATCAAGTTATTAGATAATGGCAGTTTTCCGTCTATCTCGAAGTTGGTGGTGGGGATACATCCTGCAATATCTTCGGCGTAGCTGCAGAAACTCAGATTGTCCCATATATTCTCTTTGTGTTTGCCGTTGATGGAGAGGCGGGGTGATCCGTAAGAGTCCTTACTGGTGTTTTCTAAGTTGAAGCAGTCGCCGTCGTCCGTGCAGTAGTGGCCGACTAGACGGTCCTCTTTGTTGGCCACGCGCTCAGCTGATGTGGCATCGGTAGGGTAGGGGGCTACCACGTCGAGGCGTTCGCTGGCATCAACTCCGTAGAACAATGTGACGGTCTTACTGTCGGTTATTTGTCCCAGACTGGGGTTTGCGCCAACGATTTTCCCCAAGTTCTTGGTACTGGAGAATCGCGGTTCGAGGGTGACTTTGAAGCCTTGGCTACTCAACTGACTTTGGGCCTTGTCTTTGTCTAAACCAGCGAGCTCCGCGGGAATGCCTGGCTTATTGACACCCACTCCGATGTGGATACCTGTACTCTGGTCTGTGACAGCCTGGCCTTCAGCTGGGTAGGTGGCGAGCACCTGGCCCTTTGCAGTTGGTAGTCTGCTTGAGAGATCTGTGACGGTCAGCGGCAGACCCATTTTTTCTAGTGTGGACTGGGCATGTTGGCCGGATTGCCCAACTGTGCCTTTTGGCACGCCTGGTCCTGCTGACTCGGTTACTGTGACGGTCGTGTTCCTGTCCCAGCGTTTGCCCTCTTCTGCGTTGTCAATTCGAATAAAAGAGCCCTTGCGTTTGGGGCTGAACTCGAGTTTTGTCTGCGCGGGTATGCCAGCTTCCTTGAGCTGTTTAACTGCGTCGCTAGCGCTGCCGCCTTGTATATGCGGTATAGTGCGGGCATAATAGGTCTTGAAAATTCCTAAACTACCCATGCAGACGATTACCGCTGCTAAGGCAGATAAGCCTATGATTAAACGTTTGTGGATATGTTTAACTGTGGCAGCAGGAGTGTCTGATACTGTCTGCTCGCTATTAGCCGTGGGCGTGAGCGTGGACGCGCCTGGCCTCGGTGCAACTTCTTCTTCGAGTAGTTTGCTTCCACATTTGGAGCAAAAATGGTTGCGGTCGTTGTTGGGAGACCCGCACTGAATGCAATAGTTCATCTGGTTCTTCTCTAGATATTCTCAAAGTTATTGCTAAGCGTTTGTTGGTGGTCCAAAGCACAGTAAGACTTGGTCTGTTGTGTTCTCGTCGACAAGTTAGAAGTGGAATACAAAAGAGTGCCACCAGTTGGGGGCTGGTGACACTCTTGTCTCTCTGGCTATAGGTGTGCCATAGTCAGAGAAGTCTCAATACATGATTTACTGACTACCAGCGCTTTACTCCGCGTACAGTCAGCAGGGCAGCGCTCGAGCCTAGCAAGAGCGCAACAACAGCGACTAACGGTGCCACAGAGACACCGGTGCTAGCCAGAGACTGGCCAGGGTCACTGGCTGCTGTCTGTTGGCTCTGGGTCTTCGAGGCCTGAGGTTTGGTGATGGAGCCAGGGTCTACGGCGGCAGGTTTGGAATTTCCGCTATTACCGGGCCCGCTGGTGTTGCCAGGGTTATCAATGTTGCCAGGAGTACTGGTGTTGCCAGGATTCTGGTTGCCAGGCTCAGAGGGTTTGTTGCTGGTGTCACCGGGCTTTTGAGTAACGGCACCTTGACTGGTCCAACGAGCGTAGAGCTTGGTGATACCTGCTGGCAGGTAAACAGTGTCTCCTGCCTTGTAAGTATCGCCGGAGCCATCTGCACGAGTGTTCCAATTGACGAAGGTGTCGCCGTCAGCTTGGAATGAACCGTCAGGAACGGTCAGGGGATAGCCGGTAGCGCCGGGGACTACTGGCATAGAGCCCGTGGTCTTGTCGCGATTAGCATCAAAGTTGATGGCAATCTTGCCTTGACGCACGTAGGTGCCGGCGTGGCCGTCACGGCTGCGCTGGGCAAGCTCTTTGTTGGCCTTCGCGTTTAAGGTCTCATTGGGAGCGGTGCTGACCCATTGCGCGTGGGGGATTGCTTCGGTACCGCCGTCGCCCAGCTCAATCCACTTGCCGGTGTTGTCCTTATCCTCCGTGAAGTCGACATACATGAAGGCATCATCTGGCAAAGCTGTTTGGGGGCCAACGGTTAGCTTTACTAAACCGTTGGGGAACATTGCGGTAGTGTCCGTTCCCGGAGCGATAGTCCATCCCGACAAATCAATGTTGGTGAGGTTGCTGAACCAGAAAGCCGAGTCCATGTCGGTGACTTTGCTGGTGTTCCATCCGGCGACATTGACGCTAGTCAAGGATGCTCCTGTCAAGGATTCTCCTGAGAATATGCCTCTAATGTTGGTGACGTTGCTGGTGTCCCAGTGGGATAAGTCAAGATTCGTTAATTTACTGACATCATAGAACATGCGGCTCATGTTGGTGACTTTGCTGGTGTTCCAATTTGAAATGTCTAGCTGTGTTACAGATACGCCAGTGAACATATCGCTCATGTTGGTAACGTTGCTGGTGTCCCAACCGCTTAAACCGGAGATTATTTTATAATCATAGTCAGCAAACATGTGGCTCATGTTGGTGACGTTGCTGGTATTTACCTGTTCCAGCCCAGAAATTTCTTCAGCGTAGCCTTCACTAAAGAGGCCACTGGAATCGGCAGGCAGTACTAGCGGGCCGTCAATTTGAACTTTATGTGCTGAAAACAGTGAACCCCAGGGGCTATGTCCCCCGGTATCAGCACCGGTTCCTGCAGTGATATGGACAGTGCAGTCTGTGTCACGAGACCATGTAGATGTTCCCCAACTTTGGGGTGTGGTAGCCGTGCAGGGCACGCCACTTTTAGTTAGCGAATTACTGCTGGGGGGGGGGCACGATATTCGAGGAGTCTGCTGCGGCTTTTGGCGCAGTGTTCACCAGGGCTGCAGCGGAGCAGATGATGACACCTGCGGCAGCTGTAGCAACGATTCCCCGCACCTTTGTATTCTTCAATATCATTGGTAACTTCCTTACCTTGAAGATAATCTAGATGTGGATTACGGTGCTGGCAGAGCAATTTCACTGCATGATTCCCCTTCATGCTTAACTCCACAGCGCTTACAAGCATATCTCACAAGAGCGACTTGTGCGAACTGTTTTGCGTGCTCGAGAACTCGCAGGGTTGTAGTTTTATATTCGGCCCCAGTGCCGGTGGACCGTGCGCTGGCTAGTTCAAAGGTCGTAAGACGGCGGCCAAGTGCAAATGAAACGGCAAGGTCATCAGAGAGCAGCAGAATGCGGCAATTCGGGATGCTATGAGTCAATTTCGGGCTGGGAGTAGAGCTGGTTGGCAGTAAAGAGATTCGGGGAGGAAACTTGAGAAAGCAGTACATAAGTAATAGCTTATATATTAACTTGCACAATGAAATTCTGGTGCTATTGAGAGGAGGGGCATGATGGCTGAGGTAAAGGGAGTAGCGATGGAAAAAGCTGGCGACGATGGGGAAACTGTTGAGGAGCCGGTGGTGCACTGTAATGATTTTGATTTTAACCAGCACGGATTCGATGAGAAGGAGCTGGCGGCAGTGCTGGCAAAGGAGGAGATTGCACTTCTGGCCAAGCTAGTGGCGGGGCGGCAGCACAACCAGAGTCTGCGCAGTAAGGAAGGGGAGCGCGACTTCAATCAGGCGGCTGTTGCTCAGCGGATGGGTGCGGTCTCGCAGGCATACGTTTCGCAGCTAGAAAATGGGCTCGTTTCGCTGGTTGGGAAGGTGACCCGGTACGCGCGTGCTGCCGGCTTGGTGGTCCACTACGAAGTCTCTTCGGCCTTGGATGGGCAGCCTATAGCAGGCAAACAGGCCCAGCCCGCTCCAGAGCATTCGCGGCCGACTGCCAGCGTTTGCAATCGCTAGAAGCAGCAGCGAGAGCATCATGTGCGCCCGCCTGGGGATGGTCTTTACCGCTGACTGGCACGCGGACGCTAATCCGAAAGCAGCTCAAACACGCCAACCTGTGGACGCATTGCACGACTTGGGCGGGAAAGGGTGTGGCAGATTGAAAGAGTCGTTAGAGTTTTGAAGTATGACGAATGCGTACGGCAACGGTTTTGACTTTGCTCCAGTTGGGCAGCAAGAGGATGCTAGCTCCCAGGCTGCTCTTGAGAATTTGCAACACCTGGCCCAGGCCGACGATACCACTGCCGAGCAAGATCTGGAGCAGATGGATCCCCTCACCCGGCGTCCGCGCACATCGGCTTGGGTGGCGTGCATAGGGCTCGGCCTGCTTTTTGTTGCGGTGGCAGTAGGAGTCTGGTGGCTCTGCGTCTACACCCTGCCCGGCCAGGAATACGACGACGAGGTGTACCGCAACTTCGCAGGCTATCTGGCGCGCGTGCCCTGGCTCAAGAGCGCCCTCGGAGTCTTTACTAACAGTGCGCTGACTATTGCTCTGTGCTGCGTTATCGGCCTCCTATCGTATGCAATCGCTGCCCTCCGCAAGCGCTGGTGGCTGCTGGGGCAGGTAGTCATCTATTCACTTGTTTCATACGGGCTGGGGCGGCTGCTGAAGATGCTGCTCCCCAGGCCGTTCATTGTGGATACTGAGTCGATGCGCGGCAATTCGGCGCCCTCGGGTCACACTATTATGGCTGCAACCGTTGCTATCTTGCTGGTCTGCGTGGTGCCTCGGGTCTGGCGAGCGCTGGCTGCGGTGGTGGGTGGTGCTTTTGCGCTGGCGGTTGGCTGCTCGGTCATTGACGGCCGTTGGCACCGCCCTTCTGATGTGCTGATGGCCCTGCTCTTGGCTGGAGGTCTGGCCTTGCTTATGCTGGCGACCACGCGCGCCTCGGGCATGGACGAGCCGGGCACCCGCTACTCCTCGGCCAGCGTGCAAATCGTGTCCACAGTGCTGCTCACGGCTGGCATTCTGGGCTGTATCTACGGCATTTTTTTGGTCTGGCAGATGACGTCTGGCTTGCAGATAGGCGCTCGCTGGACCTTCTATGGCGCGCATGTGTCGGCAGTAGTTTTCGCCGCTTCGGTGGTTGCCGTCACTTTCGGCACCGTGCTAGCTATGCGGCAGGTAACGGCCTCGCCGCTGTCGAAGATTGGATTGTTGGGGGCGCCGCCTACGCCCCCAGAGAACGTATAAGAGAAAACAGTATCGCTCGTCTGGCCGCCGCACTTATCCACAATTCGGTGCCCTAGACGCGCCACATTCGACCACATTGTTCGCTCGTGTTGACGGATGACCGTGGCAAGTGGGTAAGATGGCGAGCGAAAGCATATATAAAAGGAGAGGCCATGGCACACGGCAACAAGCTCGTCATCGTGGAGTCGCCTACCAAGGCGAAGAAGATCGGCGGCTACCTTGGCTCGGGTTATACGGTCATGGCCTCAGTGGGCCATATCCGCGACCTGGCAAAGCCCTCGCAAATTCCCGCCTCCCAAAAAGAGCATTTTGGCAAGTTCGGCGTGGACGTGGACCACGATTTCAAGCCTTACTACATTGTGGATGACAACAAAAAGAAGACTGTCTCCGGCTTGAGGAATGCCCTGAAGAACGCCGACGAACTCTATCTGGCAACTGATGAGGACCGCGAGGGCGAGGCGATCGCCTGGCACCTGGTGCAGACGCTGAAGCCCAAGGTGCCGGTCAAGCGCATGGTTTTTCACGAGATTACGCCCGAGGCGATCAAGGATTCTTTGAATCACACCCGGGACGTGGACTCCAACATGGTGGTGGCGCAGGAGACCCGCCGCGTGCTGGACCGCCTTTATGGCTATGAACTCTCGCCGGTCTTGTGGCGCAAGGTGGGACCGGGGCTTTCGGCTGGTCGCGTGCAGTCGGTGGCTACTCGGCTGATTGTGGAGCGCGAGCGCGAGCGCATTGCCTTCGTCCGTGCCTCCTACTGGGACCTGCTCGCCACGCTGAGTGCCAGGAGCGACTTAGCTCAGTCTGGACAGGAGTCCTTCCAGGCGCGCATGGTGGAGCTGGCTGGCAAGCGGCTGGCAACGTCGAAAGATTTTGGCGCAGACGGTAAGCTCACAGCTTCGGCGCAGAAAGACAAGCCGGTGCAGCTGGACCAGAACTTGTCCGAGCAGCTGGCTGGTGAGCTGGAGAGCGCTGACTTTACGGTGGTGGGCATGGAGACGCGTCCCTACCATCGCCGCCCGCAGCCGCCGTTCACCACTTCGACCATGCAACAGACCGCAGGGAACCGCTTAGGTATGAGTTCCAGGGCTGCCATGCGTGCCGCACAGAGCCTGTACGAAAACGGCTATATTACTTATATGCGTACCGATTCGGTCACGCTCTCCCAGCAGGCCATTGCAGCCGCCCGTCAGAGCGTGGAAGAAGTCTATGGCAAGCAGTATTTGGCTTCCGGCCCCAAGCAGTATGTAACCAAGACAGCTGGTGCTCAGGAGGCCCATGAGTGCATCCGCCCCGCAGGTTCCCGCTTCCGCTCGCCGCAAGAGTTGGCAGCAACTCTGCCGCCGGACCAGCTCAAGCTCTACACGTTGATTTGGCAACGGACTCTGGCCTCTCAGATGGCGGATGCGACTGGCTCCACAGCGACCGTGCGCCTGAGCGCACCCACTGCGAGCCAGGGAGAGGCGATGTTCCAGGCATCTGGCACCGTAATCGAGTTCCCGGGCTTCATGAAGGCCATGGGCTTTAGTACGGAAGCAGGCAAGCAGGCCAAGCGCGGCAAGCAGGAAGAGGAGACTGTCGGCGATGCCAATGGTTCCCTGCCGCCCATGAGCCAGGGAGACCAGCTCAAGGCCAGCGCTGTCGAGGCTGAGGGGCACGAAACTCAGCCGCCGGCCCGCTATACCGAGGCTTCGCTGGTAAAAACCTTGGAAGCTAAGGAGATTGGTCGTCCCTCGACCTATGCCTCGATTATTTCGACCATTATCGATCGCGGCTACGTCTACGAGCGAGGCCGGGCGCTGATTCCCTCCTGGCTGGCTTTTTCTGTGATTAAGCTCCTGGAGACGAACTTCCCCCAGTATGTGGACTACCGCTTTACGGCGCAGATGGAGAATGGGCTCGATCAGATTGCTCACGGTCAGGAGTCGGGCACGGATTGGCTGACCCGCTTCTACTTTGGCTCTGGGCCGGGCGCTGCCAAGAATGCGGACGAAGCTCACCGGGGCTTGCAGGAGCAGGTGGCTCAGTTGGGAGAGATTGACGCTCATCAGGTCAACACCATTGCCATTGGCGATGGACTGCAAGTACGAGTAGGCCGCTATGGCCCCTACTTGGAGGACACTGCGCATCTGGACGAGAAGGGCGACCCTAAGCGCGCTTCGCTGCCCGATACGTTGGCTCCCGACGAGCTGACCGTAAAGAAAGCTCATGAGCTCATTGACACGAACTCTGGCGGCCCGCGTCTGCTGGGCACTGACCCGGAGACCGGAGGGCGAGTTGAGCTGCGCACTGGCCGATTTGGGCCGTATTTGGCGCTCATTACGCCGCAGATGCAGGCTGAGATGAAAGAGGCTGAGGAGAAGAAAGAGGCGGGTGCCAAGAAGGTGGAGGAGCCCAAGCCCAAGATGGCTTCCCTCTTTAAGTCCATGAACCCCGACACGGTGACGCTTGAGGATGCCCTGAAACTGCTCTCCCTGCCGCGCGAAGTAGGTCAGATTGAGCTCGCTGATTCTAAGACCGGCGAGATGTCCAAAGCCACGGTCACTGCCAGCAACGGCCGTTACGGCCCCTACCTGACCAGCACCACTGAGGCAGGCGCTACCGACACTCGCTCCTTGAGCTCGGAAGATCAGATTTTCACAGTGGACGCCGCCGCTGCCCAGGAGCTTTTTAACCAGCCTAAGTACGGCAGGCGGACGCGCGGAGCCGCTAAGCCACCCTTGCGCGAGCTGGGCCCTGACCCTGAAACCGGCAAAGCAGTCACCATTAAAGACGGCTTCTACGGGGCCTACATCACCGACGGCGAGACCAATCGAACCCTGCCCAAGCAGTACGCGGCAGCCTCAATTGAGCCCGAAGTCGCCTTCCGCCTGCTGGCTGAGAAGCGGGCAGCAGGGCCGACCAAGCGGCGTAAAAAGGCCAGCGGTCGTAAGACGACTTCAACCAAGGCAAAGAGCAGTAGGACCACCAGCCGTACCAGCAGCACCCGCAAGGCCACGAGTCGTAAGAGCACTGCCAGTACGAAGGCCTCGAGTAAGACGAGTTCCCGCAAGTCGTCGGCGAAGTCCACTAGTGTAGCCAAAGGCAAGACGAGTACAGCCAAGGCAGCCGGGAGAGCTAGCCGGAAGACGAGTGAGGACAAAGCATGAGTTCGGGACTTTTTATCTCCTTTGAAGGTGTGGACGGCGCGGGGAAGACTACCCAAGCCCAGCGGGCTCATGACTTTCTGCAGACCAAGGGTATGCGCTCGCTGGTGACCCGGGAGCCAGGTGGTACGCCCGCTGGTCTGGCCATTCGTGAGCTAGTACTGCACGGCATGGCGGCCTTCCCCTCTATCGCTGTCACCGGCGGTACGGACGTGGTTGATGCTTCGGATGATTTGAACGCGCGAACCGAGGCGCTCTTGTATGCGGCTGACCGAGCTGAGCACGTTGCTCAGGTGATTGAGCCAGCCCTTGAGCGCGGCGATATTGTGCTCTGTGACCGTTATAGCGACTCGTCCATCGCCTACCAGTCGGGCGGCCGCAAGCTGGACCAGGGGGAAGTCAGCGAGTTGAGCCGGTGGGCCGCTCAGGGGCTCAAACCGGCGCGCACCTACCTGCTCGATGTGGACCCCCTCCAGTCGCACGACCGGGTCAACGATGAGCCTGACCGCATGGAAGCCGAGGGCGATGACTTTCAATCGCAGGTTCGTGACGCATTCTTGCTCTTGGCCCAGCAGGAGCCGGAGCGGTTTGTGATTGTGGATGCCTCCCGGCCTATCGAAGAGGTTTGGCAGACGATTCAGGCTGATTTGGAGACTCTGACGGCTGACATGCCGGTCAATATTGCTCCTGTGCCCGACGACGAAGAGCTTGCGGATTCATCGGTTGAGGATGAGTCGGATGACGATCTGTATGACGATGAGTCTGATGACGAATCTGACGATGAAGCAGCAGATGATGGATCCGATGACGACGATGCTGATGAGGATACAGACGAGGATGATGCTGATGCTGGCTTGGACGACGACATGGACGATGCTGAATCAGACGATATTTTAGATGACAATGTCAACGAAGAAGATGGTGGACTAACAAGCGAGAGCAGCGCAGATGCGGCAGCAAGCCAGCTAGGACAAGGGCAGTGAGTGTCTGGGAGTCCATTGTGGGCCAAGAGCGCACAGTGGACTTATTGCAGCATATCGTAGCCTCGCAAGGTTCGGGCAGGGACACAATGACCCAGTCCTGGCTCTTCTGTGGGCCTCCCGGGTCGGGTCGTTCCAATTTAGCCAAAGCCTTTGCTGCTGCCCTGATTAGCCCGGACCACGGCATGGGTGAGCAGGTCACAAAAGAGACGGGAGAAGTCCTCGCGGGCACCCACCCTGATGTGACGTATTTGGCCACAGACAAGGTGACGATTGGCATTAAAGAGGTCCGCGAACTCATCATGACCTCCGAGCAGATGCCCTCAACTGCCCCCTGGCGCGTGATGGTGATTGAAGATGTGGACCGGATGCTTGAGCGCACCACGAATGTGCTTCTAAAGGAGATTGAGGAGCCGGCCCCGCACACGGTCTGGATTCTGTGCGCTCCCAGCGCCCAAGACGTGCTGCCGACTATCCGCTCCCGCACGCGAGTTATCAACCTGGCTGTGCCGACCAATAAGGCCGTAGCTGCCTTCCTTATGGAGAGTTTGCAGATTGACCAGCACCAGGCCGCGCGCGCTGCCCGCCTGGCTCAAGGGCACATAGGCGTAGCTAAGCTCTATGCCACTGATCAGCAAGTTGTCAAAGACCGCGACGATTTAGTTACGGGCCTCCTGCTCATGCGTAAGGCTTCGGACGCGGTGCTCCTGGCTGTCAAACTCGCTAACCAGGCCCGGGACCAGGCGGCGCGAGATGCCGAGGCTCAGGTGGAACGCGAGGAGGCAAACTTCCGCCGTATCAACGGTTTGGGGCCTAAAGACGCGGTGCCCAGGCAGATACTCGGCGCCTACCACCAGATTTCCAGCAAGGATGAGCTGCGTCGGCGCACGGTTCGCCGCTCGCGTGACGTGCTCGACCGGGGCTTAACGACGCTAGCTTCGGTCTACCGGGACGTGTGCGTGCTCCAAAATGGCGCCGATGCCCAGGTTGGGCTGGTCAATATGGAGAATCGGGCGGCCATCACTGAGCTGTCGGTCAGGCTCAGCAAGCAGGGGGCTGTGGAGCGAATCCGGCACATTGCCGTGGCTCGTAAGCGCATTGAGGGCAACGGTTCGCAGCTCTTAGATCTGGAAGCGTTGATGTGCAATCTGCTGGTGTAAACTGGGCCAAAATCTGCGGTTTGGATGGGTTTCGCTTTTCTGTCGGGCTTAAAGGTTTCGGAGCTTCCAAATGCCCCAGAGGCTCTAGAGGCTCTAGAAGCTCTAGAAGCTCAAAGTAATTCCAATACCTCCCCCGCCCCGGCGTAGGCGAGGAAGATAAGCCACTGGCTGGCGCAAACCGATACGCTCAAGAGCCGTTCAGTAATCGACAGCGCCGGGCAGGGTCATGTCGCTTGAGCCCGTGCGCGGCGACCAGGTAGACTCGCGGTAGATTAATTCGGGTTTAAAGGCCCTATAGCTTGGCAGGCGGGGCTTTCCTGTCGTGCGCTCGCAAATAATACGAACCGCCTCGTTTGCCATATCTTCGTAGACAGGGTGGATGGAAGTGAGGGCGGGCTGGGCTAGCTCGCAGGCAGGCGAGTCCCCGTATCCAATGATTTTTACATCTTCTGGCACGCGCAAGTTGATATGTCGGCAGGCGATGAGCACTCCCAGGGCTACAGCGTCGCTGGCGCAGACTACTGCGTCGGGCACGATTCGCCGCCCTTGGAAGAGTGAGAGGGCTGCCTGATAGCCGCGTTCCATGGTGCAGGGGCCAAATTGCACCCAGTCTGGGTCCGGTGTGAGATCTAAGGCTTTGGCTTGGGTGTAGAAGGTGGTAAAGAGGTCGGCAGCTGTATACGTTTCAATTTCTCGACTGAGGTAGGCGATGGCGTGGGCTCCCTGCTCGGCCAGGTGATCTACGGTCATCCGCATAGCTTCGCTCTCGTCGGTCCCCACCCAGCTGATGTGCGGAGTGAGCGACTTGCCGCCAATCTGTACGATGGGCAGATCTTTATGGGCTTGGTTGAGGGAGTCGATAAGGGAGTCGGCGCTGGAGTCGGAGATAATAATAAGCCCATCGACACCGCGGGCAAGGAAGGAATGGAGGTCCTTGCTCTGCTCTTGAGCGTCAGTACCAACGGCGAGGAGGAGGTAGCGGTTGGCTGCACGGATGGCGGCCGAGAGCGAGTTGAGCAAGACGGTCGGTGTCTCTTCCTCGCTGATTTGCGGCAGGACCAGTCCGATGGTTCGCGTGACATCTGAGCGCAGGCTAGAGGCGGCAAAGTTGGCTGAGTAGTTGAGCTGGTCTGCTGCCTGACGTACGCGTTGGGCGATGTCGTCGTCTTTGGATCGCTGACCGGAGAGCACCCGAGAGACAGTGGCGGTTGAGACATTGGCTAAGGCAGCAACATTTGCTATAGAAGTCTGGCTAGAGGCCGTCTCTCGTGTCATGCGCCACTTCCTGAACTTTCGCTCTTAGCTCGGTGTCTGCCAGTTCAAAGTCTGCCCATTTATCGGGCTACCGGACACACAGAAAGCCGGGTTAGGCCTGTCTCCAATGCGCGCAGGCCTTCCCAGCTTTGATGATCTGCTGCAAGGGTATTTGCGCAGCTTTAACTCGTGGAAAGTACTCGCTACTCGCCTGTCGACTTACTCGGCCTTGGTGAGAACTTCAATGAGCTGATCAGCCACCTGCTCGGCATTGTCGCCGTCCACGGTGAGCTCAACGGTGTCGCCCTTGGCTACGCCCAGGCTCATGACCATGAGGATGGAGGAGGCATCGACACCGGGCTTGCCGGGTTCCTTGGAGATGGTGACCTTGCAGCCAGAGGCTGCTGCAGCCTGCGAAAATTCGGAGGCGGGACGAGCGTGGATACCGACCGGATCGGTGATGAGGACGCTGCGGGTGATGGTTGCCATGGGAAACTCCTTTGCTTGGGGGTCGTGCAAGATGCGCTGGGCTCGAAGATGAGCGGCGTATCAACTCTGACAAGCATAGCAGGTCTCCCTGTCATTACAGAAATCGTTTACCGTTGTTATTCTGCGGGAAAAGTGTGTATACTGGGAGACCTACATGACCTCGTTTGAGCTGAAAGGCTTGAGCGAACAGCAGCGGAAAGCAAGTGAGCAAGCCCTTTGTGTGTGGGTAAGTTCGCGCGATATGCAGGAGCACTGAGGAGTGCAAAAATGATCATTTCAGGTGTAGGAATCGGGCGTGGTGTCGCCGTTGGTCCAGCTATTCGTATGGCAGCGAGTCTGGATGTGCCCAGCGATGAGCCTCGCAACGCTTCGCTGAGCGCGGAAAGCGAAATGGGGCGTATCGAGCGTTCGATGGATGAGGTCAACAAGGACTTGCTCGTCCGGGCGCAGGCGGCCCAAGAGGGCGATGAGGGAGCCAAGCAGGCTGCCCCGATTTTGACGGCCCTGGCTCAGATGGCTCAAGACCCAGCCCTGAAGACTGCTATCAAGGCCCAGCTCGACGCGGGCAAGACTGCTGAGCGCGCTACCTACGAAGGTTTTGGCTCCTTTGAGGAGCAGCTCAAGGCCATCGGCGGCTACATGGGCGAGCGTGCCGGCGACCTGCACGACGTGGGCCAGCGGGTGATTGCTTCCCTCCTGGGCGTTCCAGCTCCGGGCGTGCCCCAGTCCGACAAGCCCTTCGTGCTTGTGGCCCCAGACCTCTCTCCGGCCGACACGGCCAGCTTGGATTTGGGCAAGGTGCTGGCTATCGTCACCAGCCAGGGTGGCCCGACCAGCCACACGGCCATTTTGGCCCGTTCGCGCGGCATCGTAGCAGTCGTTTCTGCCCCCGAAGCCGATGACATCCACACTGGCGACATGCTGATTGTGAACGCTGCCAAGAGCGAAGTAACTTCCGACCCCACACAAGAGCAGATTGACGAGGCTGAGCAGGCCCGTCAGGCTGCCGACCAGGCTAAGGCCCTGCGCGGCCAGCCCGGCCAGCTGAAGGACGGCTACAAGATTCCGCTCTTGGCCAACGTGGGCAAGCCCGAAGATGCCGATCCGGCCCTGGAGTACGGCGCCGAGGGCGTGGGCCTCTTCCGCTCCGAGTTCCTCTTCCTGGGACTCGAGCAGTCGCCGTCCGTGGAGGTGCAGACTAAGGCCTACCAGGCTCTGCTGGAGCGCTTCCCCGGCCGCAAGGTCGTTATCCGTATGCTCGACGCGGGCGCTGACAAGCCCCTGCCCTTCCTCACTCCCGAGGACGAGCCCAACCCAGCTCTGGGCCTGCGCGGCCTGCGCACCCTGAAGGAGCACTACCAGGTGCTGGACGACCAGCTGACGGCCCTGGCTCGCGCCGATGCCGCTACCAACGCTGACCTGTGGGTCATGGCACCCATGGTGGCGGACGAGCACGAGGCTGCCTACTTCGTCAAGCTGGGCAAGGCCAAGGGCTTGAAGAAGGTGGGCGTCATGGCCGAAGTGCCTTCGATTGCTCTGATGGCCGACAAGGTGGCGAAGGTGGCCGATTTCGTCTCCATTGGTACCAATGATTTAACCCAGTACACTCTGGCTGCCGACCGCATACTTGGCTCGGTCGCCTCCTACCAGACCGCCTGGCATCCGGCCGTTTTGCGCGCGATTAAGCTCATTGCGGACGCGGGCAACGCCAACGGCATGCCCGTGGGTGTGTGTGGCGAGGCTGCAGCTGACCCTGATTTGGCTGTAGTTCTGGCCGGCATCGGTGTCAACAGCTTGTCCATGACCCCTGTGGCCCTGGACGACGTGCGTGCTGAGCTAGCCAAGCACACCCTGGAGGAAGCCAAGGATTTGGCGGCCCGCGCCCTAGATGGCGAGTTCTACCATCCCCAGGGCTGGGATTTATAAGTCTTCGCCCGAGCGTTCAACGCCGAGTAGGCTGCTGGGCGCTTCGAGTGAGTAATACGAGACAATAAGTAAGGAGCTGCACATGGCAGATTTCAAAGCTTTCCTGCCGGACTCGTCGTTCGCGCTGGACGTGTCGGTAGAGGACTGGAAGGGCGCAATTCAGCAGGCTGGTGAGCGCCTGGTAGCCTCCGGTTTCACTACTGACGCTTACACCGAGCAGATGATCGAGACGGTGGAAAAGATGGGCCCCTACATCGTGATTGCCCCTGGCCTCGCTCTGGCTCACTCCCGCCCTTCGGACGCGGTGCTGGGCACTGGCCTGTCTTGGGTTCGCCTGAAGACCCCGGTCGAGTTTGGCAACAAGGCCAACGACCCGGTCTCCCTGGTGATTGGCCTGGCTGGCCGTGACGAGCAGGAGCACTTGCAGGTCATGTCCGCCATCGCCGGCGCGCTGACCAACAAGGAAAAGACGGCGAAATTGGCTCAGGCGGGAACTCCCGAAGAGATTCGCGCCATTCTCGAAGGCTGAGCCGCAAGTTTTGGCTCTCCTTCCTACGGGCGCTGGCAGTTTCGGCGCCCCCGCCAGCGGGCAGCAAGGCTCGCTAGCAGTAAGAGTAATACGCAGTAATACACGTAATAATGCAGTTTCAGACTTGTAAGGAATGAAGGAAATTATGGATATTTTGTGCGTTTGCGGTAACGGTATCGGCACTTCAGTACTGCTCAAGGTCAACGTTGAGCAGGCGGCTGCCGACCTGGGCATGGACGTCAACGTCACCACTTCCGACGCTGGTTCGGCCAAGGGCACCGCGAATATGAACGACCTTGTGCTCACTTCCAAGGAGCTCGCTCCCGAGCTGGAAGGAACCACCACTCCGGTTGAAACGGTGACTAATTTTATGGATTTGGACGAAGTCAAGTCCATCCTGCAAGAGTACGCCGACTGACCGGCTCGGCTCGTAAGAATTAGCAGAAAGAGAAGAAAGTATGAACGTCTTACTCGCTGTGCTGAACTTCATCAGCCAGGAGATACTCAACGTCCCTGCCTACCTCATAGGTATTGTGGCCGCGGTTGGCTTGATCGCCCTCAAGCGCTCAACCGGCCAGGTCATTTCGGGCGCTTTGAAGGCCGCCATGGGCTACCTGATTTTGGGTGCCGGTGCTACAGTCGTCACCAACGCTCTGGACCCCTTCGGCAAGCTCGTCTTTAAGGCTACCGGAGCCCACGGCGTGGTGCCCACCAACGAGGTCATTGTGGCCCAGGCTTCCAGCCAGTTCGGTGCTGCTTCGGCCTACATCATCGTCTTGAGCTTCCTGCTCATGCTGGTGTTTGCCCGCTTCACCCCCTTGAAGTATGTCTTCCTGACCGGCCACCACATGGTCTTTATGTCCACGCTGATGGCACTCGTGCTCTCGGTTGGCTTCGGCAAGGGCGCAAACCAGTGGCTCATCGTCATCATCGGTGCCGTCCTCATGGGTGTCATCATGGTGGTTATGCCCGCCTTCGCGCAGCCTTTCATGAACCGCGTTACCGGCTCCGACAAGCTCTCCATCGGCCACTTCAACACCCTGGGCTACATTGTCTCCGGTGCTGTCGGCTCTGCCGTGGGCAAGAAGTCCCGCTCCACTGAGGACATCGACTTCCCCAAGGGCCTGTCCTTCCTGCGCGATTCCATGGTCTCCACTACCCTGCTGATGGTGGTGCTCTACCTGGTCTTCTCGGTCTGGGCTGCCTTCGTGGTGCCAGCTTCCGAAGCCTTCGCCATCTTCCCCTCGCACCCCGGAAACTATGGTGCCTTCTTCATGGCCGCCTTCGCGCAGGCCCTGCAGTTCGGCATTGGCGTCTCCATCATCCTCTACGGCGTGCGTATCATCTTGGGCGAGCTGGTTCCCGCCTTCCAGGGCATTGCCAACAAGGTTGTCCCCGGCGCTCGTCCGGCCCTGGACATCCCGATTGTCTTCCCCTACGGTGCTAACGCCTCCCTGATTGGCTTCCTGGCCTCCTTCGCGGGCGGTCTGGTCGCCCTGCTGATTATTGCAGCTTGGCTCGGCCCGGTCTGGGGTCTGGCTCTGATTCTGCCCGGCATGGTGCCTCACTTCTTCGACGGCGGCGGTGCTGGTGTCTTCGGCAACGCAACCGGCGGTCGTATCGGCGCTATCGTGGGTGCTTTCATCAACGGCCTGCTCATCACCATCCTGCCCGCCATTCTGATGACGGTCCTCGGCTCCTTCGGCCTGTCCAACGCCACCTTCGGCGATGCGGACTTCGCCTGGTACGGCACGGTCGTCGGCAAGCTGGCCCAGATGGGTCTGCCGGTGGGCGCTGTCATGCTGATGATCGTAGCTGTGGTGCTCTTCGCCGCGGCTTGGGTCTGGCAGGTCAAGGTTGTCAACACCGGTTGGCTGCCCGCTGCCAAGCACGCTGAGCTCATGGACCAGATTAAGGCCCAGGAGCAGCAGGAGAAGGAAGCGCAGAAGGCCGCTGCTAAGGCTGCTCGCGCTGCCGCTAAGGCTGCCAAGGCTCAGGAGGCTGGCGTCGAAGGCGCTGCTCCTGTCAAGTAACACGTCAGGCTGGCGGGCTGGAGTACTCGGCCCCCTACCTGTCCTTTGAATTGGCCCGGGTTTACTGCAAGTCAGTAGGCCCGGGTTTTCTCATGCCAGGTGTGGTCCGAATCTGCCACTTGACGGCGGCTGGATAGGGGAGAGAATAGGGGTATGAGAATTTTTACCGATTTTGACATCGTTCCCGATACCTATGCCAAGCGCGCGCCCCAGTCCGCACAGGTTGACGGCACGCCGGTCGCCTCCTTCCCCTTTACTGTCGAGCAAATTCCCTCGCAAGCCGCTTACCTGTCTTGGGAGTTTGTGGACCCTGATTCCATCCCGGTCTGCGGCTTCCAGTGGATTCACTGGTCCCTGGCGAATCTGCCCCTAGAGCTCGCCCGCCAGCAGCTGCAAGCGTCGGCCAACGCTGCCGATGCGCTCGCTATTCCTGCCGACTTTTCCCGCCGCCTGCCCAAGCTCATCCCCGGTGTGCCCCAGGGCAAAACGTCGGCAGCCTCCAAGTTCGTGGGCAGCAGCAATCTGGCCGTGACCGAGCGCTACAACGGCCCCACGCCTCCCGATCAGACGCACGAGTACCTGCTGCGCGTTTGGGCCACCAGCGAACCCCTGCCGGGCCTGCAGGAGGGCTTCTGGCTCAACGCTTTAGAAGGTGCCGTCCGCAAGAGTCCGTCGGTGGTCGCCTGCGCCGAAGTCTGGCTGCCTGCCCGAGCCTGAAAGCTGTTCGGTTGAAGGCCAGTTTCTGGTGCGACGGCCAGGTTTGTGCGCTCAGCGACGGAAAGTTACCCAGGTCTTTGCTCCGTTACCTGCTGGCGGTAGAGTAGGGAGCATATCTCGCCGCTTCGTCAGCTTTCCAGGCGCGCAGCGGTTGAGATGGCACATACAGGCTGATTGCACACACAAAGGAAGGCGCCCACATGCCCTGCACTACGCTCTTAGTCGGAAAAGACGCGAGCTACGACGGCTCAACGATTATTGCCCGCAACGAAGATTCGGCCAACGGCGAGTTCCGTCCCAAAAAGCTGATTGTCGTACAACCCAGCGAGCAGCCCCGCCACTATACGAGCGTGCTCAGCCACGTCGCTATTGAGCTGCCCGATAATCCCATGCGTTACACGGCTGTGCCCAACGCTGTGGACGACGAGGGCGTCTGGGGGCAAAACGGCGTGAACGCAGTGAATGTGGCCATGACCGCCACCGAGACGATTACGACCAACGAGCGCGTTCTAGGCGCCGACCCACTGGTGGAGCTGGTGCCGGCCGTAGGTAAGTCCGGCAGCGCCGATTACGTGCCCGAGCAGCCCGGCGGTATTGGCGAAGAGGATTTGGTCACGATCATCCTGCCCTACATTCACTCGGCGCGTGAGGGTGTGCAGCGGATGGGTGAGCTCCTGGAGCAGTACGGCACCTACGAGATGAACGGCGTGGCTTTTTCCGACGTGGACGAGATTTGGTGGATTGAGACCATCGGCGGCCACCACTGGATTGCCCGCCGCGTGCCCGACGACTGCTATGTGACCATGCCCAATCAGCTGGGCATCGACGAGTTCGACCTGGACGACGCTTTTGGTCAGCAAGAGGACTTCATGTGCTCGGCCGACCTGCGCGAGTTCATCGAGGAGAACCATCTGGACTTGGCGGTAGAGCCCAGCTCTCCGCTGAACCCCCGCACGGCCTTCGGCTCCCACTCGGACTCCGACCATGTGTACAACACGCCCCGCGCCTGGTACATGCAGCGCTTCCTCAACCCCTACGACGAGGTGTGGGACGGCCCGGACGCTGACCACCGCCCCATGAGCGACGACATTCCCTGGTGCCGGCAGCCCGAGCGCAAAATAACAGTTGAAGATGTCAAGTATATTTTGAGCTCCCACTATCAGGGCACGGCTTACGACCCCTACTCCAAGATTGGCGACGAGCACACGCGCGGCCTTTTCCGCCCCATCGGTATCAACCGCAACGACCAGCTGGCCGTCATCCAGCTGCGCCCCTACCGCCCCGAATCCTGCCGGGCTGTGCAGTGGATGGCTTTCGGCTCCAACCCCTTCAACGCCCTGGCCCCCTTCTACGCCAATGTGGACACCATGCCCGCCTACGTCTCGGTGGTGGACAACCAGGTTACGACCGAGAGTATCTACTGGTCAGACCGCCTGATTGCTGCCCTGTCTGACTCCGCGTTCGCCGACACCTCCAATGCCAACGAGCGCTACCAGGAGAAGGTCGGTGGCATGGGTCACCGTCTGGTCGCCGCCACAGATGAGCAGGTGGCCCGCCTGGAGGGCGCGGACCAAGGCACCGACAACGCTGAGGTACGTGAAGTCTTGGCTGCCGCCAACGAGACTATGGCCAGCCAGTTGCGCCGGGAAACTGACGACTTGCTCGCCTCCGTGCTCTACACCGTGAGCATGAAGATGCGCAACGGCTACCACATGTCCGACAACTAGAACCATTGCTACCGCTGGGGGCTCGGTGCTAGCCCAGCTCCCAGCGGTTTCCTGCGCAGCTGCTCATAATGTACGTTTGCACCATTGTCCAGACTGCGGATTCATTACTTTTTCCAGTATTTTTCATGCTTCATAGCGCTTGGATAGGAGCCTTCAGTTTATGACCACCTTCGACGATTTTGTCACCCCCTACGGCCTGGTGAGCAAGGTAGACGCTTTTGGCTACCTGGACTACTTGAAGGCCCATCCGAGCGAGCGGAAGCGGCCAGGGCAGATGGTGTTAGTTACGGCCGACACCCCCCTCAAAGCCTCGCGCGGAGAGGGCAAGACGACCACGACTATCGCCCTGGTTGATGCCCTGTGCGCTCGCGGTCTGGACGCGGTGGCGGTTTTGCGCCAGCCGAGTATGGGCATTACTGCCGCCGGTTCCAAGGGCGGTGCTTCGGGCGGCGGCAAGTCTTCCCTGGCGCACCCGGAACTGGCTGACTGGGGCCTGTGCGGTGAGATGGCGGCCATTGAGAACGCGCAGAATCTTCTGGTCTCCTTTGCGGAGAAGGCCGTGGACGAGGGTCAGCTCGATACTATTTTGGTGCCGCGCGTCTCCGAAGTGCCCTCCAGGGCCCTGCGCCAGATTGCTGTGGACCGGGGTAAGGCGAATATTGCTGAACGAGTGGTCCTGACCCCCACCTGCGAGCTAATGCAGATTCTGGTGCTCTCGCGCTCAATGGAGGAGCTCTCTGCTCGCGTGGGCGCTATGACTGCCGGCACTCTGGACGGCCAACCCGTGCGCTTTGGCGATTTTATTGACCTCTGGCGGATTACGAACCTGCTGGGCGGGGCGGTTCAACCGGCGATGATGACCACCCAGGCCGGTTCCACGGTTTACATGCATGCTGGCCCCTTCGGCAATGTCTCTCTGGGCATTCCAAGCCTGGTGTCGGTGGAGTTGGCGCTCGCCCGGCACGACATTGTCGTGGTGGAAGCCGGGTACGGGGCTGACGCGGGCGCTCAGAAGTGGCTCGACATAGCGGCGCGCGAGTTCGGCGCTCCCTGGCCTGCTGCTGCCGTGGTGGTCACTCGGGCCACAACCTGGCGCGATGACCCGGCCCTGCGCTGGCGCTATCCCTTCCACGTCAACCGTTTGGAGGGCTTGGGCATCCCGGCCTTCCCCCTAGTCAACCTTTGGGAGGGTGAGGATGGGGAGCGCGGCGAGCTGGAGGAGACTGCGGCCACGCTCGGCTTCCGTAAGCCCATCATGGGCAATCTCTTCCGCGACGGTGGACCAGCGCTGACGCCACAGCTCGACGATTTCCTCGCTGCCTTGGAGGCGGGCCAGACGGGCTCTGGAGTCAGCCAAGATCCGGGCCTGGCTGAGCAAGGACACTCCCAGGCCGAGTCCCTACACAGCCACAAGGGCATGGACCTGCTGGAGCAGCTCAAGTGGGTGGCAGACAGCGCCTATGGGGTCCGAGCCGAGCGCGTGATCGCCGGTCCGTCGTTTGCGGATTCGCTGGCCCAAGCGCAGGACTTGTGCGAGAAACAGGGCTTGAGCTTGAATGATTTGGTGCCTCTGGCTGTCAAGTCGCCAGCTACGATGACCGACGACGACCGCGCGCCCGAATCTGAGCGCTCAGTGACCCTGAAAAAGGTAGAGCCCCACACTGGCGCAGGTCTGGTTCAGGTGAATTTGACCACCTCCCTCACCACGCCCATGCCCAAGATTGTGTGAGCGGTTGAGCTGGGCCGGTGTGGGCAAAAGGATAGGCGGCTCGGCACGCCGAAGAGCAGTCATCTTGCGCCTGGCAAAAAAAGCGCTATAGTTATTTCTTGGCTCTTCAATGTGCCGTCGCCCCTGTAGCTCAGTTGGCTAGAGCAGCTGACTCTTAATCAGCGTGTCCGGGGTTCGAGCCCCCGCGGGGCACAGAGCAAAAAAAGACCGGGTTTCGACCCGGTCTTTTTCATTTTTCTCGCGCTTTCTGCGCATAAATGCGTGCATTTCTATCGAATACCGCATCGCGCTTGACTTAAGTTATTATAATGTTATGATGTTTCCTATCCGGTGTCGTCATTTTGCGAGGAGGCAATGTGCTTGAACAGTTTTTAAGCCCTGGAGGATTGCTCTACGAAGAGAGCGTTCCTGGATGGAAGCAGGCGGTTGATGAAGTGGCGCAGCCGCTCCTGGACGCTGGCACCATCAAAACTTCGTACGTCGATGCCGTGAAGGAAGCCATAGCTAAGCCCGGCGGCACCTACATGGACTTAGGCTCGGGGGTTGCCCTGGCCCATGCGCGGCCGGAAGCGGGAGTCATTACCACCTCCCTGTCTGCCCTCCACGCAGGCACACCCTTCCTCCTGGCCGATGATGAAGACCACCCCATAACCACCATGTTTTGCCTGGCTGCGCAAGATGCCAACAAGCATCTGAGCCTCATGCAGGCGCTCGCCACTTTTTTGAGTGACGAAAGCAACCAGCAGCGCTTGGCCCAGGTTTCGAGCAAGCAGGAGCTGGAAGCGGTGCTCACGGGCAAGTCAACGCAACACGAGTAATACGACGAAAGACAAAGGAAAATTATGAAGATTGTAACAGTTTGCAGCACAGGCTTGGGCTCGAGTTTCATGACGCAGCTCAACATTGAAAAGGCTCTCAAGCAGCTCGGCGTATCCGGCGTGGAGACCGACCACATGGATTTGGGTTCGGCCACACCAAACGACGCGGACGTGTTCTTCTGCGGGCGCGACATAGCGGACGCGGCGAGCGAATTAGGCGACGTTGTCTCGCTCAACAGCCTGATTGATATGAATGAAATTACCGACAAAGTCAAGGCTGCCCTCGAGCGCCATGGCGTAGCGGTGCCCGGAAAGGACTGAGAGCAATGAACGGCTTTCTCAAAGTTTTACTTGACATTTTTCGACAGCCTTCAGTTATTGTCGCGCTGATCTCCCTCATCGGCCTGGCCCTGCAGCGCAAGCCAGCTACCGACATTTTGAAGGGCACTATCCGCACCTTCGTGGGCTTCCTGGTTCTGGCGGCGGGTGCCGGCGTGGTCAGCAATGCCCTGACTCCCTTTGGTGACATGTTCCAGCACGCCTTCCACGTGCAGGGCGTCGTGCCCAACAACGAGGCCATTGTGGGCACCGTGCTGGTCAAATACGGCTCTATCGCTGCCCTCGTCTTCTTCTTCGGCATGATTGTCAACATTCTCCTGTCGGCAACGTCCTACTTTAAGTACGTGTACTTGTCGGGGCACGTGGCCTTCTATATGGCCACGATGATCACCGTTATTTTCGTAGCGGCAGGCTTCCAAACCTGGCAGACGCTGGTCTTCGGCTCGATTGCACAGGGTATAGTGGTCACGCTTTCGCCCGCCATCGTGCAGCCCTTTATGAAGAAGGTCACGGGCACGGACGATGTGGCGCTCGGACACACGGGTGGCGCTGGTATCGCCCTGGGCGGCCTGGTGGCCACACTCACCCAGAGCAAGAAACACCCATCCAAGTCCACAGAAGAGATTAACGTGCCCAAGAATCTCTCCTTCCTGCGTGACACCACGGTGATTATTGCCCTGTCCATGGCCGTAATTTATGTGATTGTGGCAATTTTCGCCGGCCAGTCCTACATCGAAAGCAAGTTGAGCGACGGCCAGAACTTCATTGTCTACTCAATTCTGCAAGCTGCTACTTTCTCGGCCGGCGTGTTCATTATTCTCGCCGGCGTTCGTGTGGTTTTGGGCGAGATTGTGCCGGCCTTCAAGGGCATCAGTGAGCATTTGGTCAAGGACGCTAAGCCCGCCCTCGACGTGCCCGTCACCTTCACCTTCGCTCCCAACGCCGTGCTCATCGGCTTCCTCTCCAGCTTTGTGGGTGGCATCGTGGGCATGATCGTCCTGGCTGTGAGCGGCTCTACCGTCATCATCCCAGGCGTGGTGGCCCACTTCATGACTGGCGGCGCTACCGGCGTAATTGCGAACGGCGCAGGCGGGCGCAGGGGCGCGGTGCTCGGTTCCTTCGTCAACGGTTTGGCCATCACCTTCCTGCCCTTCTTCCTTCTGCCCGTGCTGGGCGAGGTTGGCAAGGGCGCAGCGACTTACTCCGACGCTGACTTCGGTGTGGCCGGTATCTTCCTGGGCTACCTGAACAAGGCTGGCGGGCAGGTGGCGATTATCGCGGGCCTGGCTGTTGTGCTCGTGCTGATTTACGCGGCTTCCTACTTCCTGACCAAGCGCGCCAAGTCGGCAGCTGCTTTGGCTGGGCAGGCTGCTGCCGCCGAGTAAGCGGATAGCTAGGAGCGCTCTAGTTTCTGGAGCGGAATGAGCGGGAATTGGCTGTAAATGCGGTGCTCAGTCAATTCCCGCTTTTGTGTATATAAGCTTTAAGATGGTAACTGTCTCTTTGGGAAGGAATCACGCTATGGTGGGTGGCGTACCGAAGTATGTAACCGTGAGAAATCGCTTGCGCGCTCGTTTGAGGACGATGAGCGCCGGCGACCAGCTGCCCACTGAACAAGAGCTCTGTCAGGAGTATGGGGTCAGTCGCATCACGCTGCGCAGGGCCATTGAAGATATTAGCCGAGATGGGCAAGTGGTTCGCTCTCAGGGCAGAGGAACCTTCAAAACGGAGAGCCCGACGGCTTCGCGCGAGGTGATTAGCAGCCAGATTAAAGGCTTCTACCGGCAGCAGCTCGACTTGGGCCGGTACGTCCACACCAAGGTGATCAGCAATGAGGTTGTGCGCAACACGCCTGTGGCCCGGGTCTTGGGCATAGACCCCAGTTTTGGCATTATTCGTCTGGAGCGCCTGCGCTATGTCAACGACATTCTCCAACAACATGTGGTGACGTATCTGAGTCTGGAGCGCTTCCCCGAGGTGCTGCAGGAGGACTTTACCTCCGGCTCCCTGTACGATTTTTTGCAGTCCCGCTACGGGGTGAAGTTGGAGCGTGACGAGGTGGTGGTGCGCATTGAGGAGGCCCGGGGACAAGTGGCTGGCTACTTTGACGTGCATGAAGGCACCCCGGTGCTGGCCATGGATTCCACAGTTTTCGGCTCCGAGGGCGAAGTGGTCTGCTACGGCATTGCCCTGCACCCGCCCCGGCACAGCGAAATTAAATTCATCATCGGCAACCCCGCAGTCAGCCTAGACGAATCGCCCAAGTCCGCCCAGTAATGTGAATATTTGGCGGGGTATTTTGCGCCTGTGCGACACCCGGTCTTGGGGAGCTTATGCCAGGAGTTTGGTCGGTGCACATGTTCGCTTGTGACTACAGTTGCGTGTAGAATTAATTCTTGTGAGACACGACGAGAGCCTACGACGGGGAACGTTCAGATTAAGAACATTGCTGTCTTTTACCTCGCCTGTCTTTCGAAGTCGTATTGTATAATGCGATTACGTTAAACTTGTGGGAAGTTTAACGGCAGCTCGTGTACGTCGTTTAGTGCGCTAGTTGCACCAAAGAAGGAAAATTAAGGAGTTCACATTGAAACCATTATCTACCTCGCTTAAGCGCGTAGTATGCGGTACTGCCGCTGCTGCCATGCTTGCTGCGGGCGTGGGATTTGTCATGACCCCCCCCCCAGGCTTCTGCAGGCTTAACAAGAATTCAGCCTACTTGTACAGTAGACACAGATACGATCGCTGATTGCTTTGCACCTGATCTGGCAACAGTGATTATCAATAATTACGGCCAGGGTGTATCCGGCTCCACAGTGTTCAGCCACGATATGCGGGACAATATCTCGTCACTCGATCTGAATGGGACTCATGTTCCCGACTGGACTGGTATTAATAATCTGGTCAACATCGCCGACATTGATGCAGACGGCTCTGGTATGACTACCGCTGAATTACAGGCATTGAGCACTTCCACAGTGGCCGGCAATATCATCGCTCTCAATATCTCGAATAATCCCGGTATTACGGATTATGCCCCCCTAGGCTCTTTTGGCTTGGCCACTGAGTCTTCTCACCTTGGCGTGCTGGTGATGATGAATAACAACGCCACCGATGCGCAAATGGCTGCTATGGCGACCCTGCCTGGTGTGGGCACGCTCAATGCTCAGGGCAATCCTGGTCTCACTGTTGCTTCTTATAACAAGTTCCCGAACGCTCGGATTGAAGTTGTTGCCGACACCATCGATAAGGGTGTAACGAAGGTTCAGCCTGGTGGTAACTTCAAGCTGGCCTTGGAAACGGTCAACGGTGTCGCTTTGACTCCTGCTGAGATTACCGCATCGTCACCTGCCGGAGGCTCTGTTGCTGCCGATGGTGTGACCTGGTCGGCGCTTTCTGCTGCTCCCGACGCTGTTTACAGCTATCAGTACAGCCATCTCGATCCCGCTACCAACATTACCTACACTGGTACTGTCAAGGGAACTGTGCATGTGCACAGCCTGGTTGAGGTCACTTTTAACGATCTGACCAACTTCCAGACCCAGACTGCTATGGTCGACGACAACACGCCTGGTGCTGTAAAAGATAATGCTCCTGATTGGAAGGTTGACGGCAAGCTCCCTTACTGGTCTATCGATAAGGAAGGCAAAGTGCCCTTCGATCTTGACCACGATGCTGTTACCGCTGACACTGTGCTCTATGCGCAGTGGCAGAAGTCGGATGCAGAAGTTGGCACTGTTGAGTTTGTTGATTCCATGGACACCAAGAACGTGCTCACCGATCAGATAACCTTGGGCGCTGTGGGCCATCTCTATGCTCCCTCGCTGGTGGCCATTGCCAAGTGGAACCACCCAGGATACCGCTTCGACCGTTGGACCGTTGACCTAGAAGGCAAGTATGCTTTCAACGTCAAGGAAGGCAAAGCCATCGAGCCGATGACCACTCTGTTTGCACAGTGGGTTAAGGATGACGGCCAGACTGCCGGCACGCTTGAGCTCATTGATACCAAGGATCCTAAGAACGCCATTACTGCTGGCATTACGCTCGGCAAGAAGGGTGATATCTACGAGCAGACTCAGAAGGCTGCAGCAACTTGGTCTCACGAAGGCTTCCAGCTGGATCGTTGGACCGTTGATCCTGAGGGTAAGTATGAGTTCCAGGTCAAGGAAGGTGTAGCTATCGAGGCTATGACCACTCTGTATGCTCAGTGGAAGGAAGTTCCAGCGAGCGAAGAAAAGCCAGCTGAGAACCCAGTTACACCGGTCGCGCCTTCGCAGGATGACTCGAAGAAGCCTGCAGCTCCTGCAGCTCCTGCAGCTCCTGCAGAGGGTGACAAGGGCAAGGCTCCCGTCGCTCCTGCCGATAAGGACAAGCCTGCTTCTGCCGACAAGCCTGCCGCCGCTGCGGACAAGCCTGCCGCTGCTGATAAGTCCGCCGACAAGGCCAAGGCCGTGGACCCTGCCAAGGGTGCCAAGGCTGAGGCAAAGGCTCAGGATCCTGAGTCCTTGGCTTACACCGGTTCCAACATTCTGCCTTTCGCTGGCGCGGCCGTAGTGCTGCTAGCTCTGGCTGCTGTTGGCCTGGTTGCAGCCCGTCGTTTCAGCAACAGGTGAAGTGAATTTGGGCGCTGAATATAGCGTCCAAATTACAAAGATGTACCTTCTTTTTCACTAGGAGAGACACCCCGCCGTTATGTGCGGGGTGTCTCGTTTAATCTCGGGGTTTTTACGGGGTTCGTTCTCGCTTCCTTTGATCGGGTGAGCTTGCGCTTGTAAGGACGCGAGGTTAAATTAGTAGGGTATCGCTTTGAGCGAAAGATGCGCGTGGGCTGCGGAGCTTGCGCGCGTTGCTTTGCTTACAAGTGATGTGCCAATTTGGGGAGATTGCGCACGAGCAGCCCTGTACCTAGGCAGGTACTGCTATTAAAAAGAAGAAGGAGTACACCTTGAAGTTATCTTCAATTTCACTCAAGCGGACAGCTGCAGGCATTGCAACTGCCGCCCTATTAGCCACAGGCGTGGGAGTAGCTGTTAACGCTTCTCACCCTGCTTTTGCATCAGGCTGCAATGTTGGTTCGGATTCCATCTCTGCATGCTTCCCAGATGTTGGAATGGCCACAGCTGTTGCAGATCATTTTGGCGTGCCCATGAACACAACCTTTGATTCCAGCATGCAGGATGGTTCTCATACTCTGGGTAATGTAAACGAGACGCCGTTCTCAATTGATTTTTCTACCCAGACTATCAGCAACTTCTCTGGCCTTGAAAACCTGTATGATTCAGGTTCGCAAAATGGAATCTCGATGGTTAAACTGAATAAGAGCCAGGTTGCTACTGCAAAGAATGAGATCAATTCAGCAACCAATATCAAGGTTTTGGACTTGACTGGTTCGCCAACATCTAAAATTTCTGATGCTGATTTGACCTCTATGGCTGCAGACATTAACAGCATGTCTAATATTGTATCTTTGACCTTAAATGACAACGAAATCAGCACTGTCGCTCCGTTAGCTCCGTTGGCATCTAGTGGTGTCCTCAAGGTTTTGAGCTTAGGACAGAATAAGTTCACGAGCGCAAGCAGCCTGTCTGCTTTCACCAGCCTGCAAAGCCTGGATCTGCCTGAGAATCAGATTGAAGATGTGAGTCCGTTAGCTGGATTGTCGGATCTCGAAAGCCTGGATTTGACCGGGAATAAGATTGCTGACATCTCGCCATTAAATGCTTTGGTCTCCGGCTCGACTATGAACACCTTCTCCGCCTCGACTGACATTAGCCGTACTCCGTCAATTGATGGTCAGAATATTGTTGTCGACTCAATTAAGGGCTTCAATGGTAGCTACCTCGCCCCCACTCCAGTGGCTGGAACTCCTCAATTTGATCATTTTGACCAGGCCACAGGAAAGATCAGCTGGAGCAGCTCAGCTTTGACTCCTGGCACCCACTATGCTCTGCAATTCAGGGACGATTCTTTGGGCACTGGTAAGGTATTTGAAGGTACTGTCACCTTTGACGGTATTAACATTGCCAACGCAAATACCGTGACTTTCAAGGATGCTAAGACTGGCCTGAACAAGGAAGTTAAGGTTGCGGGCAACACCGCTATCAACACCGTTGATATTCCTGTTCTTCCTGAACTGACCGGTTTTGCTTTTGACGATTGGTATCCTGAGGATCCAGCTAACCCTGGCCAGCCCGATGTGAATGCAGGTGCGGTGAACTTCTCCACGCCTATTACTGCCGATGAGACGGTAGTCGCTAACTGGGTTGCTCGTGATTTGCCTCATATTGTTCTTCAGGACAACTCTGATTCCAACAACGTTCGCAACCTGGGCACCTTCGAAACTGTGCTGACCCCTGACTATAAGATTGCTCTCAAGAGCAATGCGACCCTGCCCAAGCCTGTCCGTGAGGGCTATGACTTGGCTGGTTGGGTTTACGCCGATGGCGCTCACGCTGGTGAAGCCGTTGACTTCCAAGATATTAAGGCAGAGCTCAACACTGTTTCTCGCTCTGTGGCTGGCTACAAGAACGTTTCCGTAGCTGCCAGCTGGACCGAGAAGGTTCCTGAGGCTGAGAAGCCTGCTGAGACGGTTCCCGAAACTGAGAAGCCAGCTGTAACGACTCCTGAGGCTGAGAAGCCAGCTGAGAAGGCTCCTGAAGCTGAGAAGCCTGCTGATGCAAAGGCTCCTGAGGCTGGCAAGCCTGCTGCTCAGGATCCAGCCAAGGGTGCTGCTGGCGTTTCCTCTGCTACCGGCGATCCTAAGAAGAAGGTCAAGTCTGAAGATCCTCTGGCTGCTTCCGGCTCTGACGTTCTGCCATTTGCTGTCAGCGCAGTAGTGCTGTTGGCTCTGGCTGGCGCTGGCCTGACAGTTTCTCGTCGCATGAGCAACAAGTGATTGCTAACTGCATTCACTGGTAAGCGTTTGCGGTAGCCGTGCTGCTGTAGGCACTTTGCCCTGCAGCAGTAAGGCATGAGTGGCACTCGAGATGGTTCGGGTGCCACTTTTTTATGCCTAGGTGCGACTTGGGTCGGGCCACCGCTCGAAAAGTTTTGGACATCTTGTATTCACATGTATCGGCATTGTCTGTGCTAGATTCTGTGCAACAATCAACTTCGGCTGGCTTTTGCTCAGGCGTGGTTGTTGAACAAGCTCTCAAGGCACTACGATGGGGGTAAGGGAGCGTGCGGGTAGAGGGCTCCGAGTTGCAGGACGCAGAAAGTTGGGCATTATGGTAGTGGGCAGAAAAGAACGCGAGCCATTTGCGCTCGAACATGCGAGAGTGGCCACCGGTAATGAGGACGGCGAGGTTTGGCAGGATACTACCGTGGTGGTGGGGTCGGACGGTCGGATTGAGCAGATAGCCCCATCCGCTCAGGCATACGTGCCCGCTGGCTACCACCGGATTGATGCCAGTGGCAAGGTAGTGGCTCCCGGGCTCATCAACGCTCACACGCACTTGTTTGCGGACGGCAAGCCCTTAAAGGCTGGCGGCCAGACGAGTCCCAGGCAGGAGCAGATGGCTCTGGCGCTGATTCATGGGCCGGTAGGCCAGGCTTATGCTGCCGCCCGCGCCCGCGCATCGGTAAAGACCCTGCTCAACTCTGGCGTGACCACTATTCGTTCCCTGGGAGACGCCGGCTATGAGGCAGTGCACTTGCGCGAGAAAATCGACGCCGACGAGATGGTGGGCCCGCGTATTCTCGCTTCCGGCCCCATGCTTTCGATTCCTGGCGGCCACGGAGCGCCCTACATAGCGTTGACTTCCACCAATCCGCAGGAGGCGCGGGTCAACGCTCGCATCAACTTAGAGCACGGCGCTAACGCCCTGAAAGTGGCGGCTACGGGCGGAGTAACAGATGCTAAAGAGCTGGGAGTGGCAGGCACTCCGCAGATGGACGAGGCCTCGATGGAGGCGGTTTGCGAGGAAGCCCACGAGATGGGCGTCATTGTGGCGGCTCACGCTCAAAGTGCTGCGGGCGTGCTGGCAGCCTTGAAGGCGGGCGTGGACACCATTGAGCATGGCGCTCCGCTCAGCGAGGAGATGATTGATCTCTTCCTCCACAATCCTAAGGCTCTTCGGGGCTACTCTGGTCTGAATTCCACGCTCTCTGCTGGGCTGCCTCTGGTCAAGATTAGCCAGGAGGAGCTGGGAATCTCCGACGTTGTCAGGGCTAACTCGGAGCTGGTAGCTGACGGCATGGTCCAAGGGGCCAAGGATGGTCGTGAAGCCGGAATCAGCGAGGGCATGGGCACTGACACCGCTATGACGTTCGTTACCCAATACAACACTTGGCGGGAGCTGGATTTGATGGTTCGCTACGCCGGTTTCACGCCAGCTCAAGCCTTCCACGCAGCCACGCAGGTGAACGCCAAGAACCTGGGGCTGGACGACGTGACCGGCTCGATTGCCCTCGGTAAGGACGCTGACCTGCTGGTGCTCGACGGCGATCCGGCCGTAGATGTGCATTTCCTGGCGGATCCAAAGCTAGTGATTGCTCGTGGCTGGCCGGTCTGGCGCCCCAAAGTCAAGCACTTCGCCGACATCGATCGCCTGCTCGACACCTTCTAATAACGCTGGTATGGGAGCTATTTCAAGCGATTCGAGAGAGAGTGCACTGCCTGGCAGAGACCCTATCGTGGGCAGGATGGCACCTTCGCCGACGGGGCGGATGCACTTGGGCAACGCCTATGCGGCGCTCGCGGCTTGGCTGGGGGCTCGCAGTGCGGGCGGGCAGGTGCGTCTGCGGATTGAAGATATTGACACTCCGCGTGTGGTCAAGGACGCGGACCGGTGGATTCAAGACGACCTGGCTTGGCTGGGCTTGGATTGGGATGGGTCCGTGGTCTATCAGTCCCAACGCCAGGACCTCTACCGGCAGGCGTTTTCCAGGCTCAAGGCGCAGCAGTTGCCGGAAGCTGGCGGCGGTGACCCCAACGGCAAGCAGAAGCTCATTTACCCCTGTTTCTGCTCCCGGGCGGACATTCGCGCGGCCTCGGCTCCCAACGAGGGCGACGGCTTTCTCGTATATCCGGGCACTTGCAGGCACTTGGCACCAGTACGGGCTGAGGGCAGAATCCTAGCTGGAGACCGTCACGCTTGGCGGATAGCGGTGCCCAGCGGAGGCCAGCCGGGATCTGCCTGCAGGTTCCAGGACCAAATTTATGGCCCGCAAAGCTACGACCTGCCAACTGAAGTGGGCGACGTGGTGGTGGTGCGCTCCGACGGCATTATGGCTTACCAGCTGGCGGTGAGCGTAGACGACCTGGATATGGGCATTACTCAGGTGGTGCGAGGGCGTGATCTGCTGCGCTCAACCGCCCTGCAGCTGTGGATTCGGGCGCATCTGGCTGCCGGGCAGGCAGGGCTAGCTGGGCAGGGGAGCGCAGAAGAGAACAGTGCGGAGCAGGACTTGCCCGAGTCGGATGCTGGGCTTCCTGCCGTGCAATGGGCCCACCTACCGTTGGTGGATGGCGGTGACGGCAGGCGGCTCTCCAAACGCTACGGCTCGCTTGATTTGGGCACCCTGCGCGCTCAGGGCGTTCGTCCGCAACAGGTCTTGGGCCTGTGTGCCTGGCTTTTAGGTTTACAGATTAGGCCGGAGCCTGCGCAATTGAGCCAGCTACTGGCGGTTTTTGACTGGGGGCTCATTGCTGCGCACCGACAGGATCGGGTGCTTAAGCCTTCGACGCTGGCTACTATGGTGGAGGAGAGTCAACTGTCAGTCAAAGCGGGGTAAGTATGGTCGCGTATATGGAGCACAAGGATTTGGCCAATGAGGTCATTTCGCGCGAGCGGGCTGGGCAGATTCGAGACGGAGTCCATCGCGTGCAAGAACAGATTGCGTTGGCTGAAGCTGCGGCCGGTCGCCCAAAGGGGTCCGTTCAACTCTTAGCCGCCACGAAAACGCGCGACGTGGCCGAAATTATGGCCGCCATTGATGCGGGTATCCGCTTCATTGGTGAGAACCGGCCCCAGGAGGTTAGTGCGAAGGCCGAGGGCTTGGAGCGACAGTGTTTCGAGCGTGGGCTTGTCTGGAACCCGCTCGATGCTGAGGATGGCGAGGGCGTGACTATGCACCTGATTGGGCAGCTGCAATCCAATAAAATAAGCAAAATTATTGATCCGGTCGACACGGTGGAGTCGGTCGATAGCTTGAGCCTGGCTCAAAAACTCTCGCGCCGGATGGACGCGCGCGACCAGTATGTCAACGTCTACTTGGAGGTGAACGAGTCAGGGGAGGAGGCCAAGTCGGGCTGCCTGCCGCAAGAGGCTGAGGAGCTGGCTTATCAGCTTGCAGCTATGCCGGGCCTAAAGCTGAGGGGCTTGATGACCGTTGGCGCGCATGTGGACGACGAGCGTGTTATTCGCGCAGGTTTCGCGCACCTTCGCCAGTTGCGAGATGCTATTCGTTCGTCTGGAGAGCCTGGCACGGACCAGTGCTCCGAGCTGTCGATGGGGATGACCGGCGATTTGGCGCTCGCCATTGCGGAAGGCTCTACGCTTGTGCGGGTGGGCACTGCGATTTTTGGTGAGCGCGCTTTTATCTAAGATTTTCGGTGCATCTGGGGGCTGATTTCAAATAGTTTTGAGCTTCCAAAGCCGTGTGCTAGATAGAGTTTCCAAAGCATTCAATAGGAACAGAATGTGTGTAGACGCGCGCGTAGAACGGCTTAGGATAGTGCGTACAGCGTGAGCCGGAATTGGTATGGGCTGCTGGTTCGTCATACTGGCCTAAAGGGGCTAGACTAGAGCCATGAGAATAGCACGATTTTCTATCAATGACACGCCGCACTACGCCTTCGTGCAGAAGGACGAGAATGACGGCAAAGACTACCTCGTAGAGGTGGACGGTTACCCGCTGAATGGCCAGCAGGTACAGCCCACCGGCCAGCGTTACGCTCTCGATGCCGACGGCGTGCGCCTCCTTGCTCCGGTACTTCCTTCCAAGATTTACGGGCTCGCTTTCAACTATCGCGACCACACGGTGGAGTTTGCCAACCAGCACCCGGACATCCCCCAGCAGCCGCTGAGCGAGATGAACGTGTTTATGAAGCCGTCCACGGCCGTCATTGGCCCGGATGACCCGATTGTGTTCCCCTCTGCCAGCCACGACTTGGAGTATGAGCCTGAGCTGGTCGTGATTATGGGCCGTCTGGCAAAGAACGTCTCCGAGGCCGATGCCATGGATTACGTGCTCGGATTCACCTGCGGCAACGATGCTTCCCTGCGCGACTTCCAGCACGACGACCCCATGTGGACCCGCGCCAAGGGCTTCGACACTTCCTGCCCGCTCGGGCCTTGGATTGAGACCGACTTGAACTACGCGGATGCGCACATTTCCTTCAGGCTCAACGGCCAGGAGATTGAGGACGCAGGCGGTACGACGGCCAATCTGATTAACGATATTCCTAAGCAGATTGCTTTCATCTCCTCCTTCGCCACCCTGCTGCCGGGAGATGCGATTATGACCGGTTCTCCGCATAAGTCCGGACAAATGCACCCGCGCGACGAGGCCATTGTCCACATTGACGGCATTGGTGACTTGCGCAACGTGATTGTGGCCGAGTAAGGAGTAGCCGAGGCAGTTAGATTCGGCTGAAAATGAGGGCAGGCACTGGATTGCAATCTAGTGCTTGCCTTTTTTTGCATCTTGCGTAAACTTGAGTCGTAGAGGCTCAAGTTTGGGAATAGAGTCTAGCCTCCTGCTGTTGGTCATAGCAGATGATGACGAGCAGCGGCGGAGCCGATCCAGGCAAAGCCGCAGGACGAGTGGAGGAACTATGGAAGAAAACTTTACAACCTTGGCCCAAGAGGCTTTGGGGGATGCGATTCAGTCGGCTTCAGCGGCGGGCAACCCGCAGGTGGATACGCTTCACTTGCTGGACGCGCTCTTGCGGCAGCAGTCGGGGGTGGTGCCGGGCTTGATTCAGGCGACCGGCGGCGATACGCAGGGCATCGGAGCTGCCGTGCGCAATGCTCTCGTGGCGCTGCCTTCGGCTTCTTCGGCCACTTCTACCCAGCCCCAGGCCAGTCGGCAGCTGAGCATGGCCCTGACTCAGGCATCCAAGGAAATGCAAGAGATGGGCGACGAGTACGTCTCCACCGAACACCTGCTCATTGCTATCGCTGTGGGCCCCTCGCAGGCAGCTGACATCTTGAGGCAGCATGGCGTCACTCCCGAAGCCTTGCGCAAGGCAGTACCCCAGGTGCGCGGCGGCGCGAAAGTGACCAGCCCGGATGCGGAAGGCACTTACAAGGCCCTGGAGAAGTACTCTACGGACCTGACGGCTCAGGCTAAAGAGGGCAAGCTCGACCCGGTGATTGGGCGCGACCAGGAGATTCGGCGCGTGATACAGATTCTCTCCCGCCGCACCAAGAACAACCCGGTGCTGATTGGCGAGCCCGGCGTGGGTAAGACCGCCGTGGTGGAGGGCCTGGCCGAGAGGATTGTGGCGGGCGACGTGCCCACCGGCTTGGAAGGCAAGAAGCTGATTTCGCTCGACCTGGCTTCGATGGTCGCCGGTTCAAAGTACCGCGGCGAATTCGAGGAACGTTTGAAGGCTGTGCTGGGCGAGATTAAGTCGGCCAACGGGCAGATTATCACCTTCATCGACGAGATTCATACCATCGTCGGCGCGGGCGCTTCCGAGGGCTCGATGGATGCGGGCAATATGCTCAAGCCTATGCTGGCCCGCGGCGAGCTCCGCCTGATCGGCGCGACCACCCTGGACGAGTACCGGGAGAACATTGAGAAGGATCCGGCTCTGGAGCGGCGTTTCCAGCAGGTGTTCGTGGGCGAGCCGTCAGTGGAAGATACTGTGGCCATTCTGCGCGGGCTCAAGCAGCGCTACGAAGCCCACCACAAGGTGACGATTGGTGACGACGCGCTCGTGGCCGCTGCCACCCTGTCCAACCGCTATATTTCCGGCCGTCAGCTGCCCGACAAGGCCATTGATTTGGTCGATGAGGCCGCTGCCCACCTGCGGATGGAGCTGGACTCGCAGCCTGAGGAGATTGACGAGCTCCAGCGCAAGGTCACGCGCCTGGAGATGGAGGAGATGCAGCTGAAGAAAGCGGACGATCCGGCTTCCAAGGACCGACTGAGCAAGCTCCAGGCCGAGCTGGCGGACGCGCGGGAGAAGCTCTCGGGCTTGAAAACCCGCTGGGAGCAGGAGAAGGCTGGCCACAACAAGGTCGGTGACCTGCGTGCTCAGCTGGATGCCAAGCGAGTAGAGGCCGACAAGGCCACGCGCGAGGGCGACTTGGAGAAGGCTTCCCGGATTTTGTACGGCGAGATTCCCACCATTCGCAAGGAGTTGGCACAGGCAGAGAATGAGGCTGACCAGGCCAAGACTGCGGGTTCTGAGAGCGGCGGAAGTGCCGAGGCTAGCGGTTCGGGTCAGGAGCCTATGGTGCCCGACCATGTGGACGCGGACTCGATAGCTGAGATTGTCTCTGACTGGACTGGTATCCCTGTGGGTCGGCTCATGCAAGGGGAGAATGAGAAGCTCCTGCACATGGAAGACTACCTGGGGCACCGGGTGATTGGGCAGAAAGAGGCCATTCGTGCGGTATCCGACGCTGTTCGGCGCTCGCGGGCAGGCATCGCGGATCCCAACCGTCCCACCGGCTCCTTCATGTTCCTGGGGCCCACGGGAGTGGGTAAGACCGAGCTGGCCAAGGCTCTGGCTGACTTCCTCTTTGACGATGAGAAGGCCATGGTCCGCATCGACATGTCTGAATACATGGAGAAAGCTTCGGTTTCACGGCTCATCGGCGCGGCACCCGGCTACATCGGCTACGAGGAAGGCGGCCAGCTGACGGAGGCTGTGCGGCGGCGGCCCTACTCGGTGGTGCTCTTTGACGAGGTGGAGAAGGCCAATCCGGAAGTCTTCGACATCCTCTTGCAGGTGCTGGACGACGGGCGCTTGACCGACGGTCAGGGCAGGACAGTGGACTTTACCAACACTATCCTGATTATGACTTCCAACCTGGGTTCGCAGTTCTTGGTGAGCGGCGACCTGGACGAGGAGGGCAAGCGCAAGGCGGTGATGGATGCGGTGCATGCCACCTTCAAGCCCGAATTCATCAACCGCTTGGATGATCTGGTGATTTTCCAGCCGCTCACGCGCGACGAGCTGGGCGGAATCGTGGACTTGCAGGTCAAGCAGGTGGCAGCTCGCTTGACTGACCGGCGTATCACGCTGGACGTGTCCGACTCGGCCCGCGAGTGGCTGGCGAACATGGGCTACGACCCGGCTTACGGGGCCCGTCCCCTGCGCCGCCTGGTCCAGACCGAAGTGGGTGATCAGCTGGCACGGATGCTCCTGGCTGGCAAGGTGCACGACGGTGATACGGTACTGGTCGACCAGACCGGCGGCGAGCACTTAGAGCTCACTGCCTGGCCCACGGACACATTGGTGGACGGTGATGTGAGTGTAGACAATATCGCTACTGACGAGTCTGATCCGGCAGGCCGTCCTGCTCATTCGCCTGACCAGAGCGCTCAAAGTGCTCAGGATTCTCCAGCTGGTCAAGATTGAGCCTGAACTGGTAGCCGCCGTCCGTAATGACCTGCGGGCGGTTGGCTGCCAGGGTTGGTAGTTGTTCAGGCTGTGCCTGCGCTAGTGCGTGCCAGCGTCGGCGCAGCCTCTTGTGTTTGCTCAGGCGACGAGTGTTGACAATAGGCACCAGGCTGGCGATGGCTGTGGCTACGGGAGCCACCATGGGGTTCATCATCCAGCCAAAGAGCGGGTAAGCGATGCCGGTGGCAAGCGCGATGGCCACAATGTTGTATGCGTAAGCCCAGCTTAGATTTTGGTTGATGACGCGCTTGGTGGATCGGGCTAGTTCGATGGCGCGGGCTATGCCATCTACGTTGCCGGCTTGGAGTACCAAGTCCACATGAGCCCAGTGGGCGATTTCCGGGTTGCTGGTCAGGTCGGCTTCGGAAGGCACGGGGGAGCGGTCTGCACGATGTGCTCGGAGTGCTTCTGCTGGTTCCGCTGCCTCAGTTGGGCTGAGTAAGCCAGCTGCTGAGCTCATATCTATAGAGACTTGAGCTGCCTGGTGGGTCTGGGGCTCGGTTTCATCTGCAGAAGCAAAAGCGATGCAGCCCGCGTCCTGCTCGCTCGCGTTGTTTTCGCCGTGTGCCTGCTGGTCAATCTGATGTAAATCACGGCGCAAACGTTGCAACCACTGGACTTTGCGCTCACTGTCCACGCCGGTAAAGAGCATGTCGACACCGGCTTGGCGGGCGGCGGACTCGACTGGGTCGCTTGAGAGCTGACTGTTGCTAGCGGCACCAGACTCTTCCTGGCTGTCGAACATGACTGAGGTGACTTTTAGGGCGCGTAGGTGTGTGCTGGCGCGCGCGAGTTCGGCACAGGTGGCTTGGTCACGCGATGCGAGTCCGGTCAGGCCGAGGGCTGACTCGTCTATGACGACCATGCGTGTGGCGGCGAGGTGACCCATCGAGCGCGGAGAAGTAAAGAGCATTCCGTGGGCTAAACCCGCTCCCAGGGCGGTGCGGAAGGAGAGTGGAATGGAGATGGCCAGGGCTGTGGGGCAGGCGATAATGAGAACGCCTGCAGCATTGGCCACAGCGTGCGCTAAACGCGGCTGGGGGCCCACCAGGAGCCAAATCATGAACGTCCACACGGCAATAATCATCACGAGCGGCTCTGCTTTGGAAAGAAGGGCATCTACCTGGGCCTGTGCCGATGAATTTGTGGAAATAGCGCTCGCAATAATGCTGTTGATTCTGGTTGCCATTGTGCGCTGGGGGTCACTGTCGGCGTTCGCTTCGTTCACGCGAATGCGCCCGGCTAGGGAGTTTAGACGTGTGCTCTGTTCGCTCACCTGTGCAAAGAGCGTCAATGCTGTGATGACGCCAATCACGTCGAAGTAAGGCTGCCGGGAGCCTTCGGGCAGGAGGATGGGGATTGCGCAGGCGGCCAGACTGTAGGCGTAGGCGAGTGAGCTGGCGATGGCTACGAGGGAGCTCAAGTTGGTCTGGTGGGCTTTGAGTTTGCTCCAGCCGTCTTGGAAGATGGGCCGACCGCAGTAAAAGACCACGGGAGTAACCAGAATGGCTTGAATCCAGGGGCTGGCGAGCCAAGAAGGCAATAGAGCAGGCGCGAGGCGGTTGCATACGTCAAGGGCTAGTACGGGCGCGGTCAAAATCGTTGCGATGAGTGCCAGGATGCCGCTGTGCCTGCGTTGGTCCTCCAGCGCGCTGAGGCGGTCTTGGAGCTTATCGCGCTCCTGCTGGTCGCGGGTGCTCGCGCTTTCGGGTGGCGCGGCTTTGGTTTCGGTCGTTTCGGGCTCTGCTTGTGCTTTTGAGGACGTTGAGGTCTCGGCGGTAGCAGGCTGCGCGGAGGAGTCGTTGGCGGGGGCCAAATCGGTACGCTCCTGCTCCGGACTTGCGGGCTCGTCAGACGGTCCGTCGGTGTCTGGCTTGGCTTGCGGCATGAGGAAGTACCAGACAATGAACCACGTGAGCGCTGCGGCGACGAGGACATCGGCTACGCCTAGAAAAATGTCGATTCCCAACACAGCCTCCTCGTAAGTCTGGCACAGAGCACATGTACTTCTTATTATTCCCTCTCCACGTTTCGAGTATGGGTCTATGAGCTAATTCCTTGCTGAAAAAACGAATTGAAGGCGACAGAATAGGTCCAGTACTTGTGCTTGACTAGAACATATGTTCGACATTGCGGCAGTTATTGTGCTCATCATCGGGGTCATTCTCGCTCTGGCGGTGGGTATTGTGTTGGGTCTGAGCCTAGCCAAGGGCCGGGAGCGCGATGCTGTCCGCGCAGCGCAAGTGCAAGCGAGCCAAGAGGCCGAAGCCCAGTGGCAAGACCTGCGGTCTCAGCTGGCGCAGGCTCAGGAGCGTGTGGCTCAGTATCGGGCGCAGTTTGAGGGGGCAAACGAGCAGCTCTCTTTTGTGAAATCGCAGCTGGCACAGGCCCAGCAGGCTGAGCAGATTCGCCTGGCTCATGAGCGCGAGCAGGCTCAGGAGCGTGAGGAGCAAAAGCGGCAGGAGCAGGCCAAGACCTTGCAAGAGCAGAGTAAGGTGCTGAGCGCGCTAGCTCCGGTGCAGAAGAACTTAGATGCCTTGCAGCACAAGGTGGCCCAGATTGAGGAGGGCCGCAAGCAGGAGATGGGGGCCTTGGGCCAGCAGTTGAGGTCGCTGGGTGAGCAGCAGGGGCGGCTCGACAAGGAGACCAGTTCCCTGGCTTCGGCCTTGCGCAACAACAAGGTGCGCGGCTCCTGGGGCGAGGCCCAGTTGAAGAATATTGTGGAGTCGGCGGGCCTTCTGGAGCATGTCGATTTCGACACCCAGGTGGTGGTCACGGCTTCAGACGGGCGGGTTTTGCGGCCTGATATGGTGGTACATTTGCCCGGCGGCAAGACGATTCCGATCGACGCTAAAGCGCCATTTTCTGACTACCAGCGCGCCTGCGAAATTCCCGATACTGCGAGCGAGGAGGAACTGGCTCGCAAGCAGGAGCTCCTGAAATCTCACGCAAAAGCCCTGCGAGACCATGTGAAGGCCTTGGCAGACAAGGAATATTGGAACGCTTTCGAGACCGCGCCCGATTTCGTAGTAGCCTTCATCCCTAGCGAGTCGCTCTTGCAGGCCGCTTTGGAAGCCGACCCTGCGCTCATGGACGACGCTTTTGCTCAGAAAGTGGCTCTCACTTCGCCTGTCACCCTATGGGCTGTTTTAAAGTCCGTGGCCTACGCCTGGCAGCAGCAGAGCCTGACCGACGACGCCAAGCGCCTCTTCACCCTGACTCACGAGCTCTACGAGCGTTTCTATACCCTTGGAGACCGTGCCAACAAGCTCGGCACATCCATCTCCCGCACTGTTAAGGCCTACAACCAGTTCGCCACCACCCTAGAGTCGCGCGTCCTAGTCACCGCCCGCAAGCTGCAAAACCTAGATCCCACTAAAATCATCGACCCCGTAGACATCCTCGACTCCGACGGCGCCGACATCAAAGAGCTCACCGCCCCCGAAACCCAGTCCGACCCCGACCGCACCAATTCCGAGTCCATGAACCAAGTCAGCGATTGATGCAACCCACACACTGCGCATTGTCACTTGGCCCAATCTCAACCAGGTCTGTAACTGAGCTGCACTTGTTTCGTGCGAGTGCCTAGTGATTGCTTTTCGCGGCTGATTTGCTGTCGAGGTGGCGGAGCATTTGCTCGAAGTCGGAGAGTTGGGATGGGTCGACAGCGTTAAATTTCTTTAGCTCGTCTTTGGCTTTATGGTTGGCTTGGGCCCGCGAACGGCTGCCCTTGCCTTGGAGGATTGCGCCTCCGGTTAGGCCTATGTATTGGTTGACTAGTTCGACGCATTCGGCCATGGTGGTGGTCTGCATGTTTTCGATGCGTGATTCAATCATGTCTAGGAAGCCGGAGGAGAGGCGGTTGAGCCGGTCGAGTTCCTTGTCGTCCAGGTAGTTTTTGGCGACGGTCACGTCCGTGGAGTGAATGCGGCCTTCCGGGGAGCCTTTCCAGGTGGTCAGGCCCATGTGAGGCTTGTTCGCGTCGGCGCGACTTTCGATGATTTCCGGTGCGGTTTTGCCTGTTGCTGCATAGTGGAAGCGGTTCTGCACTTCCATGTAGAACTCTTTGGTGATGCGACTATCTTTGTCGTAGTCCACGCTGATCTCCTGGAAGACTTCGCAGATTTTCAGGTAGAAGCGTTTCTCACTAGCACGAATATCGCGGACGCGGCGCAGGAGCTCGTCGAAGTAGTCTTTGCCGAAGGGCTGACCGTTTTTGAGCATGTCGTCGTTCAGGACGAATCCCTTGACGATGTATTCCTTGAGCGTGGCCGTGGCCCACTGGCGGAACTTGGTGGCCTGTTTGCTATTCACCCGGTAGCCCACGGCGATGATGGCATCGAGGTTGTAGAAGGAGATGGGGCGCGAAACCGTTCTGCCGCCTTCGTTTTGAACTATTGCATTTTCTGCAATAGTTGCCTCTTCAGATAATTCGCCCTCTTCGTAGATGTTGCTTAGGTGCCTTGAAATTGAAGAGATGCTAACGCCAAACAGTTCTGCGATATTCTTTTGCGGCATCCAGAATGTTTCGCCCCAGTACGTGACCTGGACCGGTACATTCTTCCCGTCCTGCTGGTAGAGCACTACTTGGGCTTGCGGTTGCGCCGATACCTCATCGCTCATTACTGTCTCCTCTGTTACCGTCTTCGTCTGTGCCAGCGCTCTCAGTCGAGCGGCCTTCTCTCGCAACCGCTTCTATGCAGTCTCCGCCATTAAAACACAATTATACAAGTCAAAAAAACTCGTGTCTGTGATATTTGGCGCTAGAATAGCGTGCCATGCTCGTTGCTGCGATAGGCTGGGAGTATGGGTTTTGAGCATGAAGATACGAACACTGCGGGCCGAGCTTTTCGCCTGACCGGGAGCGAGGAGCTGGGAGGCCAGCGCGAGTCCGGCGGGCAGGAGATGTTGGAGCCGCGCGAACAGTTGCGCGGACTGCTGGCGCGCGAGATTGACGGGCGGGCCTTTACCGAACTGGCGGGCGTGAGCTTTGACCACCGGGGGGCTGAGCTGGCCGGGCATGTGCTGCTCGACACCCTGGAAGAGGCGGGATACTCGATCGACGACTTCGACGCGGTTGGGGCGCTGACTTCGGCGGCTGTGCCCCTGGCTGATGCCATGCTGCACGCGGCTGCCTCGCGCGGGCAAGACTTGGATGCGTTTGTGATGGACTTCGTGTTTCCGAGTGTCAAAGGCCCGTCAATTCAGGGCAAGCGGGTCATTCTGCTCGACGCCTGGCTCAGTGAGAAATCGTATGTGCAAACCTCTTCCCTGGTCACCCTGCGCCACGGCAATGAGCTCAGCCTGGACTGCGGCATCGCCAGTCGGCAGGGGGCGAGCGTGGTCGCTATCGCCTCCTTGGTTGGCGGCGTGGGTCAGAGCGCGGGCAGCGAGGCGGACCAGGGCCTGAGCTCGAGCCCGAGTCTGGGTGACGGAGCTTTAAGAACGCAAGTAGAGGTCATCGACCCAGTTGACGACAGCCAGCAAACCTTACCTTTTATCTGCGCGTATGACGAGCGCCTGTTCCAGCCAGCGGGAGCGGCTGAGGGCGAAGGCGAATCCGTAGGCGAGCCCTCTGACGGCCAGCCGGGCGCGTCAACGAGCAGCCAGTCCAATACCAACCAGCCAGTCGAAAGCCAAGCCCGTGACTAAACCAAACCCCATCACTCAAGCCGCTATGGACTCCAATGAGCCGGTCTTTCGCCAAGTGGGAGTAGGGCCCTGGGCTCAGGAACATCCCGGAATGCTCCGGCCAGACGACCCGCGCGCTCCATATTTTGACCCGCGTATCGACTCGGACCTGCTGGACCAGGGCGACCGGCGCAACGTTATCGACCGCTACCGTTACTGGCGGGTCGAGGCCATTCGCACCGACCTGGATGTGCGGGGGCGCCACGGTTTCGAAGTGGCCGTGGAAAACTGGACCCATGACTTCAACCTCGGCTCTATGGTGCGCTCGGCTAACGCTTTTGGGGCGGGCCACGTTTACATTGTTGGCCCCCACAAGTGGAACCGCAAAGGTTCGCTCATGACCGAGCTCTACCAGCACGTAGACCACTATCCAACGATTGAATCCCTCGTGACGCAGTGGAAGCAGGCGCGCGTGAGTGAGTCCCACAACTTGGTCCTTCAGGCGCAGGATGCCGGCGACCCCGTCGAGCGAGCGAGCCTACTTGCGCTGAGCCAAACGGTCGCTGCTGCGCGGGTGATCGCCCTCGATATTGTGCCGGGCGCGGTCCCCATTGAGACCTACACCTTCCCCGACCGCTGCCTCCTCCTCTTCGGCGCAGAGGGCCCGGGCCTGTCTCGAGCGGCCTTGGAATTGGCCGACGACGTAGTCTACATCTCTCAGTTCGGCTCGGTGCGCTCCATCAACGCCGGTGCCGCCGCCGCCGTAGCCATGCACTCCTACGTTGCTCAGCACATGCGCGTTTGAAATCTATAGAGAAAGTGTCGAAGATGTTTGATTGAGGACCCACACGTAACCTAGCTGCGCTGAGGCAGCGACGGCATGGAGCCGACTTTCGAGATACGACAGATCCTCTTATCTATAAGATTAGTAGAAGTGACAAGTGGATGTAAGCCCCCCCCCGTGTTCTAGTGGAAAGTGGAGGAATTCCTCTTCGGAGGAGACATCGGCATGCCTAATCGTCAGAAAGTATCGCAATTATTCTTTAGAAGCGAGCTCCGTTTTGGTAGCGGCTGAGGGAGGGGCGATTGGGCGAGGGTAAGTCCAGCATGTGGTCATGATGGGGATGGGCTGCGGAAATATGGGGCGCGGCTGGTATGCTCGGAGCATGATTACTATCGAACATTTGACTAAGACCTTCGGGGCTAAGAAGGCCATCAACGATGTGTCCTTTACGGCTGCTGACGGCAAGGTCACTGGCTTTCTGGGGCCCAACGGCGCTGGCAAGTCCACTACGATGCGTGCTGCTTTGGGGTTAATCCGCCCAGAATCTGGTCAGGCGCTCATCGACGGGCACCCTTTTACTAGCCTGCGTTCGCCCATGACGGAGGTAGGATCCGTCTTAAATCCGCGCTCGGCCCACAAGAACCGTACGGCGCGTGCCCACCTGGAGGCGCTGGCTTTTACCAACGGAATTCCTCAGCAGCGGGTGGATGAAGTGATGTCCATTGCGGGTATCGCATCCGTGGCCAAGAAAAAAGCGGGGTCCTTCTCGCTGGGTATGAGCCAGCGACTCTCCATCGCGGCTGCCCTGCTGGGAGACCCGCAGAATTTAGTCTTTGACGAGCCGGTGAACGGCCTGGACCCCGAGGGCGTGATGTGGGTGCGGCAGCTCTGCCGTTTCTACGCTTCTCAGGGCCGGTGCGTACTCCTGAGCTCCCACCTGATGAGCGAGGTGGCGCAGACCGCGGACGACCTGGTCATCATCGGCCAGGGGCGCGTGTTGGAGCGCACGTCCGTGGCCAACTTCCTAGCTGAGCACTCTTCTCACGCAATTCGTATTGCCACGCCGGAAGCAGCGCGTTTGCAGCCTATCTTGCAGGCTGTGCAGGGCGTGAATGTGGAGTTGCTGCCGCCGTCCGCAGACGATCCAGCGGGCGCGCAAGTTCTGCGCGTGGCTGGTATGGAGCTGGCGCAGGTGGCGCAGATGGCCGCCGCCAACCAGATTGTGATTTACGAGTTCCGCGAGGAGAAAGCCTCCCTGGAGGAAGCCTACATGGCGCTCACGCACGGGATGGAAGAGTACAAGACCGCTGCGGTGCCTGGGCAGGGCCCAGCGCCAGTGCAGGCGGCCCCAGCGGCTCCAGTCAGCCCGATGGCTTCACCTGGTCAGCCTGGTTCTGGGGATTATCAGAACTTCCAGGGTGGTCAACCGCAGACGGCAGCTTTCGGGCAACCGATGCCAGGCCAGCAGCCGCAGCAGGGCAATCAGCAGCCGGGTCAGCCTCCCTATGCGCAGGCACAGTACGTGCAGCCCGGGTCGCAGCAGCCGATGCCGCAGCAATCTTCGGCCGACCAGCCAGCAGCTGCTTACCAGCCTGGTTCTTACACACAGCCGCCAGTCTTTACCCAGACCCCCGCAGGCCAGCAGACTTCTGCTCAAGCGGTCCCCGGTCAGTACCAGATGCCGCCCGTCGGAGTACCAGACAATGCCGGCAATGCGGGCAGCACAAGCACAGGCAGTGCAGGCCAGCCGGAGGAAGTGCGCGGTGCGGCCACTCCAGGCAGTAGCAATCAAGAGGAAGGAGGCGCACAATGAGCCAGTCAACTATGGCAGCAGGACCAGTTTCGGCCCAACCCACCGGCAATTATCAAGCTAGTCGGCGCGAACTGGGGCAGCGGGCGCATGTGAGCCTGTGGAACAGTATTCGCAGCGAGTACGTCAAGCTCATGAGTTTAAAGTCCACTTGGATTTTGCTCATCATTAACTTCCTACTCCTGCCTGGCGGGGCCGCGCTGTCCGCCTTGTCCATGAAGTTGATTTATACCATTGACCCGCGAACCGACAAGGCTCTCGCTCAAACCAGGAACATGCCCTCCGCGCTGGTCTGGCAGTCAGTCACGGCATTTGTGACTATTTCTACAATTGTCGTGGGCATTTTGGGCGTCATGAGTATCACTACAGAGTTCACGTCGGACTCCATTGACTCCAGCCTGACTGCTAACCCCCACCGGGGCATGATGGTGGGTGCTAAGGCCATTGTGGTGGCTGCCCTGACTTGGGCCAGTACTCAGCTGGCTATTTTCGTGTCTTGGGGCGTGGTGCGCATGGTCATAGGCTCAATACCGGTTGATCCCCTGCAACACGGTGAAGGGGCCTTGCTCTGGGTGAGCCTGTTCGGCCCTGCGCTCGTTTCCGCCTGCTTCGCAGTGCTGTCCGTAGGTCTGGGGGCGCTCTGCCGTTCTACGGTTGGAGCTGTTTTTGCCCTTATTGGTATTGACATGTTCCTGCCCGAGATTGTTATTCTTCTCTCAAATATTGGCCATTACTTTACCTGGACGCGCACCTTGGGCCGCCTGATGCCTTCGCAGCTAGTGGACACCTTTATTACCGCAGGCGTGAATCTTAACGATGCCTTAGGAATGCCATCTGGCGAGAGTGTGGCTACGCAGGGCTTTGACCCCTCCTGGTGGCAGGCTGGGCTCATTTTCCTGGTTTGGGTAGCTGCTTTCTACATCATCGGCGCGATCATGATGGATCGGCGAGACATTAAGTAGCGAGCCCGCAACATCGCAAAATGCCGGTGTGAGCCCCTGGTAACAGGCCTTTTCAAGTCTGTTACCAGGGGCTCACATTTCGTTAACTATTCGTGATGCGCGTGTCACTGGAAACGAATAGTATGGATACTATGCCTACATTTACACGCGAAGAGATAGAGCACCTGGGCGACTTAGCCCGCATTGCTCTGACAGACGAGGAAATTGAGCGCCTCAAGGGCGAGCTCAACGTGATAGCAGAGTCCATCACGAAGGTGCAGGAAGTGGCTGGCGACGACGTGCCGCCCACGGCCAACCCCATACCGCTGGAAGCCTATTTGCGCCCAGACGAGCCCCAAGAGCCGCTGACCCAGGAGGAAGCGCTGGCCGGGGCACCGAAGACCGAGGCGGGCATGTTCGTAGCCCCGCAGATTTTAGGGGATGAGTGAGCGATGAGCAGCACTGAAGAATTAGTCAAACTGTCCGCTTCTGAAATGGCGGCGAAGATTCGCTCGAAGGAAGTTTCCTCCCGGGAGCTGGTAGAGGCTGAGCTGGCCACGATTGACGCGGCTGAGCCTAGCATTGACGCCTTTTTGCACGTCGCCCGCTCCGAGGCGCTGATTCAGGCGGACGCTTTTGACAGGCGGCTGGCTGCTGGCGATACAGAGGGTCTGCCCGAGCTGGCAGGCGTGCCTATCGCCGTTAAAGACATGATTGTGACCAAGGGGATTCCCACCACGGCCGCCTCCAAGATTTTGCAAGGCTGGGTGCCTCCCTACGACGCGACGGTCATTGAGAAGCTCAAGGCCGCTGGCATGCCGATTTTGGGCAAGACCAACTTGGACGAGTTCGCGCAGGGCTCCTCCACTGAGCATTCGGCCTTCAAGACCACCAAGAATCCTTGGGATACGGGCCGTGTGCCTGGCGGCTCGGGCGGTGGCTCGGCTTCGGCTGTGGGAGCTTTCGAGGCCCCGCTGGCCCTGGGCACCGACACGGGCGGCTCCATCCGCCAGCCCTCTGCTCTGACCGGCACAGTGGGCGTGAAGCCTACCTACGGCGGTGTTTCCCGCTACGGCGCTATTGCTATGGCCTCGTCCCTGGATCAGATTGGTCCTGTTTCGCGCTCAGTGCTCGACGCTGCCCTCCTGCAGGAGATTATCGGCGGCTACGACAAGCGCGACTCCACGTCCATCCCCAAGCCGGTGCCGCCGCTGGCCCAGGCTGCTCGCGAAGGCATGAAGATGGACTTGAAGGGCATGAAGGTTGGCCTGGTCAAGGAGCTCTCTGGCGAGGGCTACCAGCCCGGCGTTGAGGCCCGCTTCAACGAAGGCGTCAAGCTTCTGGAAGACATGGGTGCTGAGGTGGTAGAGGTTTCCTGCCCCCACTTCTCATACTCACTGGCTGCCTACTACATCATTATGCCCTCGGAAGTCTCCTCCAACCTGGCCCGCTACGACGGTATGCGCTATGGCTTGCGGGTCATGCCGCCGGAAGGCACGGCGCAGACTGCCGCCAATATGATGGCCGCCACCCGCGAGGCAGGTTTTGGCGACGAGGTCAAGCGCCGCATTATTTTGGGCATTTACGCCCTCTCCGCCGGCTACTACGATGCTTGGTACGGCTCGGCCCAGAAGGTGCGTACGCTCATTATTCGTGACTTCGAGCAGGCCTTTAAGCAGGCCGATGTGCTAGTCTCCCCCGCTTCGCCCACCACGGCTTTCAAGTTCGGTGAGCGCATGGACGACCCGCTGGCTATGTATTTGAGCGATGTGGCTACGATTCCAGCGAACATGGCTGGCTCGCCGGCTATGTCGATTCCGGCCGGTCTCTCAGACGACGGTCTGCCGGTTGGCTTCCAGTTCTTCGCTCCTCAGATGCGCGACGAAGTCATGTACAAGCCCGCGGCGGCCCTCGAAGCGGCCCTCCAAGCCCAGTGGGGAGGTCCGGTGCACAAGGACCTGAAGACCCCCTGGTTGCAAGACGTCAAGTGAGCATCGGAAGGTAAGGAATTATGGCTGAAAAACTAATGAAATTCGCCGATGCTGTGGCCAAGTATGAGCCCGTCTTCGGCCTGGAAGTACATGTGGAGCTCTCGACGAACACCAAGCTCTTCTGCCCGGCTCACATCGAGTTCGGCGGTGAGCCCAACACCCAGCTGACCCCGGTCTCGCTCGGCCTGCCCGGCTCCCTGCCAGTAGTGAACAAGACGGCCATTGACTACGCTATTAAGCTAGGCCTGGCCCTGCACTGCGACATTGCCGAGTGGAGTCAATTCGCCCGCAAGAACTACTTCTACCCGGATATGCCGCGCGACTACCAAATCTCCCAGTACGACAAGCCCCTGAACGGCGAAGGCTACCTGGATGTGGAGCTGGACGACGGGTCCACCTTCCGCATTGACATTGAGCGGGCGCACGTAGAGGACGACGCGGGCAAGAACACCCACGTTGGTGGTTCGGACGGCCGCATTGAAGGCGCTGACCACTCGCTGGTGGACTACAACCGCGCGGGCGTGCCCCTGGTCGAGATCGTGACCAAGCCCATTGAGGGTGCCGGAGAGCGCACGCCAGAAATCGCAGGTGCCTATGTAAAGGCCATCCGCGACATTGTGCGCGCACTCAATATCTCCCACGCTCGCATGGAGCAGGGCAATATGCGCGCCGATGTGAACATCTCCCTCCACAAGAAGGGCGAGCCCCTGGGCACCCGCTCGGAGACTAAGAATGTCAACACTTTCAAGGGTATTGAGAAGACGCTGACCTATGAGATTCGCCGGCAGGCGGCCATCCTGGAAGAGGGCGGCGAGATTTTGCAGGAGACCCGTCACTGGGACGAGTCCAAGCAGGCCACGGCCGGTGGGCGCGTGAAGTCCGACGCCAACGACTACCGCTACTTCCCTGACCCCGACTTGGTGATGGTGCACGTGACCCGCGAGCACATCGAAGAGCTCGAGGCGCAAATGCCTGAGATGCCGCGCGAACGCAGGGCCCGTTTGAAGCAGGAGTGGGGCTTTACTGACCTACAAATGCGCGATGCCCTGAACGCGGATGCTCTGGACCTGATTGAGGAGACGATTGCTGCTGGGGCAGACCCGGCGGGAGCTCGCAAGTGGTGGCTAGGCGAGATTTCTCGCGAGGCCAACGAGCGCGGTGTCAGCTTGCAAGAGCTCCCTATCACCCCGCAGGATGTGGCTGATGTGGAAGGGCTGATCAAGTCTGGCAAGCTGAACGACAAGCTGGCTAAGCAGACCGTGACTGGTGTGCTCGCTGGTGAGGGCAAGCCTGCGCAAGTGGTCGAGAAGCACGGCTACCAGGTGGTCTCTGACGACGGCGCGCTGCAGTCCGCCGTGGATGAGGCCCTGAAAGCCAATCCCGACATTGTGGCCAAGTTGAAGTCCGGCAACATGAAGCCCATGGGAGCTATTATCGGTGCGGTTATGCGCGCCACCAAGGGCCAGGCTGACGCCAAGGCAGTCAGCACAATGGTGATGCAACGCATCGCTCAGTAAGCGCTCGCGCGCTCCTAGGAAGTTCCCAGGAGCGCGCGATAGACTGCTCTACCGTTGCCAGGGCGGCAGCGGGCTTTGGAGGTGAGCAATGTCGGGTGTAACAAGTGCAGCCGGTGGTGCAAGTGATAACCCGGCAGGCGGGGAGCTGGCAGACAAACGTGAGTTGCCTGGGCGCATCGACATACCCTATATCAACGGTGAAATGGTTCACCTGCGCCCGGCAGCTGTCGCCGATTTGACGGCTATGGACCAACTCCAAGCCTTTTACAACTCCACCGGCATCACCGGCAAGGGGCCGCAGGCTGAGCGTGCCGTGGTCAATGCCTGGGTGCGGCGTTCGGTGGCTTGGTCGAAAGGGCAGACTCCCCGCGAGTCAGGAGTAGGGGACCCGGAGTCTCGTCGGACCGTAGCCTGGGCCATGATTACTGAGGCTGACCCCGACAAGGGCGGTGCTTCGGATGCCAGCGAGACTGACGGTTTGATTGGCATGATTTTCTTGATTGACGTGGATGGATGGTCGCGGTCGGCCCGCATCCAGGTGGTTCTGGGCAAGGACTACCGGGGGCGGGGGTATTCGCGTGACGCTATGCCGCGCGTGATGACTTACGGCTACGCGCCGCAGCCCACAGGCCTGGGTCTGCACCGCATTTGGGTGGCCGTGCCCGAGAAGAACACGCGCTCTATTTCGGTTTACCAGTCCTTGGGATTCGCTCTGTCTGGCACTTCCCGCGATGCCCTGTGGGACGAAGAAGGTGGCAAGTACCAGGACCAGATCGTGATGGACGCCCTGGTTGATGAGTACGATCCTATTCGTTCTCTCGATGCCTTTGGTATGCACGTCATTGATGGAAACCCCGGCGTGGCGCAGGCTCGGGAGAATCATGCGCACGTAGTCCAGGCTGAAGAGCGGCAGGCTCAGGAGCTGGGCAATGAGACAAATGCTGTAGACCCAGGGGCCAAAGCGGGCGCAGAGTACCTGTCTAGTAATGACGTGCAGACAGGCGAGATCAAAAAAGTAGAGGCTACCGACCAGGACCAGCGGGACCAGGAGATGCACGATACGTCCGCGCAAGACAGTACTGTCCTGTCTGAGCCTCAGTCGTTTTCGCCCAGAGCGCAGACAGAGTCTGATGACGCTGAGCCGCCCCAGGAGCCGTCGGCCGACGCTGCTGGCGGTGATGCCACAACTTGGGCTTATGCTGATGCTGCGGGCAAGAAAAATTCTAAGCGGGCCTGGTGGCGCAACCTTGGCCACAGCAGGAAGCGCAACTCGGGAGGTAACAGTTGAGCGCAGAGGACTTAGACAACTACGAGACTGACGCGGAACTCGCCCTCTACCGTGAGTATCGCGACGTGATTAAGCTCTTTACCTACGTGGTGGAGACGGAGCGGCGGTTTTACCTGGCCAACAAGGTGGACTTTAACGTGCGCTCGGCTGGGCAAGATGTATACTTCGACGTGCAGTTGACTGACGCTTGGGTCTGGGATGTCTACCGTTCTTCGCGCTTCGTTAAAAAAGTGCGTATTGTCACGTTTAAGGATGTAAACGTGGAAGAAGTGCAGAAAAGCGATATTGATATTCCCGATTCGCTGGAAAACTCGATATAGTAAGTTAACTTTTAGTATGAGCCTGTACAGACTCAATCATTCGTGAGAGTATCGTAAGTATTCGCTCTCAGTTTGCGTTGCCATCAGGCTACACGCGGATAGACGCCTTCAGGAGGTCAATATGGTGCAAAAGCAGTCGGTCGTTGTCATCGGCGGTGGTCCGGCAGGGCTCACTGCTGCCTGGGAGCTTGTGAAGGACGGCGGCGACCAGCGCTATGACGTGACTGTGCTGGAAGCCAGCCAACAGTTCGGCGGCATCTCGCGCACCGTGCGCCACAACGGCAACCGCATGGACATCGGAGGCCACCGCTTCTTCTCCAAAGATGACAGGATTATGGACTGGTGGAAGGAAGTTCTGCCCCTGCAAGGCGCTCCCTCCTACGACGATAAGAAGCTGGGTCGGCACCATGATTTGGAGCCCGGTGGACCGGATCCTGAGCAGACTGACAAGGTGATGCTCAAGCGCCACCGCGTCTCCCGCATTTATTGGAACCGCCACTTTTTGGATTATCCCATCTCCCTCTCGCCCGGGCTCTTCAAAGCCCTAGGCTTCAAGATTACGATGGAGGCTGGCTTCTCCTATCTCGCTTCCATGTTCCACAAGCTGCCGGAAGACAACTTGGAGAACTTCTACATCAATCGCTTCGGCCGTAAGCTCTACTCCATGTTCTTCGAAGGCTACACGGAGAAGCTCTGGGGCCGTCACCCGCGCGAGATTTCCGCCGATTGGGGAGCCCAGAGGGTCAAGGGCTTGAGTATTTGGACAGTGCTAAAAAATGCTTTCCAAAAGATGATGCCTAAGAAGCGCGACGCTCACGAGGTGGAGACTTCCCTGATTGAGGAGTTCTGGTATCCCAAGCTCGGCCCGGGCCAGCTCTGGGAGACTGTGGAGCGGCGCAACGTGGACCACGGTGTGAAGGTCATCACCGACGCTACGGTGGTGGAATTTGACCAGGAAGACGGTCATATCACTGGCGTGGTCTACCAGGACAAGGACGGCCAGCGGGTTACGCTCAAGGCCGACCACTTCATCTCCTCCATGCCCATTAAAGACTTGGTCAACGCTATTGACGCTTCTCCCACCGGCGCGCCCAAGGAGATGGTACGCGTAGCCAATGGCCTGCCCTACCGCGATTTTGTGACCGTGGGCCTCCTTATCAAGCACTTGAGGATTCGCAACACTACGGATATTCCCACCCTGGGCAACCCGCCCATCGTGCCTGACTGCTGGATTTATGTGCAAGATCCGGGCTACAAGATGGGCCGCTTCCAGATTTTTAACAACTGGAGCCCATACATGGTCAAAGACGTGGATAACACGGTCTGGATTGGCTTGGAGTACTTCTGCGAGGAAGGTGACAGCTTCTGGAATATGTCTGACGAAGAAGCCACGAACTTCGCTATCAAGGAGCTGACGCGCATGGGCATTATCGGTGGCCCGCAAGACGTGATGGACTCCCACCGCGAGCATGTCAAGAAGGCTTATCCGGCGTATTTCGACACCTACGCGCAGATGCCTGAGCTCATCAAGTGGCTGGATTCCTTCGGCAACCTCTACTGCGTCGGTCGTAATGGCCAGCACCATTACAACAACCAGGATCATTCGATGGCTACCTCCATGGAGGCGGTGAAAAATATTGAGACTGGTCGCACAGACAAGAGCAATGTTTGGAATGTCAACACTGAAAAGGCTTATCACGAGCAAAAGTAGTGGCGTGCAGGCCTTCTGCCAGTAGGCTTGTGCTACAGTAAAGCGACAGGTGGGAATGTTCTCATCTGTCGCTTTTGCTATAGGTAGATGCCTAGACAGGCCTGCTCGGGGACAAAAAAGTGGGTAGATTTGCTTCGACCCGCGTGCCGAACTTGCGTCTATCTAGGGAGAGTTGTACTCTTAAGGCAGTCCGGTTTGCTGGGATAGCACCGGGCATTCATGAGCGGTTTATCCGCGAACTTCTTGAAGCTGCACGCTAGAGTATGTTAGAGCGATGTGGCGGTAGGAAAGGCAATATACAGTGGCAACAAGCCAAGATATTCATACTATGAGACTGCCTGAGCTGAAAGAGCTGGCAAAACAGATGGGCTTGCGCGGCATTTCCAGCATGCGCAAACCGGCGCTCATCGAGACCATCGAAGCAGCTCGTTCAGGCGGGCAAGCTCCGGCTGGCGTGAGTGTACGACCTGCCCAGCAGGCAACGAGCAGCAGTGCCCCGTCAGCTCCTAAGGCTGAGCCTGAAGAGCCGCTGACTGAGCAGGCAGCGCAGACGACGACGGTGTCGAATGCACATGTAGACGTAGATGAGGCGGGCGAAAATTCGCACGCAAAGTCCGCTGGTCACGGCCAGGTTGGCGATCTCTTTGATGTGCTCGGCATAGACGAGAGCGCTGGCCGCAGTCATCAGCACAAGGAACATGTGGTAGCAGACGACGAGTCTGTGATTATCAACCGCCGTCGGCACCGGGGTGATACGCGTACCCGCAGCCAGAGCAAGGAGACGCACGAGGAAGGCAATCACGGCGGTAAAGTGCGTGATTTGGACGATATTCTCGCCGCCCTCCCGGCTCGTGACAATCATCCGAACCATAAGCGAACGCATGAGGAAGGGCGAGACCGGGACTACCGTCGTGGTTACGACCGCCGCGAGCGTTCGGAGCGTCCTGAGCGTTCGGAGCGTGTGGACCGCAGCAACGATCGCTCGGAGCACAGCCGTGGGCGCAAGGACCGGGACCGCCGTCAGACCCGCGATTTCGAGAGCCGTGAGGATTACCGGACAGAAGATCTCGTGCCCGTAGCTGGCATAGTCGACGTGCTCGACTCCTACGCTTTCATTCGCACTTCCGGCTACCTGCCTGGCCCCAACGACGTGTACGTCTCGATGGGACAGGTTAAGAAGTACGGCCTGCGTAAGGGCGATGCTGTCCAGGGCACTACCCGCCCACCTCACGAGGGAGATCGGCGCAACCAGAGGCAGAAGTTCATGCCCTTGCAGTCGATTGAGACCATTAACGGCATGAATGTGGAGGATGCGGTAGAGCGTCCGCACTTCAACAAGCTCACGCCGCTCTACCCGCAGGAGCGTATGCGGATGGAGACGACTCCCAACCAGATTACGGGCCGTCTGATTGACATTGTGGCTCCCATCGGCAAGGGCCAGCGTGGTCTGATTGTCTCCCCACCCAAGGCTGGTAAGACGATTACCCTGCAAAACATTGCCAATGCGATTGCTAAGAACAATCCTGAGGTCCACCTGATGGTGGTGCTGGTAGACGAGCGCCCGGAGGAAGTTACCGACATGGAGCGCACGGTTCAGGGCGAGGTCATCTCCTCCACCTTCGACCGGCCCGCAACTGATCACACGACGGTCGCTGAGCTGGCCATAGAGCGTGCCAAGCGCCTGGTTGAGCTGGGTCAAGACGTGGTGGTCCTGCTGGACTCCATGACCCGTCTGGCTCGCGCGTACAACATTGCAGCTCCGGCTTCTGGCCGCATCCTCTCTGGTGGTGTGGATGCTCAGGCGCTCTACCCGCCCAAGAAGTTCTTCGGTGCTGCCCGCAACATCGAAAACGGTGGCTCCTTGACTATTATTTCTTCGGCTCTGGTGGAGACTGGTTCCAAGATGGACGAGGTGATTTTCGAGGAGTTCAAGGGTACTGGCAACATGGAGCTGCGTCTGTCGCGCGAGCTGGCCGACAAGCGCATGTTCCCGGCTATCGACATCAACGCTTCGGGCACCCGCCGCGAGGAGCTCATTACCTCTCCCGAGGAGCTGGCTGTGGTCTACCGTCTGCGCCGCCTCCTGGGTGGTATGGAAATTGAGCAGGCTTACCAGACGCTGGTGCCGCGCTTGAAGAAGACGGCTACCAACCGGGACTTCCTGGGTGCGATTACGCAGACGATGTTGGGGCAAAAATCCAACTAAGGTCTCTTCTAGCCGCCTGACTGGTGCTTCCATATTCGGAGCCGGGATAGGTTCGGCGGCTGGGTTGAGAGCTGCTGACAGTTCACGACTCGCCAAAGGCTAGAGGGGCTACCAATACAAACTGTGGGCTGCTGGTTCGCCAGCAGCCCACAGTCTTATTTGAGAGGCTTAGCTATATGCTGTCTGGAGCTGGAGTCTGATCTTCGGCAGAGGGCATCTGTTGAGGGTCCAACTCGGTTTGGGTGCTTTGTACGTCCGGATCAGCCAGGGTGTGCGCTTGCTGCTGCGAATGCTTGCTGATTTTCGCCTGTGTCCGGCGCTGACGGTGGTAGAGGCGGGTCTGATTCCTCTCTAGCAGCTTACTCACCTGACGGTCGTGCCGCCAGCAGTAGTCCAGCAGCTCATCGAGCTGAGCCACTTCCTCATCGGAGAGGATGATGTCAGCGCTCGCTAAGTTTTCAAAGATGCGCTCGGGATGTTTGGATCCCGGCACCGGCACGAGATTGGGGAATTTGTGGAGCATCCACGCTAAAGAAATTTGCGCAGGAGACGCCTGATTCTGCCCTGCGAGCCGTTGAATGCACTGCAATAAGGGGCGGTTAATGGTCCACTTGCGCACCAGAAGTTCGGCCTGGAGACGCTCGTATTGGTCAGCTGTCCGGTCAAATTTTGGCTTGTCGCTGCTCAAATAGTATGAGGCGATAGGGGAGAAGGCCACGAAACCTATTCCCTCTTGAGCGCAGTAGGAGATAACTTCCTCCTCAATGGAGCGCTGAGCCATCGAGTAGGCATCCTGCACGGCCGTGAGTGGGAAGACAGCCTGTCCGGATTGAATGTCGGGCAAGTCGACCTGAGACATGCCCCAGCCTCGAATCAGACCTTCGGCTACCAACTGTTCCATCACTTGGGCGATATCGGCCACTGGTGCTTGTGGGTTAGTGCGCTGCATATAGTACAGGTCGAGGTAGTCGGTGCCTAGGTTGTGCAAGGTTTTATCTAGGTGGCTGCGCACGGCCTGGTAAAGGGGGCGATGCGCTTGAAAGTCACGCCAGTGGAGGTGGAATTTGCTAGCGAGAATCACTTCATGCCGTCGGCCGGCGAGCGCCTTGCCCACCAGTTCCTCGTTGTGGCCGAGGTGGAAAAGCTCCTTGCCGTAGTTTTCGGCCGTGTCGAAGTAGGTGCAACCGGCTTCGTAGCCAGCGCGGATAGCGGCGATCGAGTCCTCTTCTGCTGGCGGCTGGTTGTGGCCACGCGAGAATACCATACAGCTCATGCCCACTTCGGAGACAGTTAGGCCCCCTAATTTTCTCTGCTTCACTCCAGTTCCCCTTCATACTCTTACAAATCCCCGCTGCAAGATTAAAGGGTAAACCTAAAAATTTCCTGAATTTTTCCTGTTAAGTGTCGCAAAATAAGACGGGAAGCAGGTTTAGAGTAGATGTAATACCAGTGTGCAGGCGGGAGAGAGCATGACAGCAGCAGGCGAGACAGTAGTTGACGAGCAGACGCAGGGTAATGCGCAGACGGTGGGTAGCGCGGCTCGCATAGGCGCAATACGAGGTGAAATTGACCGGATTGATGCGGCCGTGATTGAGCTCTTATCTCGTCGTTTTAAGGCTACCGACGAGGTGGGGCAGCTCAAGGCTCTGGCCGGGTTCGCCCCAGCCGACCCGGAGCGGGAGCGGGCGCAGGTTGAGCATTTGCGCCAGCTAGCCCAGAGTGAGGGATTGGATCCGGCAATCGCGCAAGGCTACCATACGTTCGTTGCCGGCCTGGCTAAGGAGCGTCATGCGCGTATTGCTCAGGAACAGCAGAAGGCCCGGTAAGACTTACTGCTACGCGATACTGCGGTAGGGCGATTGAGGCTGGACACAACCCTTGGTCTGATTCGCTGCTGTCTGATTTGGTCTGCTTTCGTTTGCTGTGGCCTGTCTGGTGACCAGGTTAGGAGTAAGGGCAGGATTTTGCTCAGCCTAGGTGTGCGCCCGTAGATAGCGTTCGACCTCCCAGCCAACTACAGTCGAGCGGGAGGTCGAGAGCTAATAACACTAGCGGTTGTAGCCTTACTTACGAGCCTGCTTGGCTGGCGGTTCGCCCAGCTCGCTGGCTGTGACCTGAACACCGGTAGAACCTTCGCTCTCGCTGCCAGTCTGATCGTTACTGCTATCGGCCTGACTACTCAGTTGAGCGTCCTGCTTGAGCTCAATACTGCCAGTCACGCGCCCAGCCTGAGCAATGTCGCCCAAGGCCGCTTCCACAGCTGCCAGGCCAGAAGGAGCCACAGCCAAAGTGACAGACAAAATTGGAGTCTTCATAGAGACCTTGGCTTCAGACTTAATCTTGCGCAGGGCTGCCAGGGCATCGCCAGCCCAGGTGAGGAGTTCTGGCGAAGTCTCACCAGCGGCCTGTGCGTAGTCCTGAGCCAGCGGCCAAGCGGCTTGGTGCACCGAGCCTTCGCCCTCATGCATCCACTGCCAAATCTCTTCGGTGGCGAAGGGCAGGAAGGGGGCAAAGAGGCGGGCGAAGGCATCTAGGGTCACGCCCAGTGTGGTGCGCGCGGAGAGCACATCCGCTTGAGCGGGCACCTGCCCTTGCTCGTCAGCCTTGCCGTAAGCGCGATTCTTTGCTAGTTCGATATAGTCGTCGCAGAAGTTCCAGAAGAAGGTCTCGATAGCTTCCAAAGCCTTGGAGTGTTCGTATGACTCCAAAGCCTGAGTAGCTTCGGTGATGACTTGGGCCAGTCGAGCTAGTACCGCCTGATCAAGCGCCACCGTCACATCTGCGAGCTTCCAAGATGCTTGCGCTGGTTGGCCCACATGGTGGTTCTCGTCCTCGCGTCCAATGGAGAGCGCGAACTTGGTGGCGTTCAGGAGCTTAATGGCCAGCCTGCGGCCAATCTTCATCTGCCCCTCGTCGTAAGTGGCATCCAGCCCCAGGCGGGCACAGGCAGCCCAGTAGCGCACGGCATCGGCTCCATACTGCTTAATGGGCTCGTCGGGCACCACCACATTGCCCTTAGATTTCGACATCTTCTTGTGATCTGGGTCCAGGATCCAGCCTGAGAGCGTGGCGTGCTTCCAAGGCAGGCAGCCGTTTTCCAGGTGGGCGCGGTCAACAGACGAGAAGAGCCAGGTGCGGATGATGTCCTGCCCTTGCGGGCGCAGATCCATGGGGAAAGTGGCCTTGAAAAGTGCTTCGTTCTGCTCGCCCGGCTCGGCCCAGTGGGTCACAATCTGGGGGGTCAGGGAGGACGTAGCCCAGGTGTCCATAATGTCTTTTTCGGCGGTGAACCCGCCGGGCTGGTCACGCTGAGACTCCTCGAAACCTTCGGGCGTATCAGTGGAAGGATCGATCGGCAGTCGGCTCTCATCCGGGGTAATCGGGTGGGCGTAGTCGGCCTGGCCCTCGGCGGTAACGGGATACCACAGGGGGAAGGGTACACCGAAGAAGCGCTGGCGGGAGACTAGCCAGTCGCCGTTCAAGCCCTCGACCCAGTTGTTGTAGCGCACGCGCATAAAGTCGGGGTGGAACTGCAATTCCTTGCCCCGCTCCAGAAGTTGTGCGTTCAAGCTGCGGTCGGTGCCGCCATTGCGTAAGTACCACTGGCGGGAGGTGACAATTTCCAAGGGCTTGTCGCCCTTTTCATAGAAGTTGGTCATACGCTTGGTGGGCTTGGGCTCACCGTCCAAGTCGCCAGACTCGCGCAGGGCATCCACAATCATCTTGCGGGCGCTAAAGGTAGTTTTCCCTTCGATAGAGGCGAAGAGCTCGCGCCCCTGCTCGTTCTCAATCCAGTCGGGGGTGCTCATCATGATGCGTCCGTTACGCTGAATGATGGAGCGGGTGGGCAGCTTCAAATCCCGCCACCACTCAACATCGGTCATGTCGCCAAAGGTGCAGCACATGGCGATGCCGGCGCCCTTATCCATCTCGGCGGCCGGGTGGGCCAGAATAGGCACTTCCACCTTGAAGAGGGGAGAGTGAACTTTTTGCCCGAAGTATGGCTGGTAGCGCTCGTCGTCCGGGTGGGCAATCAAGGCGGCGCAGGCGGGCAGGAGCTCTGGGCGCGTGGTCTCAATGTAGATCGGCTTGCCGTCGGCAAAGTGGAAGGCTACGCGGTGGTAAAAGCCGTCGTATTCGCGGCTCTCAAGCTCAGCCTGGGCCACTGCAGTCTGGAAGGTGACGTCCCACAAGCCCGGTGCTTCCTTCTGATAAGCCTCACCTCGGGCTAAATTACGCAGGAAAGCTTTTTGCGCCACCCTGCGCGGGTGCTCGCCAATCGTGTGATATGTTTGCGCCCAGTCCACCGACAGACCCAGGGAACGCCAGAGACGTTCGAAGAGCTTCTCATCTTCAGCAGAGAGCTTTTCGCACAACTCGATGAAGTTCTGCCGGGAGATGGGCACCTGGTCCTTGGCTTGGATTTTCTTGCCTTCTGTTCCTTCAAAGGGCGGCTTAAAATCCGGGTCGTATTTCAGGCTAGTGTCTACGCGCACGCCATAGTAGTTCTGCACGCGCCGCTCAGTGGGAAGGCCGTTGTCGTCCCAGCCCATGGGGTAAAAGACGTCGAAACCGCACATGCGCTTGAAGCGGGCAATGACGTCCGTGTGGGTGTATGAAAAAACGTGACCGACGTGCAGGTGGCCGGAGACCGTGGGCGGCGGTGTGTCAATCGAGTAGACTGACTTGCGATCACGAGAGCCGGCGAACTTGTAGACACCGGACTGCTCCCAGTGCTCGCTCCACTTTGCTTCTAGACCATCTACACTCACCCGGTCGGGCAGCGGGGTCAGGTTGGCCTTTACGATTCCTTGATTTGCAGACATAGGCCCAGTTTATGGGCGAATATTGACAAGGCGCAAGCCGACCGACCAATGTGGTCGAATGTGGAGCCAGCCAGTGAGCACAAGGCTTTTGCTTTAATGCATCTGAAGCTGCCAGAGGGGCAAGTAGCTCTCTGTCATATTGTTGCTCAAACCGGTTAAGCTAGGCCGGTACATGTTCACCGGAGCTTTGACGCTCAGCCAGTCAGCGGGTGACTTTTGGGAGAGCATGTGCGCGTACTGCTTGAGCTGGGAGGTATAGCTCTCCTTGGAATTCGCTCCTTGCACCAGGCGGAAAATCTGCTGGCTCTCGGGATCGTCGTAGAGCATGACCGAATCTGGCTTGGAGAATTGCTCAACGTCTTGGTTGCTCATGGTCAGCAAGGTCAGCTCATAATCGTGCCGGTTGACCACCCGGTCTTGGAAGGTATTGTGGTCCACAAGTGTTACTTCGACTGGAATGCCGACCTGCTTGAGCTGATCCTTAATGCTGTCGCCCACAGCCTGACCGAGCGAGTCCTCGTAGACCAGGCGAATTCTTCCACCGTAGAACGAAGGGTTGAAATATGAGGCCAGTCCTAGAGCTTTCTGGGTGTCGTGGGGGAAGGGGTTGTCGCCATCGTCATACGCGGGGCTGAGCTTGTTGAGCGGCCCGTTGAGCACTTGTGCTGTGCCGCCGCTGGTGTCGGCCACGGCCTGACGGTCTAAGGCGTAACGGATGGACTGCCGGAAGCGTTCGTCGGAGGTAATTGCCGTCTTGGAATGGTTGAAGGCGAGGACAAGATTCTGGTCGCTCACGCCGGTTGACAGCGTTACTCCCTGCTTGATATTCCTGGCTGCGCTCGCCTCCTGCCCGCTCAAGTCCACAGCAGCGTCGAGTTTGCCGTCGGCCACTTGCTGGGCTTGACCGGCTGACTGGGCCTTGTAGGTAAAGATAATTTGCGCACTTTTAGCGCTGTGAGGCCCGCGGTAGGTTTGGCTCTTGCGCAAGACGAGTCGGGATCCAGGTTCGAAACTTTCTACTGTGTAGGGGCCCGAGCCAGCCGACTGCGTAGAGTAGTTGACACGCGCGCCGCGGTTGTACACGATGCCGGCCCGGCTGGTGAGCATAGAGGGTAAGCGGAAATCTGGGGTCTTGAGCTCCATGACTACCGTATTGGTATCGGGATTCGTCACCTTGTCTAGGTTGTCGAGCTTTTCGTAATCCAAGTACTTGTTCTTGATAATCTGCTGCATAGACCACAGCACAGCGTTGGAATCAACGGTATTGCCATCGTCAAAGGTCTCGCCGGAGCGCAGGTGGAAGGTGTAGGTGAGCCCGTCAGAGGAGCGATCCCAGGAGGAAGCCAGGCCGGCCGTGGGCTGCCCGTTCTCATCTAAGCCCACCAGCGTCTGGTAGACGTTCCCCAAGAGGGCTTGGGTGACGGCTGCACCCGACTCAGTGCGGATGTCCAGCGAATTCGGCGCTTGGCTGGCGCCGATGTTCACCCGGCCGCCCGCTGCTTCGGCCTTAGACTGCCCCCAGTGGTTCAGGAGGGGCCATATGAGGGCTGCAATCAAGCTCAAAACCACGAGGGCAATGAGGAAGACCAGACCAGGCTTGAGTCGTTTCTGCTGTTGGCTTGTCATAGACTCGATTCTAACGGTCAGGGTGCACCGACCTGTTTGGCAGGCCTGTTGAGGGCTTTACATCAGCGCTTTTCGCCCTCTGGCTCACCTTCGAGATGGCCGTTGCGGAAGACCGGAACTTGGTCAGCTTCGACCGGCGCTCCCAAGAAGAGTTCGGCGCTCGGGCAGCTTGCGGCCAGGGGGCAGTGGGCGCAGTCAGGCTTGCGGGAGTGGCAGGTGACGCGGCCGTGGAAGATGAGCCGGTGGGAGAGGTTCGTCCAATCCTCAGGCGGGAAGTAGCCGCAGATTTCGTGCTCAATTTTGACTGGATCGGGGTGGGTGGAGCGCCAGTCTGTCCGCCAGCGCAGGCGGGCGGTGACGCGGGTGACGTGCGTGTCTACCGGGAAACCAGGGATGCCGAAAGCGTTGCCCAAGACCACATTGGCTGTTTTGCGACCGACTCCTGGCAGTTTGACGAGCTCGTTGATGTCCGCTGGCACTTGGCTGTCGTAGTCCTCCACCAGCATCTGCGACAGGCCAATAATATGGGTGGCTTTAGCGTGGTAGAACCCAACCGAGTGGATGATGCTCTCCACTGCGCTGGCGCTGGCCGAGGCCATGTGCTCAGGTGAAGGAAAGTGCTCGAAGAGCTCGGGAGTCACCGAATTGACACGCTTGTCTGTCGTTTGAGCGCTCAGCACTGTGGCGACGAGGAGCTCAAACGGGTTGGTGAAATGGAGGGCGCAGACCGCGTCAGGAAACTCCTGGCAGAGGATGTCGTACTCCTCGTGTATACGCCGCAGACGGTGGGCCCGGCTCTCGCTGGTGGCTGCTGAGCTGGCTGACCTGCGTCGCTGTTTGCCGCTGGCGTTAGCGGATGCTGTACTGCTTGCTGATGCTGTCATAGCTCGCTCTACTTGTGGCGCTGTCGACGGCTGGTCTGGCTGGCTGAAGCGGCCCCCGGCTTGTCGGTCGTTTCAGGGGCTTGAGCCGGTTGCTTATGCTCGCTCTTGCTTGTGGGCTCGGAGGTTTCCGGCTGAGCGGTTGAAGTGGCGACTGCAGGGTCGTCAGATTTGAGGGGATCGAACCGGTAGCCTACGTTGCGCACAGTGCCAATCAGGTGCTCGTACTCGCCGCCGAGCTTGGCCCGCAGGCGGCGGATATGTACGTCCACCGTGCGGGTGCCACCGTAGTAGTCATAGCCCCAAACCTCTTGAAGGAGCTGGGCTCGCGTGAAGACACGGCCTGGGTGTTGCACTAAATATTTGAGCAATTCAAACTCTTTGTAAGCCAGGTCGATGGGTTGACCCCGCAGACGCGCTGTGTAGCCGGAGGGGTCCACAATCAAATCGCCAGAACGAATTTGACCGCTGCTGTTGTCTGGCTCCGGGCTGGTAATCTGGGCGACTGCCTCCGGCTGGTTTTGGCGCTCGCTCACCAGACGCAGACGGGCCTCCACCTCGGCTGGTGAGGCGTTGGAGACTACAATGTCGGCCAACCCCCAGTCTTGGTTGATGACCGTGAAACCGCCTTCGCGCACGACTAAAATAATGGGGGTGCTCAAGCCTGAAGCCTTCATTAAACTGCACAGGGTTTTGGCCGCCACCAGGTTGTCGCAGGCGTCGATAAAAGCGATGGTCTGCTCGGGCATACGCACCAGTGAAGCGGCGTCGAGTGGTAAGACGCGAACGCGGTGGGAGAGCAGGGCGAGCGCGGGCAGCACAGTAGCCGGATCCTTGGCAAAGGTCAATAAGGTCAAATCCGTCACTACGGGTCCCTCCTCCTGCCGTGTTTACTTACAGCTGCATTAAGGGCGTGGTCTTATTGTACAGTCGGGGGTACGAAGAGTTGTACCTTGTTCGGGTTCAGAGAAAAGTAGACGTGCCATGTGTGCGGTAGGGTTACGATAAGTGCCTGAGGTGAGTTTATAATTTTGGTAAACCTCGTAAGGGGCGAGGCCCGCAAGGGAAGTTAACAATAACCAGCGATGGTGAAAGGCTGTCTCGAGTGGATTTCAAACTTGTAGATGAGAGCAAGGCCGCTGTTGAGCCTTCGTCGGCTGGGTCGCCGGTGAGCAAGTCTGTACTGGCGATGGCACTTACGCAGCTGCTGGTTGTGGCAGTTTTTGTGCTGCCCCTGCTCTTGTCGTATTGGCGATCTTCCGATCAGCTCTCGCTGGTGGCGAATCTTGCCTGCCTAGCGCTTGTGGTGGTGTGTCTGTCTGCATACTGCCTGGCTCGCGGAGCCGAAGACAGCTTGTTTGACAGCCTGTTTCCTTTTATTCTGGGGGCTGCTTCCTTAATTGGTGCCTGCTATTGGAATATGGTTGCTATGGTCGGCGGCCACACCCAGCTGGCGGATCAGTGGGGGGTGTTCCGGCAGTGGATTGGGCTCACGGCTCTGCTGTTGGTGGTGCTGGTGGTCGGCATTTTCGGTCGGCAGATGCTTAGAATTAATCGTACGCATGTGATTCGCGGGCTCTCGGTGGATGCCTTGAGCGGCGTGAGCTGCATCGGTGTGGCTGGGTGGATTTTCACGCCAACCCTAGCTTCTCACAGCGCCCACAGCTTTGCTGGTGGTGTTTTAGGGCACACGGGCCGCTGGGTCCTGTTGGTGGTGCTGGTGGCTGCGGTTCTGGCTGTGCTGCTGTGCGTGGCATCGTGGACCTGGTGGTTGGATTTACGGCGGGTGAGCAAGAGCGCGGTTCAGCCCTGGCTATCCATGGCGCTGGTGCCTGTGATGTTTTCTGGTCTGCTGGTGGCTGTGGCGCTTTGCGTGGTCCACGTACTCCCGGTGTGAGCTGGTGACTTTTGCGTTTGAGCGGGGGTAAGATTTTCTGAAAATGTGCTGCAAGTAGTGAGAACAAGCAAGGGCAGGTAGTAACCAATCTACAGCTCTGCTCGGTTGGCCACTTCCTGCCCTCTGTTGGGCTGCGCTCGCTACTTCTGGCTCTGCTTACCGGAGTAAGTCACGACCTTGAGCTTTTGGCCTTGGTATCGGGCTATGAACACGTCGCTGGTGCTTTCAACGCCCTGCTCCTTGAGTTTGCTGTTCAGCCAATCCTCATCCTTGCCCATCAAGTCGAGCACATCAGGATCCGTGCGACCGTCCACAATAACGGGGTAGCGCACGTCCTTGTCGCCCTTTTGCAAGATGGTGAGAGAGCCGTTTTGCTCCAGGATAGCGCGCTTGACATCGTCAATGTCGGTAACGCCGCCGCTGCGCAGTTTGAGGACCAAGTCGTTGGCTGTCAGGTGCGCTTTTAAGCAGTTCTGCGGCAGGAGTTTGCCTTCTTTGACAACGGTGATAGGGTCGCCGTCGATGTACTTGCTCACGGCGTGAATGTGGGTCTTGGCGTAGCGGGTAATGAGAATGAGCGCTGCCCACATGAGCAAGATCACAATGTACTGGGCGAGAGTGACAGACGTGCTGTAAATCACGCCGCCGATGATGCCGCCCAACACGTAGTTTTGCATCTGATCCATAGGCGATGTCGGCGCCATATTGCTTTTGCCGGTGAGGTTGATGAGCAGCGTGATGAAGAGCAAGCCGATAATGAGCTTGATCGCCACGTCAATGTAGAAATTGATATCCATATGTTTCTTCCCCTGTTGGTTTACTGGATTACTGTGATATCAGGCTGGTAGAGGTCGACCTTTACCAGCAAAAATTCTGAGCCAGAGCTGTTGAATACAAGCGAGTAATAACCCTTAGGTGTTTTGATGAGCATGTCGTTGTTGCGCGAGGTGTCGTTAATGGCGATGGAGTGGGGGCTGATGTCCAGCTTCTTTGCTGACTTTTCGATGACCACACTCAGCTGCCCGCTCTGCACGCTCGCTGTGCGCAAGTTCGTGTAATCGCTGTATTGAATGGCAGCGGCGAGCAGGAGTAGAGTGCCGAGAATAATGGAAAGATCCCGGTATTTTAAGTCCCACTTGTTGCGCGAATATTTAATGATGAAAACCAGAAATGCCAGGGCTAGTACGCTCACGAGAACGATTTTGATAATAGCCCAGTTAACTTGGCCACCCTTGAGGTAGTCATATGAATAGAAGGTCATGCCGCCGTCCTTTAGAGCTAGTTCTGCCCCAAGTGACATATTAGTCCGGCATGACCCCTATTGCGCGAAAGAGCCTGTGCTTATGACAAATAAGCGGTGAACAGTTCCTTGTACATGTTGATAAAGTCCAGATACATGGCCTTGGAAACCCACTCGTTGTCTTGGTGAGGGGTGTTGGAACCGGGCCCGAAAGTGAGGTAGGAGAACCCGTTGGGCTGGTCGATGAGGAACTTGGAAGCATCCGTGCCGCCCGAGACGCCGATGACCGGCAGCTGATTGGGCACGTATTCAAAGCCCATCATTTTGGCGGTAGCGCGGGCCTGCTCTAGTTCCTTGTCGGAGAGTGGGAACTGGCTCATGTGGTCCGGAGCAATCTCTTGTGCGAGCTTGACCAAACGGCAATTCTTATCGCCAATAATGGGGATGATGTCCATGTCGACATCCATGCTTACTTGGGCCTTGGAGGAGGCGTTAAAGCGGTCAATTACGCCGTTCACGATGGAGAGAATGGTCTCGTTGTCGAGCTCAGGAATAATGCGAATATTAATTTCGGCCTCAGCATCGGCAGGAATAGCGTTGACCTGATTGCCGCCGTGGATGGTGTCGATGTTGAAGACTGTGCCGCCCAAGACCGGGTTCGCTACCCCATCCATTCTCTGGTGCATCTCGTCTTTAATCTGGTCCAAGACCTCAAGCAGGGCTTCGACTGCGTTAATGCCCATTGCAGGCATAGAGCTGTGAGCAGCGCGGCCCTTGACCTTAATCTTGAGATCGAGCTCGCCCTTGTTGGCGTACACGCCCGCATATCCGGAAGGCTCGCCAATAATGAGCGCATCCACGCCCTTCATGTAGCCCTCGCCGGTCAAGCGCTCGGCCCCCGGCTGGCCTACCTCTTCTCCTGCGGTCACGAGGAATTTGAGCGTGCCTTTAAGAGGAGCGTTCTCACGCTTGAGCTCAATCATGGAGATAATCATGGCCGCCAAGCCGCTCTTCATATCGGTAGAACCGCGCCCGTAGTAGGTGTCGCCATCTTCCGCCTCCGTGAGTACGAAGGGGTCGGTGTGCCAATTGTTCATATTGACATCAACTACATCCATGTGCCCAGAAATAGCAAGAACTGGCTCGCCGGAGCCGATAGTGGCCACTAAATTAGCCCTATCGTCGCCAAAGGGCAGAACTTGGGACTCAATGCCCTCTGCCTCAAAGAGCGATTGAATATACTGTGCGACGGGTAGCTCGTGGCCGTTGACGGACCGGAAAGCCACCAGCTTGCGCAGGAGCTCCATCTTTTCTGCTTCTGTCATCGTAAAATTCCTCCATATGTAGCAGGGTTTTACCTTCCCCAGGTATTAGTATGCCTAACTCTATCCGCTTTGGCGAGTTTTAGTGGCACGGTAGGGCAAATGTGGTCGAATGTGGAAAATGGTTCGCCCGCTGTTGCTCGCCGACACAAAAGCGCCGATAAGGGCGAATTGCGGGGCGCAAAGCCTCTCTGCCACTTACCGACGCTAGGGATCTAGGGCGAGCTGATGCGAACTCAAACTACGCTAGAAGCAATTTTCTGCACTGCGGCAGGCCGGTGTTACTGCTGGTCTGCTAAACGCTGACGGGCCGCTACGATTTCCTTGTTGGCCGCCTCGGCGTTGGTCCAAAAGTCGCCGGGCATGACTTCCTTGCCGGGCTCCAGGGCCTTGTACTGCTCGAAGAAGTGCTTAATTTCGGCCTTGTGGAATTCGGACACGTCGTCAATGTCCTTGATGTCGTCAAAACGCACGTCGGCAGGCACGCACAGCACCTTGTCGTCGCCGCCAGCTTCGTCCACCATGTGATACAGGCCTACGGCGCGGCATTCCACCACGCAGCCGGGGAAGACAGAGTTGGGCAGCATAACGAGCGCATCGAGAGGATCGCCGTCCTCGCCCAGTGTGCCTTCGATGTAGCCGTAGTCGTCTGGATAGCCCATGGAGGTGAAGAGCGTGCGGTCCAGCTTGATGCGGCCGGACTCGTGATCCACCTCGTACTTGTTGCGTGAGCCGCGCGGAATCTCTACTAGAACGTCAAACGTATCTGCCATGGGTTCTCTCCTTATGTTTTGCAATGTGCACTCTTGCAATGCTTCGGCGCAGTTTCCGCGCTTGGCAAGTTTCAAGCAATACTGTACCCCAATCGCCTGTCTAAAGTGCGCGAAAGGAGCTGGTGTGCCCTGGGCGCTGGTGGGTCGTTAGCAGCGTTGCTGGTGGGGTTGGTGGCGTTGTTGTTGACAGGCGAGTGCGGTCGCAGCTGAATAACTTATCCACATTATGCGTTTTGGGGGCACATTCGACCACATTGTCCTTTCAGCTCGCTTTACCTGCCCGCAAGCTGCGAGACTTATCAACATCAAGAACTGGTGGAATAGGAAAAACGAAGGGTTTATGTTTTGATTGAAAGGAGTGTTATGCAATACAGTGCAAAGGCGCAGATAGAAGGTAGACATGGGGCAGGTAGAGACGAATCAGGCCGGAGGGCAGCAGAGCGCAGAGGGCCATCGGGCGGGCCGAAAGCGTGTCCTAGTAGCTGTTGCCATGCTCGTCATTGTGGCGCTCGCCGTAGTTGGGGGTGGAGTCTGGTGGACGCACGATCGCCACGAGCGAGCCCTGGCGGATTGTCAGCAGAAGCAACGGGCGGTGGATAAGGCCGACCAAAGCTTGCAAGCAAGCCGGAAGAAAGCGGCGGCTGTGCAAGATGTTGCAGAAGAGCAAGTGAACGATGCGGGTTCGGTTCGCCGGCTTCACCAGTTGCTGGCGGATGGGGGCGGCGATAGCAAGCGCGCTTGTAAGGCTGATGCTCCTACGGGAGATTTAGGGCAAACGCAGGCACGGTTGGCTCGGCGGGAGGCGGCTGCGAAAACCCGCGCCAAGCAGTTGGAGGCAGCAGCACAGGCAGTTTCGCGCTCGCGGGATGCGAAAGTCTTGGCTGATGCGAAAGGTGCATTGCAGGTTAAGCGTGATGAGGGAGCGAAGTTGCTGGCTGACTCGGATGGAAAGGTGGCGGATGCTGCTACTCGTGAGCGTTTGCAGGGAGTTTTGGAGGCTGCGGGCCAGGTGAGCTCGGGTCTGCCGGCTGACTACGCGAAAGCCCAGGCTAATGTGCAGGCGGAGGTTGATGGGGTGAATGCGAGCGTACAAGCGAAGGCCAAGGCCGACGCTGATGCGCAGGCCGCTCAACAGGCCGCGGCTCAGGCTTCTCGGCAGTATGCTCAGCAACCTTCCTATCAGCAGCAAGGGCCCAAGGCCAGCCAGTCGGCGCCACAACAGCAGGTACCGGCAGCGCCTCAAACTAGTGGAAAGGGACAATACGGAGGATACGACAGCTGGGAAGATTTTTTGCATCGGCCTGACAACACCAATCACGGTTGTAACGCCGATGGATCGTGTGGTATTGGCTGATTAGAGAAACACACCTTGCCAGTGGGGTTGATTGATTTGGACGGTCGCTCACCCCACCGGCACTCAATGTGGACGAGTATATTGCTCGTCCCCTTCATGATAAGGGATAGTAATGAAGAAATGGAATTGGAAGAACTGGAGTGCGCTACAAAAAGGGGCTGCACTCGTTTCAGCGGTGGCCACGCTTCTGGCGCTACCAGTGGGTGCAGCCTTCGCCGGTGGCGGCGGCGGTAGCGATGACGGTGACGGTAGTACGCCGATTGAAGCCCACCAGCAGTGGTCCTACCGTGATAACAATGACAATGGTTTCGGCGGGGCCGATATGGCCAGCATTACGGCTGCACTTGCTGATCAAGGCGTCTCCATGTTGCCTACGGGTGTGGCAAAAGCTCAGAAAGCTTTGAATGAGGCCAATGCCAACTGCTTGAACCGGTTCAATGCTGCCCACGCTGACCAGGTTGGTCAAGGCCAATGCCGTGTCGTGGCAGTGGGTACTATGACTGGTCCGAATAAGCAATTTAGCGGAATGGTCCATCACTTAAAAAGTGATTGGATGAATAACTGGATAAGCACAGTTAGTGGGAAAACCTATAGCAATCATAGCGCAACATATCAAACTAATTCTATCTTTGCTGACGATCCTGGTATGAGCGTCGATAAAATCGCCGATCAGTACACGTCGGACAGTACGACGGTTGTGGTGATTATGCTCAACCAGTATGAGCCAAAGGGCGTTACTGACTATCATATGACGGTTCAGACGGCTCAGCAGGGTGGGTTTGCGCTCTCCGGTGGCGTGCAGCCGGTGTCGGATTTGATAACGGCTCATGCGTCTACGAGCGTGCGCGAGGATGTGGATGGGACCAGTACGCTGACCTGGCACGGGTATCCTTCTGGCGGGTTGATTGCTCGTAGTAAACCTGTTCGCTTGCATAATGATGGGCAGTCTGCTGGTCCGGCGTTTACTCCTGCTGACTTTGGCTGGCAGTCTTGGCCGGCCGGGCATTACGGGTTTAGCTTGGATGTGCCTAAGCAGGGCCAGATGGATGCGGCCGTGAGTGTGGGCGAGGGCGAGGCGGATGAATTTTGGGATGCGAATCCGCCGGGGCCGAGTAAGACCTTGTGGAATGCGGATAATGCTAGTCCTATTACGGATCCGAATGCGATTGTGGTCAGTGGTGTGCCGTATGTGGGGCATGTGAGTGCGCAGACGGCTGGTTCGGGGAGTTTCTGGTTGTACGATCATATTCACGACCCGGACGTGTTCATTGGTGCCAAGGATCATGATGATCTGGGTCAGGTGCGCGTGGTGGATGAGCATGGGGTGGTGCAGGCTGCCGACGTGTTCATTGACCGTTCCCAGGCTGGTGAGGTGACGGTGAAAGCGCATCCTACGGATTGGGCGCCCAAGACCCTGACCTTGGAGGTCCCAGTGTATCCGAAGGCGACGGGGCGTCGGGATTTGATTAAGGATGATTCGCAGTCGTGCTGGTCCGGGGATGGGATGAATTGTCAGGCTGGTGATCACCGGGAGATCAATAAAACCCCGCCAGCACCGGATAAGGTGTGGACCGTGGACGAGAGTGGGGCACTGGTCGCTTCCGATCCTGGGCATACGAACAATGCAGGAAAAGACAATAAGACCTTCATTCCTGGTAGCCCGATTACGGCTGTGGTGAACGGTCGTATTCCTGCTGGCCTGACTGGTGACCTGGAGGCCTACGAGCTGACCGATGATTGGACGAATGCCGCGCCCTACGTGGACTTCACTGACGTCTCGAAGACGAAGGTGTATGTGGACGGGGTTAACCGTACTGGTGACTTCACGCTCTCGATTCAGGGTACGAAGACGATCGCTAGGGCGAAGCCGTCGATGTTGCGGGGTACTGCTCACCTGAGTGCTGACAAGATTGTCAAACTCGTGATTACGGGCAAGGTCAAGGATGTGAGCGCACCTAACGGTCAACGGTTCACGAACTCGGGTTCGGAGAAGTGGGGCGACGAGGGCGCTGACACTAATATTCCCGGTGTGTTCGTACGCACGCCCGGCCCGGACAAGGTGTGGGTACTGGATACGGCTGGCGGCCTGAACGCTCAGGATGAGGGTAAAACCAATGCGAAAGGCAAAGACAGCCGGGTCTTCGTGCCTGGTGATGCGATTGCTTCCGTGGTCAACGGTAAACTCCCGCAGGGCCTAGCTGTGAACCTGTCCAATTATGCGATTACTGATGATTGGGCGGCCGCAGCCCAGTACGTGGACTTCTCCGACGCCTCCAAAGCCCGGGTGTACATTAACGGCATCGACTATACGGGTGATTTCAGTATCGCGGTATCGGGTACGAAGACTATCGCTACCGCTAAGCCTAGTATTTTGAATGGGACTGCGGACCTGCCGGCTGACAAGATTGTCAAGCTCATTATCAACGGTATGGTCAAGGATGCGAACATTCCCGACGGGGTGCAGGTCACCAACTCCGGCTCAGAAACTTGGGGGGATAAAACCGTACCCTCCAACGATCCGCCCGTGTTCGTGCGCTCACCCAAACCCAACAAAGTCTGGGTCCTGGACCAAGCCGGCGGGCTCGCGGCATCCGATCCGAACGGGTCGAATAATGAGAGCAAAGACAACCGAGTGTTCGTACCTGGCGACCCTATCTCCTCAGTGGTGAACGGTAAGCTCCCCAAGGGCCTAGCCACGAACCTCGACACCTACAAGATTACTGACGACTGGACCGGTGCCGCTCAGTATATTGATTTCACTGATGCCTCGAAGGCCCATGTGTATGTGGATGGCGTGGATCGCACCGGCGATTTCGACATCCAGGTGCAAGGTACGAAAACCATTGCTACCGCTAAGGCAGCCATCTTGAACACTACGGAGAATCTGCCAGCTGATAAGACGGTGAAGCTGATTATCTCCGGCAGCTTGAAGAACGTGGATGTGCCCGAGGGAGCACAATTCACGAATGCTGGCTCTGAGCAGTGGAATAAGAAAACTGTTCCCTCGAACGAGCCTCCGGCGTTCGTACGCTCTCCTAAGCCCGACAAGGTATGGGTCTTGGATGCGCAAGGCGCTTTAAGTGCCGCTGACCCGAATCACACCAATAAGCAGGGCGTGGATACGAAGGTATTCCTGCCCGGTGACGAGGTGGGTGGCGTGGTCAACGGTCGTATTCCTCACACACTGGCCAAGGATTTGGACACGTATAGTATCGCTGATGACTGGAGTCCAGCTGCCCAGTACGTGGACTTCACCGACGCGAGTAAAGCCCGTGTCTACATTGACGGCGTGGATCGCACCGGTGACTTCATTATCCAAGTGCAAGGCACTGTAACGATTGCCACCGCGAAAGCCGCAGTCCTCAACGGTACCGAGAACTTACCGGCCGATAAGAGTGTCAAGCTCTACATCGGTGGCACGTTCAAGGATGCGACCCGCACGAACGGGAAGCTCGTCCAGCTCACGAATAAGGGCTATGAGCAGTGGAACCGGAAGAAGGTTCCTACCAATGAGCCGCCGGTGTTTGTGTGGACACCTAACCCGGATAAGAGCTGGGTGGCGTTGGAGAACGGTGACCCGATGAGCAGTTCTGAGGACTACAAGCTGGTCATTGACCCCACTAAAACCAACCAGACTGGAGCTGATGATAAGGCTTTCCGGCAGGGAGACCGGGTGGCAGCAGCGGTGAACGCTACGATGCCCGCCCACCTGGCACGGGTTCCTAACCTGGTGCTCTCAGATGATTGGCAGCAGTCGGCTCGTATTGTTAGCCCGGAGGATGTCTCCCATATTCGCGTCTACGACCAGGATGCGAGCACGGCCGAGCACTCCACCATCGCGGCCATCGACGCTAGTGGACGGGATGTGACCAGCCAGTTCACCGTCAGTGTGAATGGTACCGTGGCGACTGCGACTGCGAAGCCAGCGTATGCGCAAGGCTTGCAGGATATGAGCTCAGCTAAGCAGATTACTATGCTGGTGCCGTTCAACGTTACGTTCGATCCGGCGGGTATCCGTAAGGACTACGGTAAGGCCCCTGGTGACCAGTTGGATGCGTGCAAGAACCCTGACGGGTCAGGCTTGACCAACAAGGGCAACCAGCAGGCCGGGCACGCGCCCGTAGACACGAACCAGCCCGCTATCTGCCTGACGGTGCCCTCCATCCATAAGGATGTGATTGGTGAAGCCAGTCAGGGCGGCGACCAGGACAGTGTGGACGGTAAGCGCGTCTTCCCCGGGCAGAAAGTCGAGTACACCGTCAAAGTGGACCCGCTCATCCCCGCCAACGACGCTTACGAGATCACCGAGGTCGCGGTCTCAGACACCTATGATCCGCAGACCGTGCCGGATAAGCAGACCCTGGAGATCCACGACCTGAACACCGGTCGCGTTATTCCTCGCAGTCAGTGGACCGGCAGCTGGGATGACAATGCTCACAGTTTTGTAGCTTCCTTTGCTAAGGGCTGGGTGAGCGCGAACTGGCCCAAGGGCTCCCACCCTCGTATCCTCCTACGTTTCGAAGCACGAGTGAAAGAAGACGCGCCCACTGACCATGTCATCGATAACCAGGCTTGGCTGACCATCAACAACTCGGTCACACCCAGTAATCAGGTACACAATCAGCCACCTACAATTAAGCCCGGTAAGGAGGATACGCAGAAGAGCCCATCGGTCAACATTGACGGGAAAACGGCTCTCTTGGGTGACCACCTGTACTACCGGATCAACATCGATGCCAGCGACCTAGCCAACACCGCCTACAAGGTGCAACGCTTAGGTGCCATCGACGCTTACGATCAGGAGTACCTGAAACTGGACGAGCACGCTATCCAAGTGCTCGACCCAGCTGGTAAAGACGTGACCGCCAAGCTCAACATTCAAGTCAAGGACGGGATTGTCTACGCCTTCTTCAAGACCGTAGACACGCAGATCCCCGCCACCGGTGAAACCGTGAAAGGTGACCCCCAGCCCAAAGACCTGAAAGCCTACAGCACGCAGAAACTCGACCCCTTGAAGGATCCGGCCATCGACCAGAGCCTACTAGGCAAGAAGTACCAGCTGGTGCTACCGGTCACCGTGGTCAAGGTCACTGACGGGTACACCGTCAAGAACACCGCCAAACAAATCACCAACAGCCGCGAGGACATCACCAACACGGTGGCTAATCCTCTCAAACCCATCAACCCGAGCAAGGACGTGGTCATTGACGTAGGCGGAGAAAGCGTCAACCACCAGAAGATATATCTTCACAGCCAGTTCTTATACCGGCTCGATTCAAGTGTGCTGCCGAAACATCGCGCATACCCTGAAATTACTGATTGGAGCATTGTAGATAATTACGACAAAGACCATGACAAACCTACAGGTCAGTGGGCGGTCTACGCGAATCGAGACTTAATCGATAGCAAGGGTAAGGTGCTGGCCCAAAAGGGCGAGCGGATTGCGGGTGCTGGTTTCGATAGGGAAAGCAATCTTGGCAAATATGGCATTACCGAGGATCTGTTCACCTATTCCGATACAGACGGCCAGTTCACCATCACCGCCAGTCCGACGTATTTGAGGCTGGTGAGTTCTGACGAGGCTGAACAAGCGTGGTCTGCGTATGTGCAGTTTACTCGCTACCAACCGGCGGAGTCAGTGAAAAACTGGTTCCGAGAAACGCTGAACGGCGTGCAAAGACCTTCGAACGAAGTGGAGACGAAAACACCTCACTTGCAGGCTTCGATCGCGATTGAGAAGTTCGATCGTGATAGCGGGCCGGAGCAAGGCAATCGCAATCAGGTTGACGAAGCCCTCGAAGACGCCAAAGACGGTACGGTCATTATCTTCCGTATTACCAATACGGGAGAGCTGCCGGTGACGGCCATAGAGTTAAGCGACCAAACCATCGACGGCACAGGGCAGGTACGGAACATAGCGTATCCGCAAGGGTTCGATCAACTGGTCCTGAAACCTGGTGAGTTCGTTGACGTGCAAGGCGAATTGCAGGGAGTTGAGGAGGGTGGACACCATACCGACCGTGCGGGCGCAAGAGCCAAGCCGGTAGAGGACTGCCCAGTCATCGACGATGACCCTTGGGATGACAAGCCTGGAGAACGGCAGAGCACGAATTGTACCGGCGAAGAGGTGGTGGCGCAGCCCGATGATTGGAACGGCAAGCGCCCAGATCCGGAGCCAGTCTTTCTGCCGATGACAGGGGCCAGCGTTGTGGTCGTCTGCCTCCTGGGGGTTTCCTTATTCGGGGCAAGCCTGCCTTTCATGAGTCGGGCGAGGCTGAAGAATCGCGGCACTAGGCTAGGGCAGCATATTCGAGGATTGTAAAGTCCATTGGCCGACGTGGGCAGCGGGCATGAGTGCGCTGCCCACGTCGGTGTCCTACCTGCTGCGACGCTTAATGCTGGGGGGGGGCTGAGAATGTGCGAAGAGCTCAGTTTTGCTGCTGTCTGATTGGTGGAAAATTGGCAGCAGCAAATTCAGCGGGTTGATTCGCGTTTGAGCAGGCGGTAGTGAGCCAGGAGATGCTGCGGGGGTTGTTTCTCGCTGTCCTCAGCGTTCATCTCATGTAAACGCAGCATGAGCATGTCGACAGCCTGCTGAGCCATATCATCAAAATCGAAGTCCATGGTCGTTAGGCTCGGCGAGGTGAAAGCGCCTTGGTTGATGCCATCGAAGCCAATCACAGAAACGTCTTGGGGGATGCGAATGTGCCTGTCAACGAGTGCTCGCATCACACCAAGCGCAGCAGTGTCGTTCACACAGACGACTCCGTCAAAGTTGAGCGGAGGGTCAGCTGAGTTTGACCTATGCCCGCTAGCTTGGGGGCAGCATGTTGGTCAAGATACTCGAGCATGGCTGCACGGCTTATAGCCGGGTTCCAGCCTCCAGGCTGAATGAACTGAGAAGGACTAGGCTCGATGCCATGCTCCACAAGGGCTTGCTCAAAACCGGCTATGCGCAGTCGGGCGGAGTCAACGGAGTACAGGCACTCATTGAGAGGTATGTATGGCATGCCCATAAAGAGCAACTTTCGGCAGCCGGTTTCCAGCAGATAGGAGGTGGCGGTGTACATGGCTTCTCGGGCGGGCGTGTCGAGCACGTCGTATTCGGGATTGCTGTCTCGGGAAGAGAGCAGGAGGGCGGGTTTGCCGTTGAGCTGGGATTTGATTTGCTTGCTGGTGAGTTTGCTGGGGCTGAAGATGACGGCATCGCAAAAGGCACTCGTCACATGTTCTAGGATGGAGGTTTCGTTCTCTTGCCGGTACAGGGTTTGCTGGATGACGGTCTGCATGTGCTTGGTTAGTGCGTACTGGGAGACCGCGTCGGCCAATTGGGTAACGTATGGATTTTGCAGTTCCTGGACTACGAGTCCGAGGGCACCGCTCTTGCCGGATTTCAAATTTCTAGCAGAGAGGTTGACGGTGTAGTTGAGTTTGCGTGCGGCAGTAAGTACTTTGGCCCGCGTGCTCTCAGTAATAATAGGATCCCCGTTGAGCGCATAGGAGACGGTAGCTTGGGACACGCCTGCTAGCGCTGCCACATCCCGCATGGTCACCATTGAAACCTCCCTGTTCGCTGTGCCTGAGCCCCTACCGGATCACGGTTTTGTGCGTGATGCTACTAGCGTGTATAGCTGATGTATTCACTATGGCTGTAAACACCGACACGCCAACATGGTTCTGCGGAGTTGGGTGAGTTAGCAGCTCGTGAAGCCGTCCTCAAGCTATCTTTGACAGATAGCTATGTGACCATTCTAGCAACGATTTGACACGTATCAGTAAAATACCTTATATTGTTCTTGTCAGTTAATTGATTCGATTCAGTAATGGGCGATGAAGAGACTGAGAGTATGCAGTGCCGCGTGCGCACAGGAGCAGCCACGGGATTGTGAGAAGAAGGAAGGTTCCTTTGAATCAAGGAGGTTTCAATGAGGTCCTTTACTAAGAAGTTAGCCACTGCCACACTGGCGGCGGTTGCCTCGTTAGCAATGGTGGGTTCCCTGGCTGGGTGCGGGTCAAACGGCGCCGGCAAGGACGACCTAGTCCTGACCATTTGGGGAGGTGACACCGACAAGCAGACTATGCAGCAGCGTCTTGACTTAGCGAAGAAGAAGTACCCAAGCATTAACGTCAAGTTGCAGTACATTGCCAAGGATTACGACACCAAAATCCAGACCATGTTCTCCGGAGGTACGGCTCCCGACATTCTCGAGATGGCCGAAAACATCAACGCTTATTCGAGCCGTGGGCAGCTCGCTGATTTGACCGCCCAGTACCCCAATGCTGAGCAGCAGTTTGGCAAGGCGAACGTGCAGGCCTACTCCTACAAGGGCAAGATGTACGGTGCACCTGACCGCTCAGCCCCTGGTGTGGTCTACTACAACAAGGATATTTTCGACGCAGCAGGCGTGCAGTATCCCAGCGAGAACTGGGATTGGAATACGTTCGTTGAGAACACTCAAAAGCTCGTCAAGCGCGACGGCAACAAAACTACGCAGTGGGCCTACTGCGAAGGCGACTGGTGGGCTTGGTACATGACCTGGATCTACCAAAATGGCGGCAAGATTATAGATAGCAACGGCAAGCCCGTTGTCAACTCTTCTGAGAACGTCGAAGCTATGCAGTTCTACCAGGATTTGATGTACAAGTACCAGGTAGCTCCCAAGCCTGAGCAGATTACCGACTCAGGTGCCGATCCCCTCTTCTCTCAGGGCAAGCTGGCCATGGAAGTCACTGGCTTCTGGAACGTCGGCGCTTTGAAGGACGTTAAGTTCAACTGGGGTGTAGCTCCCATGTGGCACGGCAAGAAGACCGCTGTTCCTATGTTCTCCAACGCCTTGGCTGTCTCTTCGCAGAGCAAGCACAAGGAAGATGCCATGAAGATCGTCAAGTTCCTGTCCAGCAAGGAAGGCCAGAAGCCCATCGCTGAGAATGGTCTCGATGTGCCGGCCAATGTTGAGGCCGCTGCAGATAAGTCCTTCACTGAAGCTTCTTGGAACAAGCAGCACATTGACCTGTCCGTCTTCGCAAAGTCCACTTCGATGACTTGGGCTCCTCCGTTCATCCCCGAGTGGAACCAGATCACCAAGGCCATGTCTGACGGTATGTCGCAGACCTGGAACGGTAAGCAGGACGTCAAGACTGGACTCGACAAAGCTCAAAAGACGCTCGAAGGGGCTCTGAAAAAGTAGCTTTGACACGATAGCAGCTCAACACTGAATTGCTATCACATACCTTGTGGGCGGGCCAGATCGCCTCTCCCCGCCCACAATCGTATATTCGTATTGCAAGAGGACTAGGGGTGTCTAGCTTTGAAGCCCCGCGCCCGTAATGAGTTTGAACCAAGGTTGGTGTTCGTATGAGTTCAGCCACAGCGGTTTCCAAGCCGCGCAAAAAGCGTAAGGGGATGACGCGCAAGACTAGGGAAGCTTTGGCTTTTTATGCGTGCGTTTCTCCGTGGATTTTCGGCTTCGTCGTCTTTACGGCCGTACCGATGTTTGCATCGCTCTTTCTATCGTTTACCGATTGGGATTCTTTCCAGACACCCAATTGGGTGGGTATCCAAAATTATGTCAAGGCCTTCACTGATGACCCGCTCTTCTGGAAGGTGCTAGGGCACACCTTCTATTACGCGATTGTGTCGGTGCCGCTCTCCCTGCTCATTGCTCTCTATCTTTCCAATCTGCTGGCGCGCGATTTCAAGGGCAAGCGCATTTATCGTACGATTATCTACTTGCCTTCACTGGTGCCTCTGGTCTCGGCTGGCTTGATTTTCAAGTGGCTTTTGAAGCCAGAGGATGGCCCTATTGACGCTGTGCTCAGCATTTTTGGCATTCACGGCCCGGCCTGGCTCTTAGATGCCAACTGGGTTATTCCGGCGATTATTATGCTCTCCCTCTGGCAGGTTGGCGGCGGTACGATTCTGCTGATTTCTGCCATTAATGGTGTGCCTAAGGAACTTTACGAGGCTGCTGAGCTCGACGGCGCAGGCCACTATCGCACCTTCTGGAACATCACTTTCCCCATGATTACGCCTATCCTCTTCTTCAACCTGGTGACGGGCATTATCGGCGCCTTCCAGGTCTTCGATCAGGTTTACATCATGACGGCCGGCGGCCCCGACAACGCGAGTCAGATGATGGTTCCCTATATTTACAACTCAGCCTTTAAAGACTTCCACATGGGCTACGCGTCCGCTCTAGCTTGGATTCTCTTCGTCATCATCATGGTCATCTCGGGTGCTGTGCTGAAATCGTCTGATGCTTGGGTCTTCTATGAGTCGGAGGTAAAGAAGTGAATTCCAATAACGGTACCGGCGCAAAAGCGCGTCGTTACGCCATTCTGACTGTCGTCTCGGCTATTCTGTGCGCGCCCCTGGTCTTCGTGGTCTCCATCGCGCTCTCCTCAGATCATACGACGAACTCCATGAGCTTCTCCTTCTTCCCCACTGAGTGGCACTGGGAGAACTTTGTGCGCGTCTTTAACTCAGGCCTGCCGATTGGTCGCTTCATCCTCAACTCGTTGATGATTGTGATTCCGGCCTGCATTTTCATGACCTTCTCGTCGGCTCTGGTTTCGTACGGTTTCGCCCGCTTGAACGCTCCCGGCAAGAACATTCTGTTCGTCATTGTGCTCTCCACCATGATGATTCCTGGCCAGGTGCTGATGATTCCTCAGTTCATCCTCTTCAGGACGCTGGGCTGGGTCAACACCCTACTGCCTATCATTGTGCCTAATCTTTTCGCCAACGCCTACAACGTGTTCCTCATGCGCCAGTTCATTACGCGCATCCCGACCGAGCTGGACGAGGCAGCTGAAATTGACGGCCTGGGCTACTTCGGCATTTTCAATCGGATTATTTTGCCCATGATGATTCCAGTGCTCGCTGCCGTCTGCGTCTTTACCTTCTCGGCCAACTGGGGCAGTTTCTTCGGACCCCTGCTCTACATCAACGATGAGGACAAGATGCCGCTGGCCCTGGGCTTGCAGGTGCTCTCTGCACAGAGCTCCGGTGCGCAGACTCCGCCTTGGAACATGATTATGGTGGGTTCCTTAATCCTGATTCTGCCCGTGCTCATCGTCTACTACTTCGCCCAGAAGTACTTGTATGAATCCGGCATGATGGCTGGATCCGCAGGTATTAAGTAAGGCTTGTGCGCGAAGGAGGAACGCCCCAAGAGGGAACAGCTCTTGGGGCGTTTATTCGATTGAAACTCGCTTGTAACAACTTTAGGAAGTGCCCTTATGTCTGAAACTATGCCCCAAAATTCCAGCTCTGCCGTCGCCTTCGAAGGCAGTCAACTTTTCATTGACGGCGAGCCCAGAGTGCTTATGTGCGCCTCGCTCTTTCCCTTCCGCGTGCCCAGGGAGCAGTGGCAGCAGCGCTTGGAGGCGGTCAAAGGGCTGGGATACCGGGCCATAGACGTGTATGTGCCCTGGAATTTTCACGAGCTGGAGCCCGGGGTCTGGGATTTCTCCGGCCAGCGAGACATTGAATCCTTCTTGCGTATGACTTCGGAAGTTGGCCTGTTTGCCCTCGTGCGGCCCGGTCCTTACATCTGCTCGGAGTGGGACGGGGGAGCTCTGCCGGCTTGGGTGAGCACGGATGCGAAGATGTGTATTCGCCAGAATGATCCGAGCTTTTTGAAGGCTGTGCGCTCCTGGTACGAGCGGATTATTCCCATTCTCGCCCGTCAACAGTATCAGGGTCCGGGGCAGGGCGGACCGGTCATTATGGTCCAGGCTGACAATGAGCTGGATTTCTTCGACTGCGAAGATCCGACCGGATACATTGGTGCCCTGAGCCAGATGATGCGTGAGATGGGCATCACGGTTCCTATCATCGCTTGCGCTGGCGAGGGAGACATGCTCCGAGCGGGCGGTCAGGCGGACGGCGTGGCCCCTGCGGTCAACCTGTATCCCAACGACGCTGACCCCGATTTCGATGCGCAAGTGCGCTATTATCGCCGTTCCTGCGACGGTCAGCGGGTGCCGATGGTGGTGACGGAGACCAACCGCTGGCACCGCACCTTGCGCAGGTTGGTGGGCTCGGGCGCCCGCTTTATAGGCCCGTACTTGCAGGCTTCGGGATGGAATTTTGGCTACGGTCCGTCCATCAACAACTGGGGTTCGCTCGAAGCCTTCATGACGCACGATTACGACTTTGGTGGTGTGATTGATCCCGCTGGCCAGGAGCGTGAGGATGCGGACGATGCCCGCCGCTTGTGTGCCATGATTGGCGCCTTGGGGCAGCGCCTGGCTCTGGCAGACCTGCCGGGCGAGGAAGAAATCGACCGGGCGGCTCGCTCCATGCGCCTGCAAGGCCAGCCCCTGAGTGCTCACGATGCCCGGCTTGGCTTCGGTATCTTGCATTTGCAGGGAGGTGGCAGCTTACTGACCCTGACGAATGTGAGCCAGGAGGCGCTGGCGCTCAATCTTGGTGGGCCAAGCGAAGGATTGCCGAATGTCCAGCTGCCAGCGGGAGCGGGCCTGATGCTCGTTCGTTCCCTGCCCTTGAGCTCGGGGTGCACCCTCCGGGCTACGAACGGTGAGCTGATCGGTTTGCAAGCTGACCGGCAAGGCGGCAAACTTCAGTTTTCGGCTCCTACCATGGCTCCGGGCACCGTATGGCTCGCTCTTGAGTTGCCGGAGCAGGCGCAAGTCCTCGCCAGCAAGATTCAAGGCGACCTGACTTGCACTGAGCTTGAGACAGACCATAGCTCGGCAGAAAAAATGCACCCTGCCCAGACAAGCACTCCTGCTTCTGCTGGTGCTGACAAGGCTCAACGCTTACTTATCACTGGCCTTGTTGGCAGTTTGAAGCTCCGGTTTACCTACCAGGGCCAGGAGTATTCGTATGAAATTGAGCTGAGCCAGCCGAATAAGACGGTTCACCAGCAGAGCGCGCCAGTCTGCCAGCTGCAGCAGGTCGGGCGAGCAGAGCAGGAACCGGCCTGGAAGAATGTTACTTTTACAACAGATAATGGCCGTCCACAAGCCTTGGAAGGCTGCGGCATCTACCGGGGGACGGGCCTCTATCGGGCACAGGCGGATGCGCGCGGGGTGGTGGGCTTGGTTTTGCGGCAAGCGGCCGACATTCTCAGCGTCAATTGGGGCAGCCTGACCACTCCCTGGCAGGTCAATGGTGGAGCAGACTGTTACTTGCCGTTCAGCTCGGACCAGCGGCGGGCAGCGGAAGGGCGGTCGGCAGAGCACTCTGAGAATAGCCGCAGCGATACCAGCTCGTCCAAGCTTTCCATCCGCGCTGCTATCTGGGGCCATTCCAACTTTGATGATTCCCGTCTCAATGCTTTCCAACTCACGGCCAAGCGCGGCATTTCTGGCGTGCTAGCTGTAGAGCAGGAAGAGCCGCTGGAGTCCGGCTGGTTGGTCCAAGCCGTATCCAAGTGGTCTATGGATTTACCTGGTCAGCCTGCACCTGCCCTCACGTCTCATCTGCTGGCTGGTAATGTCCCGCACCCGCGCGGCAGCTTTGGCGGATGGTCGGCTTCGTATTGGCCGCGTGCGGTTACGTATGTCTATACGTTCTCGGGCCCGGACCGCGACGCTGCCTTACGCATTGAGGGTGGGCAGACCCGCTGCGAAGTGGCGCTCAATGACCGGCCTGTGGGCGCTATCACCCCTTTCCAGGAGACTCTCTGGCTGGGCTCTATCCACCAGGGCGACCAGCTGAGTGTCACCACTTGGCAGGCTTGGGGGGAGGAAACTGGCAAGCCCACGCTGCTCTCTGGCCGTGAGATTACTGGCTGGACCTTGCAGACTCAAGGGCTGGCCGAGCTGCGGGAGGCGGGTCAGCAGGCACAATTTGCAGTTAGCTCCCTGCCGCTGACCTGCCAGCCGGGGCAGGGTATGTGGGTAATGGTGTCAAAAAATGACACCATTACCTCGAGCTACCATGGCTCGACGGTCGTACGCTGTGAGGGCTCCGGACTGCAATTGACGGCTTTTACGCAGGACTACGACCTGGGTCGGCTCGTCTTGGGCGGCCTGCCAGGCACCACCTTTGCAGGCGGTCGCGGCGACCTCTTCCTCGTGCCCGAAGGCCAAGGCGATCTTCTGCTCTACCTAGAGGCGACGGGTGCTGAGCCGGGTCACCTCACCGCTATCACCCTTGGCGGCCTCGTTGATCGTTCCTAGTTATATGCGCTGCTGGTAGGACTCAAGCAGCTCCTGAGTGCCTACGACGTGGATGCTGTGAAATAGAGCAGATGTACTCTGCAAGCAGTATTCTTACCATAGTTGATAGGTGAAGGGATTGGCGTAGTTCGGCTTACTTTCGAAGCGTAGGCAGTGTGGTCTGACCAACGGTTTGGTTGTTCTCGCTGCCGAGAAGCAGCGTTCTCAACACGAATTCGTTGTTCGGACGCCCCACAATTCGCTGTGAGCAGTGGGAATGAGCAGCTACCTTGCTAGATGGTCGTCTACCGGCTACCCGAGAGTGAAGTTGAAACAAGTGAGTAAAGGATTGTATGATGACGTGCGCCAATTGCGGTAGTCCGCTCAACAATGGAGCTAACTTTTGCCCGGCATGTGGTGCGCCAGTGCAGTCTGTTGCTCCTGCTCAGCCGGTAAGTAACGAGCAGCCGACGGATGTGGTGCAACCAACGAATGTTGCACAGGCCCAGCCCGTTGTCCAAGTTCAGTCCAATCCTGAACCTAGCCAGCCTGAGGAGACTTACAGTCAGAGTAGCCAAACTCCTGCTGCTACCAGTACGGTCGAGACGAAGAAAGAGTCTAAACCGAAGAAAAAGTCCCACTTCTGGTGGTGGGTGGCTGCGGCCGTCGTGGTGGTCTTCCTTCTATCGCGTGGGTTCATTGGCAAAGGCGGAGTGTCTTCAGGCTCGTCGCCGGTTTCCGTAGATGATTTTGCGGCTTACATTGAGAACAAAAACTATACTCCGAATCCTGGTAACAGCGCTTTATTGCAAATTATTGGAGACGATATCAGCGATAAGTCCTGGGTGGGGACGGGAGATGGTGTCTACGATGCGCAAGTTGTCTGTGGCAGCGATCACTACCGCATCAGGTACGCCACGAGTGGTTCGGCAAAGGGCTGGCAGCTGTATCAGTTGAATACGCCTGTATATAAGTCGATTCAAGAAGATCTACCAAAGTGCGCAGTCGAGTAATGCAAGTTACTAGACAACCTGATAGTCATAGAGCAGGGCTCGTGTTGAGCAAAATATGATTTGAGCATGACGCTAGGGATAGGGGTCACTGATGATTTGCAGAAACTGCGGCAGCCAAAACGCTCCAAATATGCGTTTTTGTATGAATTGCGGCTTCCCGTTGAGTGCCCGCCAGCAACAAGATGCCGACTCTGTTTCCGCGCAATCGGATGGGCCGAATGCAAATGTGCGATACGTGTCTGCTAGTCGCCCCGGAGCTTTCAGTTCCTTGCAAGCTGCGATAGATGACATTAAAGCGTCTACCAGCAGCGAACCCAGCGGCACAGGCGATACCAGCGACAGTGAGCTTCCCCGGGTCATCTTCGATCCGGGCACCTACGATGTGTCGGAGGTACACATTTATATCCCCGTCATCCTCGAAAGCGCTCCCGGCAGCAAGATTTCAGATGTCGTGCTGGTTGGCGGCGATGATACGGATAGGCTCGTGCTCTTCAACAACGATGCTGACGACCCTATAGCAACTATTCGCGGCATGACCCTGTCGTTGTGTGTGCTCGGCTCTGCGACTATTGAAGATTGTGATATCACCAATCGTCTTGTGGCCACGCAGGGCGAGATGGATGTGGCGGATTCTAGAATTCAGACTGCCCGCCTGTATAACGGCGGAATTTTGGCCTTGCAATCCTGCATTGTTGTCAATGGTATCAAGGTTGATGAGCCGGGTGAAGACGAGAAACCCACGGTACTATGCGTCTTTAAAGGCTCTATGATTCACGGCAGTTCTAAGACTTGGTCAATCCAGGCCAAGGGCGGTATGGTCGTAGTCAAAGATTCCACTGTGGATGCAGGTACTTATGCTGAAGATGTGATGTTTGTCGCTATGCGGTCCACGTTTAAGGACGGCGACAACGGCTACGGCGGCGTGCCAGTTATCATAGACCATAAAGAGTTTTCGCCTTCCTTCTTCTGCCATCTTCCCAATCAGGCGGATGCCAATGTTGTCTCCCTCAAGTTCGACGACGGCGACACCATGGATTTCAGTGGACCGTATGAGGACAACCCAACTGCTGAGGCAGAGAAAAAGCAGCAGAGCACGCAGGAGCTCATGGGCCAGCTCGATGCGCTGATTGGTCTGGCGCGGGTCAAAGAAGACGTGCGCAAACAGATGAATATGATTGAGTTCCAGCAGCGGCGGCAGGCACAGGGGCTCCCGATCAATACTGTCTCCCACAATATGATTTTTGCGGGCAATCCAGGCACAGGTAAAACCACAGTGGCGCGCATTTACGGCCATCTTCTCTATTCGCTAGGTGTGGTGCCCAAGGATATTTTCGTGGAAGCCGACCGTGCCAAACTGGTGGCGGCCTACCTGGGGCAGACGGCTATCAAAACGAAAGAAGTGATTGAGCAGGCCCGCGGCGGAGTACTCTTCATAGACGAGGCTTACGCGCTGGCTAGTCCCAAGGGTTCGCGGCCGGATGAATACGGCACGGAAGCGATTGACACCTTGCTCAAAGCCATGGAGGATTACCGCGACGACATGGTCTTTATCCTCGCCGGATACACCGACGCGATGGGAGATTTTCTGGATGCGAACGCTGGCATCAAGTCGAGAATTCCCACCTGGCTCACCTTCGATGACTACAGCGCCGACGAACTCTTCTCTATCATCGAGCGATACGCGCACAGGGACGGCTACACCCTGGCCCCCGAAATTGCGGATCCCTTAAAGCACTATTTTGCCATCGCTGCCCAGGAGGAGCACTTTGGCAACGCCCGCTCGGCCAGGAACCTGTACGAAAAAGCGATTGTCAATAAGGCCAGCCGGGAGATGAGCGCGGCAGACGGCACGGGCGACTTCACCACGCTCGACTTGGTCGATTTCCCGCTCAACCTGTAAGCTGCCATACTGCTATCGGACTCGTAGCGTAATGCCTACTCTCCTATCTCGGCTGTTCGGTGTCCTCTAGCAGTACTTTCATGAATTCCTCGACTATTCTTGGGGGCTGTTCGTTTTTGCGCCAGACCGCAGCGTGGCCGCTGGCATGGCTGGGGGTCAGGGGGACGAAGGCCAGGCGATGGTCGGGTCTGAGTGCAAGGGCCCCGTGGATGGTGAGCTCGTAGTAGTGGCCGGTGAGAATCAAGGGTATGGAGTTGTTGATGAGGTCGGAAGTGCCAGCCACGCGCATTTGGCCCAAGGTGAGGCCCAGCCGGTCGAGCAGGTCGTTTTGTACGATTTCCCGGGTGGGCAGGAGGAGGGGTAATTCTTGAATATCCTCGACTCGCAGGGTGGTGCCTTGGGCGAGCGGGTCGTCGGAGCGCATGAGGATGCCCCAGGTCTCTTGCTGGGGGAGGCGGACGTAGTTGTAGCGGGCCGTTTCAATGGGTTCTAGGACGAAAATGAGCCCGACACCCGGTACGAGCTGACGCGCAAGGGAGAGCCCTTCAGGGGCACTACTATTTCCCGCGCCTCGATTGCCGACCTGATCGTCAGCATCATCCGCACCCCAGAGCGCTACGAGTTCGAGAGCCTAGGAATTTCGCGCCCAGGCACCGACGGTGACCGCCCTGTTTGGGTCTACTAAGTCAAAAGTGCAAAGCCCCCGATTCTCGGCTACTCATTTTGCGGGCCTTGTCCGTTTCGGGCCTGCTGCTTCGGGGGTTTGCCTGCCGAGCTTGCCTGCGTTTTGGGGCTCAGAATCGCAGGGATGCAGTTGGTGATGGTGCTGGCGAACTCCTCTTCGCTCTTCTTGCAGCCCTGGTCTAGCCAGCGCTTCAGGATGACGGAGAATCCGGCCTCAAAATAGGTCAGATAGTAGAGGATGTCGTCTTCGGATTCGATGCCCGCGCGCTCGCACAAGGGGCGAATCACCATGTTGAGTAGAGGTTCGTAGCCGGTCTCCAGGGGGAAAGCCTTGCGGGTGCCGAGAATAATCCGGTAGAAGTACTGGTGCTCTTTGATGTGTTGCAAAAATGGGATGAAGGAGTCCCGAGAGAACATTTGATTTCGAGGCCCTTTGGGGCTGGCATACCTGGCGAGTAGTTCGTCCGCCAAGGTGTCTTCCATCACGCTCAGCATCTCAGGGATATCGCAGAAGTGGGCGTAGAAGGTGGAGCGGTTTACCTCGGCTCTCTTGCAGATGCTGGAGACCGAGATTTTGGAGAATTCGCGCTCCTTGAGCAAGTGAAGCATGGCGGCTTCCATGCGAACTTCGGTGTCGCGGAAGCGCTGGTTGTTTTTTGTGTTCACCACATTGCCCTTCTTCATTATTCCAACAGATTTGCGAATACTAGTGATTGATTCAGTATATTCCATACAGAATAATAAGTTCTGCAATTTAATAAATCCAACACTACAAGATGGATGCTGCAGAATGTGCTCTGAGAAGGAACGAACAATGTCAGTCAAAAGAACGAATGTTATATTCGGAACGCTCCTGTGTGGGGCCATAGTTACCTCACTCCTGCAAACTGCGCTCACCACTGCCCTGCCCGCAATCATGGCCGAACTGCATCTGGGAGCGAGCACGGCCCAGTGGCTCACGAGTGCCTTCAGCCTGACGATGGCTATTATGGTGCCCGCCACAGCCTATCTCATCAAGCGCTTCTCCACCCGCCAGATTTTCTCCAGCGCTATGTTCCTATTTACGCTAGGCACGTTCTTCGCTTGGGTGGCGCCCTCCTTTCCTCTCCTTCTTACCGGCAGAATCTTGCAGGCCTTGGGTTCCGGCATTATTCTGCCCCTCTTACAGGTAGTTGTTATGACCATGTACCCTCCTGAAAAACAGGGGTTTGTGATGGGCATTTACGGGCTCGCTGCGGGGGCTGCGCCCGTATTCGCCCCAACGTTAGCTGGGTTTCTAATTGGTATCCGAGGCTGGCGGAGCATCTTCCTGGTCACGCTGATTCCATCGGCTTTGACCCTGATACTTTCGCTGGTGACTATCAACAATGTCAGTGAAACTGAGAAAATCCCCTTCGACTACCTGTCTATGGTGCTGTGTGCTCTAGGCATGACTGGCTTGCTCCTAGGGCTGGGCAACCTGACTTCGGGAGGCCTGCCCACCACTGTGCTGCCCTTGCTTCTGGGTCTACTCGCCTGCGTGTTCTTCGTGCGCCGGCAGTTGAAGCTGAGCCAGCCCTTCCTCGACGTTCGAGCGTTTTCAGATAGGAACTTCCGCCTGGCCGTTATTATTAGTGTTCTGCTCTACGCTGTCATGATGGGCGGCTCAACTATCTATCCAATTTTGATACAGACGGTTATGGGCAAGTCGGCTGTGGTCTCCGCTTTGGTTATGCTGCCGGGCTCTCTGATTATGTCTCTTATCAGCCCTCGGGCAGGGCGCTTTTACGACCGCTTCGGTATTCGCGCTCTAGTTCTTGCGGGCAGCTTGATTATGTTGGTCAGTTGCTTGGGCGTCTCTTTTGTGCATTCCAGTACCGACATAGCCTTGCTTGTGGCCCTCTACGCGCTCAGGCTCTTTGCAGTGGGGTGCATAATGATGACTATCGTCACCTGGGGTATGCAAAAGTTACCTGCCAGTCAAGTCACCCATGGCTCTGCTCTGCTGACTTCCTTGCGTACCCTCGCTGGTGCCTTCGGATCGGCAGTGAGCATGGAGATTATGTCTTACGCCTCGCAAGCATCCGTCGCCCATCAGGTCGCCAACTACGCCGGAGTCCGAGTTGCCTTTCTCTCTATCTCAGCCTTGGCGTTTGTCCAGCTACTCGTAGCCCTGGCAGCTTTTGGCGCGCACAGCACGCATGGCGAGCGTGGCAGTGGGTGCTAACTAACGCGGCGCACTCCAGGCGGATTCGGGTCAGTGGCAGCAATGCACTCGCCGTTGGGGAGAATAGCTGGGCCGCCAGTGCCCTTGTGCATGTCGTCCCAAAGGGGGGTATCGGGCCCGAATTTAATGTTGGGGTCGTAGGGAACCTCCTGTCCGTTGACGAAGAGGTGAGGCGTGTTCTGCCCCGTACTTGGGTTGCTGCCAGTGTTTGTAGGTGCCTGCTGGGAGCTGTTGTTCCTGCCTGCGCTGCTGTTGGCTCCTTGAAACTTGGCGGAGTTGCTTGCGGCTGAGGACGCTGCCCCGCGCGCGGCCTCTTGCGCGGCTGCGGCGGCGGCTTGCGCGGTGGCTGTCTGGTCTGCGGCAGTTCGGGCAGTGAGAGAGGGCTGGAAATAGAGCCCGCAGCTTTGGTCTGGTGTCTGTCAAAGCTGCGGGCATTTCTTTTACTCTTCAGGCTCGCTCGTATCTGCTTGCCGGATGTCATAGGATCTGCCGCCTCGGAGCAGCTCCCAGCGCTCGCTAGCAGGGCAGTAGACTAGGCGGTTGGCCATGGGACCGAGCAGCCAGAGCGCCTTGTAGTACATGGAGCGCAATCTTTCCAGCCGTTGCAGGCGCTCGATTTCCGGGCTCAGTGGGCATTCGAGCGTCAGCACCGGCCTGCCTTGCACCGACAAGTGTAGGCGGACTAGGGCTGACTGGCCCTCTTGCCCAAGCTCCCAGGAGTATTCACAGCCGTAGACCTGGTAGGCGGTAGCTTGCTCACTTGGCCCGGAGCCCAGAGGAGCCTGGGCCATGATGAAGTCCACCTCGCTCTTAAATTCGGCAAGGCTATACCTGGCCCTCTTGCTCGCAGCCTGACCTCCTGCGCGGCTCTCCTGTGTGCGCCCGCTGGCTGGTTCGTGTTGGTATGGCATACGGATACTTCCCTTCTTGAGATGTTCATTGATTGCTGGGAGGGAAATGAATGCCCGATGACTCGCTCGCTTTCTGCTTCAAACGCGGCGTTGGGTCTGGGTTTTCCTCCCTAATTTGTTTCGAGCGAAGGCGCATGCCTTCGCTTTTTCCCAAATCTGAGAAGGAAAACGCTGACCAACATGGCTTCAGCTGCCTTACGCAACAGCTCCTGCGCGGGTGGGGTAGGGGCCAGGTGCCACGCAAAAAAAGAGGAGCTAAGACTGATGCTTTCAGTCTTAGCTCCTCTTGGCTTGAGCTGCGGGGCTTGCTATCGGGCCCAGTGACCAACTTCGTCATGGTGGACGGTGTGGGTCTGCGCGGGGTGCTGAACCTGCTCGTCCCAGGCGGGAACGGCGACCTGCTCCGACCACTCTGCCTTATCCACTATGGTCTCGTCCCAAGCGGGCTTGTCGGTTATGGTGACCGTTTCATCCCAGGCTGGCACTGGTACGGTCTCGTCGCGCGCTGGTGTAACAAGTACCTGCTCGTCCCAGGCGGGCTTATCGACCACAATCTTATCTGTGATGATTTGTCCCAAACTGTCCGCCACTAAACGGCGTATCTCGGATTTTGCTGCGTCTTCGGCTGTTGCAAAATAGCAAAAATCGGTAGTGAAACTAACTAGAGGATGAGCACGCATATAGGCATCCTCGTCTTCTCTGCTATACGATACGTGTCCGTCATCGAAGAATGTATTGTAGATGTATTGGCCTTCGCTGACCGGTGCATTGATGGTAATCCAGTGCGACGGAGGGTATTCATATATTTTTTCAGTATGCGTCACCGCGTCGTGGTGAACAGTGCGGTAGGTGGCATCAATATGCTTGGTGGTCGTCGTCGCTTCGTGGTGCTTGACTTCCTGATGGGTTACCGCGTCGTGGTGGACGGTGTGGGTTTGCGCCGGATGCTTCTCCTCTTTCGTGCCAGCCGGATGGTGGACGGTCTCAGTCCAAGCTGCCTTGTCGGTAATAGTCTCGTCATAAGCCGGCTTGTCGATGACCCACTGCTGAGATTTGCTAGAAGCATTTCGTGCGGGCTGTGATGCTGGGTTGACGGAAGTGCTCCCAGCTCTGGCGGTGGCGGCGGCAGGAGCTCCCAGCATCTGGTTGACGATGGCTTGCACGGAGTCGTACTTGTCGCCCAGGGCGGTGCGCCGGGCCTGACCGTTACCAAATTCGCCCTTGAGTACGCGCTTGGCCAAGTCCTTCAAGTCGCTAGTGGTGGCAGCAGCGCCGTCGCCAGGGCGCACATCTTCGCCGGGGAAGATAAGGTTGGGGTTGCCGGACCTAAAGCCCGTCCACCCAGACCATTTGCCGTCGCCGAACGTACTGGCAATCTGGGAAAGGGTATCGCCGCGCTCCACCTTAAATGACCCATCGCCATTGGCCGTAGCTGCCACAGCAGGACTGGCTAGAGCCGCCGATGCGACGAGAGTTGCCAGGCCGCCAGTCACGATAGGCATGGCTTTTGACGGTTCTTTCACTTTGATCCCGCTTGCGTGGCGGGGTGATGTGTTCCTCATTGATTGCTCCTTCTTATTTCCTTTGTATTCTCTCTATGACGAGAAGTGTTTTGTTGAATAGTTTGCTTTAGTGCAGCCGTCGATTGATGCCGGAAAGTTGGCCGCTGATGCCGGAGAGCTGACCACTCACTGAGCCAATCTGGCCGCTGATTGTGCCGAGCCGACTGTTGCCTTCCCTAACGGCTTGCGTGTTGCGGTCTACTGCGTTGGCTGTGTTCATGTGCCCCACGGCGTTGATAATGTTGCCCATGCGCTGGGCGTTGAGCTGTTGCTGCTGAAGATTTTCCATGCGCTGCTGGTGGAGGGTAACCTCGTAGAGATTAACCATCTCTTTGACGGTGTCTGCCCTGCCGTTGCTGACTGCGTTGGCAAAGAAATTGGCGGCTTCGGAAGTTAAATAGTCCGCGGGATACCATGGCGAAATTTGGCGGGAGAAGACCGCTGCTAGGTCTTGTTCGTACTCAGAATGTTGCGCAATGTCCTGTTGCAGGGCGGTGCATTCTGGGGCTGTTTTCTGCATTTTGCGCTCGCTGCTCTTCTTTGCGAGGCCTCGAAGGGTGGTGCAAGACAAGCATGTTCCGCCTACAACGATGATGAGGGTGAGTATTTCGCCAAAGAAGTCGCTGGTTCGGATACCTATCAATGAGCAGGTGTCTTCCGCCAGAGCAATGGTGACCAAGGCGCTGATGATGCCCCAAATAATGGGGTGGCGCACTACCCAGCTGGCGAAGCCCTTGCTGGCCTGCTTTTGCACTGCAGCTATGCGGATTTGATCCTGCACCATGCGCTGTTCCGCTTGTTCGATGCGGCTGAGGATGCTTGACGCTGTCGTCAACCCCTCCAGCAGTTCGTCCCGTTCCATAGTGCTCCCCATATTTGATACATATACACTGTGGTGTAAGTGTATCATAAGTGGGTGCGAAGAGCAGACTCATCTGTTGTGTGATTAATCCATACCCTCTAAAACTTCGGACATGGTCATCTGTAGACCCTTGGCGATAGTGCGCAGTTTGCTGATGCTGAGGGTGTGCAAGCCGCGCTCTAGGGCGGCATAGTAGGTGCGATCCATGTCTATCGAGTAGGCAAACTTCTCTTGGCTGAGGCCGGTTCGCTGCATTCTGAGCTCCCGAAGGCGCTTGCCAATGGCGATTTCAAAGTCGCCTACCGGTGCCAACTTCTTCCTGCGCTGTGTTTCTGCCATGATTGGCAGTATTGCGTAGTGGCGCACATCCAACAACGGTGCTTATGACCACGGTGTATGCACACACTATATTATATAGATGTCTGCGGCTTCGGCGGATTCAGGCTCTCACCCACAAGGGATTGCCGTCGTCCTCGGCTAGCCATCCAGGGGACTGAGAGGAGACGACCCACAGGCCCATTTCGCTGATGGTGCCTGGCATTCCGTCGCGGCTCTGCTCGGCAAAGCCCAGAACCATGCGCTTGGAGGCCTTCTCGCGGGCCTGGTCCACGTCTCCCATCCACCAGTCCAGCAGCAGGAGTTCGTCGGTGAGCCTTTGCCGCAGCAGGGAGCTGGCGTAGCGCGTGGGGAGCCGCCGGACGATAGCGTACAGAAGCTTCCTGGCCAGGGCCACGCGATGGTCAGGAATTTCGCGGTCGTAGAGCATGGCCACCACTATCTTGCGATACTGGTTCAAGATGAACTCGTGGCTGTCCTGCTCGGCGTACAAGCCGGTCAGATAACCCGGATGCATCAGATCGATAAATATGGAGAAGAGAAAGGCGATGCACTCGAGCTCGTCGGTGAGTGTGCCAACAATGGGCCGAAGGAGAATCTCCTGGCCCAGCAGGTCTTCTATATCGGTAAAGTTGGCGTATCCCAAGAGGTCGCTCCAAGCCGTGCAGGCGGATGCTCTGTCGTCGCTGGTGATAGTCCTGGTCCTCGCAAGGAGCCCGTTGGTCCGGCTCAGGCCGAAGTCGAAATCGAACTCCTGGTCCATGTCGGTTAGGAGCTGGGCTAGGTGGTCAGCCAACTCCTGCTCGTCGTCCTCGCCCATGAACTCCGCCGCGCTGTAAGGCCGCGACCCGCGAATCTGCACCGGAGTGCAGAACAGATGCGCGTTGTGCTCCCTTATTCTCATCATATTGTCCGGATTGCCGCCGCTACGCACCACCGGCCCAAACTCGCACCGATGCTCAGGATGCGACTGTCTAAAAACCCGCACAAACTCCGCCGCCGAAGCCACGCGCCCCTCCGTCTCTACTGCTAGTTCGCTACTTATAAAACTATCTATTGTTCGATGATTTCTCTCAACTCATACATTTTCACGCATACTTACTAATAATGAGCGCCCTGGGCTGACGTCGGCAAGATACGCATTTCAACTCGCGAGGGCGGGATAGTCGATGATGTTGACGATTTCAACGTAGGCGGTGAGAGAAAACTGTACGACAGTGGACTCTACCAACTATCTAGTCACTTGCTCCTGGGAGGTTTGTGCCATCTCTTGCAAGCGAGCTTCGAGCTGTTCGTTATTCACAACAAGAGTGCTCTTGAACCCAGGGGTGAAAGTGTAGGCCGTGCCCTGCTCAATGCCCTCAACGAAGTCATTAAAGGCCTCGTCTGAACTGATATCCAGTCCGTGCTCCGATGTGTAGCTCATAACTCTCATCTCCCTTCCGTATATATTGACAAGTGTACATGCCCAAGCTGAGTTTCTCCCAATCCCTCTTATGCTCTTTGCGTACGAAATGACGGGTCTGTAATACGGAGTCAATATCTAAGCGGAGCCTATAGGGTAATGAACGTGAAAGAGGTATGCCCCTGCAAACTCTATAGCGTACCTTTAAGCGTATCTACAGCCATTTCAGAAAAAACAAAAGCCCGGAATCGTTGAGACTCCGGGCTTGTTGGTAGCGGGGTCAGGATTTGAACCTGAGACCTCTGGGTTATGAGCCCAGCGAGCTACCGAGCTGCTCCACCCCGCGACGGCTGCCGTAAGCAGCTCTACCTACTATAGGGGCTTACTTGAGTTTGTCAAATTACGGCGTGGGAGAAACGCCGGGGGAATGGCTCAGTTTCAAGCCTTACGCACTCGAACTTACCAAGTTCAGCTAAAAGGGGTACGTTATTCGGTTGGTTGCGGTTTGCTATTCGCGTTCCTTAGGCCTAAACTAAACGGGCTTGGGCGTGAGTTCCAATCGAGTGTCGAACGGACAGGCAAAAAAATGGCGACGTCTGGCGGTAGACTAGAGATGATTGCCATTTCAGGAGGCGGTAGATGTTTCAAGCAGTAGGAAGCGGTGCGCTGACCCTGGCGGCTTCTAAACCGGAGCTGCCCGGTATCGACGATTTCTTACCTCCTGAGATTCTCTTCCAGGGGACACCATTCGCCATGAACCGCATTATTCTGGTGCGTTTCGTAGCCATGGTCCTTATCTTGTTGGTGCTGGGCATCACAGCTTCGCGCGCCAAGCTCATTCCGTCGCGCTGGCAAGGCGCCGTGGAGTGGCTGCTTGACTTCGTGCGCGACTCAGTGGTCTACGAGGTGATGGGGGAGACGCGCGGGCGCCGGTATGTGCCCATGATCACTACCATCTTCCTCACGGTTATGGTCTTTAATCTGTGCGGCATTGTGCCGGGCATGAATATCGCCGCTACGGCTACGATTACTATGCCTCTGGTTTTCGCCCTGTGGACCTTAATTCAGTACCTGATTACGGGCATCCGCGAGCAGGGCCTGGGTAAGTACTTGAAGCAAGAGCTCTTCCCCGCTGGCGTGCCGTGGCCGCTCTATATTATTCTCACGCCGATTCAGCTGCTTGAGTTGCTGGTCATCAAGCCCGCCTCGTTGACCATCCGACTCTTTGCGAACATGATTGCCGGCCACTTGCTGGTCGCTATCAGCTTGGCTTTCGCTAATTTCTACATTATCGAAGCGAGTAACCACTTGCTGGCAATCGCCGGCCTGGGCTGGTTTGGCTTGGGCTTCATGCTCACCGCTTTTGAAATGTTTGTGGCAGCCCTGCAGGCATACATTTTCGCCATTTTGACGACCGTGTATATCAACCAGAGCTACCCAGAGGAAGATTAAACAGCTTACAAATTTGCGAGACCGGTCGCTAGACAAGGGCAACAGTTCGTTTCGGTCCCGCCAAGAAAATCCACAACCGGCAACGGTCATAGGAAAGGAATTCACATGGACATCATCACTCTCGCCGAGGTCACCGGTAGCATCAGCATCCTGGGCTACGGCCTGGCAGCACTGGGCCCCGCCTTGGGCTTGGGCATCGTGGTGGGCAAGACTGTGGAGAGCATGGCTCGTCAGCCCGAGATCGCCAGCAAGCTACAGACCGCCATGTTCATCGGCCTGGCACTGATTGAGGTGCTCGGTCTGCTGGGCTTCGTGGCTATCTTCGTAGCCTGATACCGAGCTCTGCGCTCAGCGGCGGCAGCAACAAGCCGCAGCGGGGAGCACAGCGGAAGGTATGAAGCACAGCATATGGCAGATATTACAGAAAGGAGACGCTGATGGAGCCAATAGCGGCAGGAGGGGGCATTAACCTCTTCATCCCTCAGACCTATGACATGTTTTGGTCGTTGGTTATTCTCATCATCCTTGCGGTCTTCTTCTACAAGTTCTTTATGCCGAAGTTCCAGGCCATTTTCGACGAACGTGCCGCCAAGATTGAGGGCGGTATTGAGAAGGCGAAGAAGGCTCAGGAGGCTGCCGACCAGGCTAAGAAGTCCTACGAGGATCAGCTCAACCAGGCTCGCGTGGAAGCGTCTAAGATTCGTGACGATGCCCGCGCTGAGGCCTCGCACATCGTGGCCGACGCCCGTAAGCGCGCTGAAACTGAGGCGGAGCAGATTAACGCCAACGCCCAGCGCTCGATTGAGTCTCAGCAGCAGCAGGCGCTAGTCTCCTTGAAGAGCGAGGTCGGTACGCTGGCCACGGCTCTGGCAGGTAAGATTCTGGGCTCGCAGCTACAGAGTAGCGATGTGCAATCGTCGATGATTGATTCGATTATTGCCGACGCCAACAAGCAGGATGCAGACAAGTCGAAGGCATGATGACTGGTAGAGTGACCCCGCGTTCAGTCGCGGACAAGCAGTACACGAGGAGGAGGTGACATGCGAGGAGAAGCATCGCTGGTCTCGGACCAGGAGGCGCGCAGCAAATTCGGTTCCCTGCTTGAGCAGGAGGGCACGAGCGCACTTGATGTGGCACAGGAGCTCTTTAGCTTCGTGACACTGCTTGACACGTACCCGCGTTTAGAGCGGGCGCTGACCGATCCTTCTCGGCCGGACGCCGACAAGAGCCGGGTGGTAGATGAGCTCTTGGACGGCAAGGCTCAACCGCTCACTATAGCCATCTTGCGCGACCTGGCGAGCCGCCACTGGAGCAAGGTCATGCACATAGCGAACGCAGTCGAAGACATGGCTGTGGACGCGATGACCTACTACACGGACAGCATCAAGCAGACCTCGCGCGTGGCCGAGGAGTTGGCGAAGATATACTCAGCGCTCATTGACCAGCCCATCGTGCTCTTCCGCCTGTCGGACGAGTACAGTCAGCCGCAGGCGCGCGTAAGGCTTCTGGACGAACTGCTGGCAGGACAAGGGTTGCAGCCGGTGACCATGCTCCTGGTTGAGCATGCGACTCGGGATTTGCGCGGCCGCCGCTTTCTACACACCGTTGACTGGCTGATTGACCGTTTCTCCGGGCACATGAAGGAGACGATGGTCACGGTGGTGACGGCCGTGCCCTTGACTCACGAGCAGATGGTCAAGGTGGTGGAGGTTTACTCCAAGAAGCTCGGGCACGCGGTCCATATCAACGCTATTGTGAACCCGGAAGTGCTCGGCGGCATGCGCGTGGAGTATGGCTCAGAGGTCACCGACAACACAGTACTGACCCAGCTCAAGCACCTGAAGCAGCAAATGGCTGTCTCCGGCTGAGTAGGGAGTATGACAGACTTGAACAAGAACAACAATAAGAGGAGTGATCATGGCAGAATTGACCATTGATCCCGCCGCGGTACGCAAGGCGCTCGACGATTTCGTCGAGTCTTACCAGCCGTCGGACACGCCCACTCAGGAAGTTGGGCATGTGCACACGGCTGGCGACGGCATTGCGCACGTGGAGGGACTGCCTGGTTGCATGGCCAACGAGCTGCTGACCTTTGAGGACGGCACGCTCGGCTTGGCTTTCAACCTTGACGCTCGTGAGATCGGCGTGGTGATTCTCGGCGACTTCGCAGGCATTGAGGAAGGCCAGGAGGTCCACAGGACGGGCGAAGTGCTTTCGGTGCCCGTCGGTGAGGGCTACCTAGGTCGCACCGTCAACCCGCTGGGGCAGCCGATTGACGGCCTGGGCGAGATTAAGACTGAGGGCAGGCGCATTCTGGAGGCTCAGGCCCCCGACGTGATGCACCGCCACCCGGTGGACGAGCCTATGTCCACTGGTATTAAGGCTATCGATGCCATGACCCCTATCGGCCGCGGCCAGCGCCAGTTGATTATTGGCGACCGCCAGACCGGTAAGACGGCTATTGCCCTGGACACCATTATCAACCAGAAGGCGAATTGGGAGTCCGGCGACCCCAGCAAGCAGGTGCGCTGCATTTACGTAGCCATCGGCCAGAAGGGTTCGACTATCGCTTCGGTGCGGTCCTCTCTGGAGGATGCTGGCGCTATGGAGTACACCACGATTGTGGCCTCTCCTGCCTCCGATTCCGCTGGTTTTAAGTACATTGCCCCCTACACCGGCTCGGCCATTGGTCAGCACTGGATGTACAACGGCAAGCACGTACTCATCGTTTTCGACGACTTGAGCAAGCAGGCTGAGGCCTACCGCTCCATCTCCCTGCTCCTGCGTCGTCCGCCGGGGCGCGAGGCCTATCCTGGCGACGTCTTCTACTTGCACTCTCGCTTGCTGGAGCGCTGCGCTAAGCTCTCCGACGACCTGGGTGGCGGCTCCATGACCGGCCTGCCGATCATCGAGACCAAGGCGAACGACGTGTCGGCTTACATTCCGACCAACGTGATCTCCATCACCGACGGTCAGATCTTCCTGCAGTCCGACCTTTTCAACGCCAACCAGCGCCCAGCAGTGGACGTCGGCATCTCGGTCTCCCGCGTCGGTGGCGCGGCCCAGACCAAGGCCTTGAAGAAGGTTTCGAGCACCCTGAAGATCTCGCTGGCCCAGTACCGCTCCCTGCAGTCCTTTGCTATGTTCGCCTCCGATTTGGACGCGGCTTCCAAGGCTCAGCTGACCCGCGGTGCCCGCCTGACCGAGCTCCTGAAGCAGCCTCAGTTCTCGCCCTACCCCATGGAAAACCAGGTGGTATCGGTCTGGATTGGTACCCACGGCAAGCTCGACGAGCTGGACCTGGAGGACGTGCTGCCCTTCGAGCACGGCTTGCTGGACTACTTGAGCCACAACACCGACATCTTGAAGACTATCCGCGAGACCGGCGATTTCACTGCCGACACGGAGCAGGCTCTGGATCAGGCTACCGACGAGTTCGCCAAGACCTTCGTCACCCACGAAGGCAAGACCTTGAGTGGTGAACAAGCGCCTCAGGAGCCCGAGGAAGTCAAGGTTGAGCAAGAGAAGCTTGTTGCTCAAGGGTCCAAGGCAGGGGAGCGGTAAACTATGGCCTCACAGCTCGCATTTAAGTCTAGGATCGCCTCCACTTCGTCGTTGGAGAAAATTTTCAACGCCCAGGAGATGATCGCGTCTTCGCATATTGCCAAGGCCCGTAGGGTGGCCCTGGAGGCGAAGCCGTACTCCGATGCGATTTTCGACGCCGTGCAGGCTCTGGTGGCTCATACTGACGACATCCAGCATCCGATTATCAAGAAGAATGAGAAGAATCCGCGCGTAGCTGTCCTCGCGCTCACTGCTGACCGTGGTATGGCCGGGGCTTACACCTCATCCATCCTGCGCGAAACCGAGACCCTGCTGGGCAAGCTGGATCAGGCGGGCAGGCAGCCTGAGCTCTACGTGTACGGCCGGCGCGGCGCTTCTTATTACAAGTACCGCAACAGACAGGTCGCCAAGACTTGGGAGGGTGACACCGACAAGCCGGGCGTGGAAATCGCTCAGGAGATTGCCGACACCCTGCTCGACGCCTACATGCTGCCAGCTGAAAAGGGCGGCGTGGCGGAGCTCTACATCGTCTTCACCGAGTTTGTCAACATGGTGGTGCAGAAGGTGCGGGTCCTGCGGATGTTGCCCCTGGAGCTGGTTCAGGCGGACGATGCCAGTAGTGCGGTGGATGCTCCGGTGCCCAGCGAGGGTGGTCAAAGCCGTGAAATTACTGCCCTCTACAGCTTCGAGCCCAGCCCAGATAAGGTTTTGGACGCGATTTTGCCCAAGTACATTCAGGGCCGCATTCACGAGTGCTTACTGACGGCTGCTGCTTCGGAGACCGCGAGTCGGCAGAACGCCATGCACACGGCGACAGACAACGCCCGTAGCTTGATTGATGACTTGACGCGCAAGCTCAACGCTTCCCGCCAGGCTTCGATTACGCAGGAACTTACGGAAATCATCGGTTCGGCCGATGCATTGAACAAAGAGGAAGAGTAGGAACGCCAATGGTTGCACAGCAAGAGCAGACCACAGCGGCCCAGGACCCGGCACTCGACACGGCTTCAGAAGGCCGCGTCACCCGAGTGCAGGGTTCGGTGATTGATGTGGAGTTTCCGGCGGGCCATCTGCCAGACATCTACAATGCCCTGACCGTGAATTTGAGTAAGTCCGCCGACACTGAGGGTGAGTCGCTGACCACCATCATGCTAGAGGTGGAGCAGCACTTGGGCGACTCGACCGTGCGCACGGTGGCTCTAAAGCCCACCGATGGCCTGGTTCGTGGCGCCAAGGTGACCGACACTGGCGGCCCCATTGAGGTGCCAGTCGGCGATGTGACCAAGGGGCACGTCTTCGACGTGGCCGGCCACATCCTGAACAAGAAGGAGGGCGAGCACATTGAAATCAAAGAGCGCTGGCCTATCCATCGCAATCCTCCGGCATTCGACCAGCTGGAGTCCAAGACTCAGATGTTCGAGACCGGCATCAAGGTTATCGACCTGCTGACTCCTTACGTTGAGGGCGGTAAGATCGGCCTCTTCGGCGGCGCAGGTGTGGGCAAGACCGTGTTGATTCAGGAGATGATTCAGCGCGTGGCCCAGAACCACGGTGGCGTTTCCGTGTTTGCGGGTGTGGGCGAGCGTACCCGTGAGGGCAACGACCTTATCGGCGAGATGGAAGAGGCTGGCGTTTTGGAGAAGACTGCACTAGTCTTCGGCCAGATGGATGAGCCCCCGGGGACCCGTCTGCGCGTGCCGCTGACAGCGCTCACTATGTCTGAGTACTTCCGCGACGTGGAGAACCAGGACGTGTTGCTCTTCATCGACAACATCTTCCGCTTCACCCAGGCCGGCTCTGAGGTCTCGACCCTGCTGGGCCGTATGCCTTCCGCCGTGGGCTACCAGCCCAACCTGGCCGACGAGATGGGCGCCCTCCAGGAGCGCATCACCTCTACCCGTGGTCACTCGATTACGTCTCTCCAGGCCATTTACGTGCCTGCCGACGACTACACCGACCCGGCCCCGGCTACGACCTTCGCTCACTTGGATGCTACGACCGAGCTCTCTCGCGACATCGCTTCCAAGGGTATCTACCCGGCTGTGGATCCGCTGGCTTCGACTTCTCGAATCCTCGATCCTCGCTATGTGGGCCAGGCTCACTACGACTGCGCTAACCGCGTCAAGGCTATCTTGCAGCGCAACAAGGAACTGCAAGACATTATCGCCCTGATTGGCATCGACGAGCTGGGTGAGGAAGACAAGACCACCGTGAATCGCGCTCGTAAGATTGAGCAGTTCTTGGGCCAGAACTTCTACGTGGCCGAAAAGTTCACCGGCCGCAAGGGTTCCTACGTGCCCGCCTCCGAGACCATCGAGGCCTTCACCCGCATCTGCGACGGTGCCTACGACGATGTGCCAGAGCAGGCTTTCTCTGGCGTCGGCGGCATCGACGACTTGGAACGCAACTGGCATGACATGCAGAAGGAATTGAAGTAATCATGCCCGCTTCCAAGAACACTATGCAGGTCAATATCGTGGCGGCTGACCGGCCTATTTGGTCCGGCAGCGCCCGATCTGCCACCATCCCTGCCACCCAGGGCGGTATGGGCATTCTGCCTGACCACGAGCCCGTGCTGAGCCTGATTCAAAAGGGCGTAGTCTCCGTGGTGGGGGAGGATGGCCAGCGCTCCGACTTCAGCGTGGACGAAGGGTTTGTCTCTTTCGATTCCAACAAGTTGACGGTGGCTGTGGAGCACTGCACCGACGACCAGGCCCAGGCCAGCCGGTGAGGCTTTTGTGCGCATCATAGTAGCCGACTGTTCTGCCCAGTACTCGGGGCGGCTCAACGCGAGCCTGCCCCGGGCCAGGCGGGTGCTGCTGATTAAAGCCGACTCCTCCTGCCTGATTTTCTCCGAGATTGGCTCCTACAAGCCGCTGAACTGGATGTGTGCTCCCTGCACAATTAAAGAGATAGAGCCGGGTGAGCAGGCGGCAGTGATTGCCGAGGCTGAGACGAGCGAGAGCGAACAGAGGGCTGCCCAGACTGAGTTGGTCAAGAATGACCCAGTTGCTGGCGCTGATAAGGAAGCCAGTGCGGTGGCGGACCTGCCAGTGAGCGAGGAAGATGCTCCGGGGGTCTGCAAGATTTTGCGGGTCTCTGCCAGCAAATCTAGCGATATTCTCACCATTACCTTGTACCAGGTTTACTCGGATCAGACCTTCGAGCTGGGGCAGGACCCTGGGCTCGTCAAAGACGGCGTGGAGGACCACCTCCAGCACTTCCTGGCCCAGCAGATTGAGCGCATTGGCGAGGGCGCGAAGTTGGTCCGGCGCGAGTATCCCACCCCGATTGGGCCGGTCGATATTATGGCTATTGACGGCCAGGGACAGCACGTAGCTATTGAGATTAAGCGCCACGGCGGCATTGACGGCGTGGAGCAGCTGACCCGGTACGTGAAGCTCTTGAACCGCGATCCCCTGCTGGCACCGGTGCGGGGTATGTTCGCCGCTCAGACCATCACTCAGCAGGCGCGGGTCCTGGCCGAGGACCGCGGCTTCGAGTGCCTGATCTTGGACTACGACGAGATGAAGGGCACTGACAGCGGCGAGATCCGGCTCTTCTAGGGCCTACCCTGGCCCGGTAGTGGGCCTTATTTTCCGCTCAGATGTCAGCCGAAGGTGAGCCCAGTGGGTTTGGAGATTGAGGGCGAGCTCAGACAAATGTGAGCTAATACGCATTTTTTTTAGTGCCTGCGCACAAAGTACATGGGTGGTATATGCCACTAGATATAGGGTTTTTCGGGGAGACACGCCACTAAAACTTGTGGTTTGGCTTTTAAGTTACACTCATGTAGAGTTCATACAGATCCGCTCACCAGCGGTCAACAAATCTTGCGGTATGTAGTGCATTTTGAAGCAATTGAAGGAGAAGTTACTATGTCAGTCACGGTCTATACCAAGGCTCATTGCCCTCAGTGCGACGCCACCAAGCGCAAGCTGGCCAAGATGGGTGTGGACTTCGACGTAGTGGACTTGACTACCGACCAGGAGAAGGTACAAGACTTCCTGGCCCGGGGCTTCAAGCAGACCCCTATCGTGGTGAGTGATGAGAACACCTGGAGCGGATACCGCCCAGATATGATTAAGCAGCTGGCTGAGCAGAGCGTGGCAGTCAACGCGTAAGGCTCTCATCGGCGAAAGCGCTATGAGACGGGAGTTGGTCCGCATAAGCAGCGAGCCAACTCCCGTTTTCTCTCCCCGGACAGGGCCTAGCTCAAACTGAGATAGAGAAGAGGGGCACTGGACGGTATCCAGTGCCCCTCTTGCCGTATCACTGCTCATTGGAAGAGCAGCAGGAGAGCGCCTTTAATAGGTGGCTAAGATGTCTACTACGAAAATCAGCGTGGACTTAGCGGGAATGCCCTTTTGCGCGTCATCGCCATAGCCGAGGTCCGAAGGCACAATCAAGAGCACCTGCGAGCCTACGGATTGACCGGCCAGGCCCTCTTTCCAGCCTTTGATCACACCGTCCAGCTTGAAGTCGCTGGGTTCGCCGCGATCCCAGGAGGAGTCGAACTGCTTGCCATTAGAGGCCAGCCAGCCCGTGTAGTGGGCCGAAACGGAGCCGTCAGGCTGCACGGGAATACCGCTACCTTTGATGAGCGGTTGCACGACGAGCTTGCCGTTGGGCTTGTAACCGTTCAGGTCGATGCTAGGCTTGCCGGTGGAGTCCAAGGTCACCTTGGGTAGGTCGCTGGGCACGTCTGTTACCTTGGTGCCCTGAGCGCGCTTGATGGGCTTGGACTTGGAGACGATGGTCAGCGCCGAGATATACGAGCTCATCTCGCTGTCTTTGCTGGACTTGTCGTTGATGCCCACAGCCATGGTGCCGTTGACCTTCATCTTAATGAAGTCGTCATAGTAGGCCGGGTAAGTCTTGCGATTCACCACTATCTGGCAGTCTGGGCGCTCATCGTTCCAGGTGGACTGAAGCTCCTTGCCGTCTTTGGCGCTGACGATGACGTTGCGCACGCACAAGCGGTCGTTATCTTGCACGGCGTCGCCGTCGCCCTCTTGCAAGATGGCCGAAGACTTGTCGGTCACGGTGAACGGCGTCTTGAAGTTGAGCTTGGGCTTCTCGCCGGGCTTGCTCTCGTCGGTCACGCCGATGAGCTGGGCGTTCGTCTTGCTACTTGTAGAGGCTTTGTGTTCCGAAGGGGTGGGGTTTGGCGGCCCCCCGCAAGCAGCCAAGCTCAGACTGAGGGCCAGGACGCATGTAGTCGTGGCCGTCTTCAGTAATGGTCGAACAATATGTGAATTCATAGCTACTAGACTAACGGTTACGGCCGATTTTTCCACTCAGGGCCTCTTGCCAGCACTGCCCTGTAGAATGAGGCATGTTATGAGCACACAAGAAGAAAAAGACTCTTTAGGCGCAGACGAGCGCAAGCCTACACGCCGGGCGAAGATTATGCGGGGTGTCGTGACCCCTATCTTTGGCCTGCTAGCGGTGGCCTGCATCGTCTTCGGCGTCCTCAATGCAACCGTCTGGAAGCCCAGCGACCAGGTGAATGCTCAAGCGCAGGTGCAGTCCGCCTATGTGGTGACTGACCCGGGTGTGCTGAGCCTGGTAGATGAGACGGTCACGGTGAGCGCCGCGCTCGAGGGCCCTTCAGGTTCGTCGAGTACGAGCGCAGACGAGCAGCAAATCTGTATAGCGATAGCTTCGGCGCAAGATGCCACAGGCTGGCTGGCTGGTCAGACCTACCAGCGCATCAAGGGTCTGGATTCCTGGACCCAGCTGGCCACAGCCCCCGAAAAGGTGGCGGGCAAGAGCGCGGATCCCAGTCAAGAGGTTGATTTCCGTCATTCAGACATGTGGCAGCAGGTGAAATGCGGAAGTTCATCAGTCTCGGTTACTGCCCATACGCAGCAAAGCGGGCAGGTGGCCCTTATTAGCCTGGCAGCAGCGGGCGAAGGTAAGCAGGGGGAGCATATGAAGGCTAGCGAGCAAAAGCCTGACATCAAGGTGAATATGCGTTGGTCGCGGCGCAATTTGCCCAACTTTGCAATGCCCTTCTACTTTGTAGGCGCGTTGCTAGCTGTGCTGGCTGTGCTGTCCGCTTCCATTTTCGCTATGGATCCATCCAAACGGCGCAAGAGCCAGGAGCAGGGTCAGGAGCTCCCGGAGCAGCCGGAAGTGACCATAGCTCAGGCTTTTGGTAGTGTACTGCCCTCCTTCGGGCGGCACAAGTCCGGTTCGGAGAGGCACTTGCGGCACGGGGCGAGCCAGGAGTCGGCAGCGGGCGCAGGTCCAAAGATTGTGGACGTGCACAGTAAGAATATGGTGGCCGACCAGCAAGCGGCTCACGGGGGCGACGCTCAAGCGGCGAGTGAGGAAGCAGACGGTGAAGAAGATGGTGAAGGGGCTGGAGCCTCTAGCAATCCTCTCCAGGCTTATCTGAAGCGACTGGCACACGAAGTTGCCGGCGACTCGCCCAAGCCTGCCGACTCTGCGGAACCTGCTGCGACCCCTGCTGCGTCTGCGGGCAAGAGCGCAGACGGGCAGCAAGCAGCAGATGCTGACTTGTCCGACGAAACAAGCCATGAGGACATTGACGACCGCACGGTGGGTGCGCTGCCAGCAGGCGACTCGGGCCGGAGCGAAGACATTGACGACGAGACTCGGATGAGTAGCGACGACGATATTAGCGATGAGACCACACAAGTGTTCGAGGCTAGAAAGTCGAAGGGAGGGCTGCGATGAACCGGAGGCGTACTACAGGGCAAGTGGGCAAGGCTCTGACACTCACTGTGACGATTGCGCTCTTGAGCAGTCTGGCGGCCTGCGACGGGCAGGTACCTCAGCCGTCCACCAAGGCAAGTAATGCCACGGCATCGGCGACCCCGTCTCCCGACCTGACTACCCAGCAGGAGAAAAAGATCCGGGAGAGCATCGTCGAGGCGCTGGACACAGCCAATGAGGACAAAGATCCCTCTGGCCTGGTCGAGCGGGTGACGGGTCCCCAGTTACTCATCCGCACCAGTGAGCTCAACATTGCCAAGTCCACGGGCAAGCTCGACTCCAAGACCGCCATCCCGAAGGACATAGCGCAGACAGTGATTCCCGGCGAGAGTGGCTGGCCGCGCTCAGTATTCGCCATCACGACGACAACTGAGGACCAGCAGTCCAAGCGCCTGCTGGTGATGAACCAGGAGTCAGCCCGTGAAAATTACAAGCTCTGGGGGTGGCCCGGCTCTTCCAGGGCGCTCAGTTGCCCAAGTTCCCGGTGCCCACAATTGGGGCGCAGATGGGTCAGTCCAACGACAAGGGTCTCAAAGCCACGCCCGAGCAGGCCGTTGAGCACTACGCTGACCTTCTCCAGCACGGCAAAGACAGCAAATACGCCAAGGACTTTTCCTCGGATTACTTGCGCGATTCGATTGACAAGCTGACCGGCACCGTTCAGCAGGGCATCGACGCGAACAAGGGCGAGCAGGAGCAGACTTTCACCCCTGAGCTGGAGCAGATGCGGGTGATGCGTTCCTCGGACGGGGGCGACCTGGTGGTGGCGCAGATTAACTCGGTCTGGACCCGTAAGGCGGGCGAGGGGCGCGAGTCTCTGCCAGCCTCGGACGCTGAGAAAGCCCTCTTTGGGACCGGCAAGGCGACCAGCACGATGAAAGTGACCTACATCAACGTGGTGGCCCTGTATGTGCCGCCGAGCGCTTCTTCTCAGCCGATTAAGGCTGTGGGGGCCGAGCGGCAGCCGGTCAAGGTGGAAGCGGTGTAAGAGTCGGCGCTGGCGTGGGCGTAAGTGTGAGCGCAGATTTGAATGCAGCTGGAAGCGCAGAAGCGGGCACGGGCAGCTGCGTGAGCGTGCGTTTCGCTCAGCTTCTGGGAAAGCCCACGCTGGCCACCACTTGACCCGGCTAGGTTGGATAATAAGTGTGAACGTGGAACAAGGGAGATGGTCGTATGGCAGAGCAAGCTGAGCCGCAACCGGGGCTTTCGCTGGCGGGAGCGGTTGATTTGGGTGCGCTCAAGCACAAGGTGGACGCTGAGCCTGGGCAGGCCGGTGGAGCGCCGGCGGCAGGCGGCTACGTGATAGACACCACGGAAGCTTCCTTCCCGGCTATGGTGCAAACTTCCACTACCTTCCCCATTCTGTTGCTTTTGTGGATTCCTACCGACGACCGGCTCTTCCCCCTGGCGCGGGCGCTGGCCCAGGCAGTCAACGGCCAGGAGGGCAAGATTCAGCTGGCTCGGGTGGACATCCAGGCCAATCCGCAAATCGCGCAAGCCCTACAGGCGCAAGGGGCACCGGCCCTGTACGCCCTACTCGCCGGACGGCCCATGCCCATTCTTGAGGGGCTGCCTTCCGCAGAGGAGCTGCAGCAGATTACTGACCAGCTGATTCCGCAGGTGATTCAGTTGGCCCAGCAGCAGGGGATCACTGGATCGGCACCCTACCAGGAGAGCTCACAGGCCGGTCAGGATGGCCCGGTGGCTGGGGCCGGTACGGGAGACCAGGCGCTGCCGCCGGAGCATCAGGAGGCTCACCGTTTGGCTCAGGAGGGCGATTATGCTGGCGCTGCACAGGCGTACGAGAAGCTGATGGAGGCGGACCCGCAAGACGCTCTGGCCACGCGCGAGCACGCCAAGGCCCTGCTCATGGCGCGCTCAGCCCAGGCAGACCTGCGGCAAGTCCGGCAGGATGCGGCCGACAAGCCTGGCGACGTTCAGGCCCAGTTGGCTGCGGCGGATGTGGACATGATTGGCGGCAAGGTGGACGACGCCTTGGGGCGGTTGATTGACTTTATTTCGGCCCACAAAGACCAGATGGCCCCGGCGCACGACCGCTTGCTGGAGTACTTTGCCATGCTGGAGCCGACGGATGCTCGGCTGGCGCAGGCACGGCGGCGGTTGGCTACGGCGCTCTACTGAGTGAAGTGAGCTGTTTGAAGTGTTGGGGACTGCTGCCGGGATGGATGTGAATCTGCCCGGCAGCAGTCTTTTGTATTGGAAAGCGTTGCCTGATCCTTGTACAGTTATGGGTTGGCCTGTAGCTGCGGTCTGCCTACTCCAGGCTGCGGTTAGCGCCAAAGTTTTGTAAGAAGTGGGAGCCCTGGCTGTGCAATTCCTCCTCGAAAGCTTCGGCCCAAGTGGAGTAGGGGTGCTGGGCTAGGCCGTCGTTGGAAAAGCGGGGGTCGTCAGTAATTTCCGTGATGCAGAAGGGCGGAATGACCAGGTCGGTCACCGGCCCAGAGCGCTCGACTTCGGCCACTACCAGCGGGGCGTTCAGTCCGCCGAAGATGTCCACATTCCACCAGTCTTCGCCCAGCCAGATGCCGTAGCGGTTCTTGACAATCAGAGAGCCGCCGCGCACCACCAGTTCGGCCGCGATGTTGACGTCCAGCGGGCGCTCAGCCTCGTAGCGGGTTCCGCCGATGGAGGGGCCCTTGGCTGTCATGGAAGCCGCGGTAAAGTGCTCGCGCTCCTCCAAGAGCACGTTCAGGGCATCGGTGTGCTCGTCCATAGGTCGGCTGATGCCCTCGGCCTGCAGGCGCACTCGCAGGGCGTAGTTGTCCTCGTGTACAAAGTAGGACTGCACAATCAGCGTAGGTGGATCGCCGTCGTTGAGCTCCTGGGGCAGCTCCCGGCAGAAGAACCTGCGCTCGAATTCAAAGTCGTCTCTATCCTCGTCCATGAACCCATTCTACCTAAGACGGCGCGCAATGGTGCAAATGGCTGCAGGATGGGTTAGAATAGGTCATTGCCTGCCGGTGCGAAATGCGCCGGCAGCTAGCACGGGCTCGTAGCTCAGCGGATAGAGCGTCTGCCTCCGGAGCAGAAGGTCGAGGGTTCGAATCCCTTCGAGCCCACCAGAGTTTGGATGTTGCTCTTATTTAAACTACTAGGTTTCGAAGCATTTATATCTTCATGCGCTATTGAGCTGTTTTCTCTTCTAAATATGCTTTATATTTTTCCAAGGCACTTTTTAGGTGGCTAGCATCTGTAGCGGCATCTTTTTTGCGGTCCTCTTGCTTGCGCTCGTAGAACCAACCATGTTTTTTTATCTGTGTAAGGAAATCAATGATTGTCTGAATTGTTGCTGTGTCTTTAATGTCGAGAAATTTAAGATTGGAAATGTTTGATATTTCCGAATCTTTGTGTTCTTCTGCATTTAAATATTTGTTGGTGGCGCGCGCTCCTTTGTGCTGGTCATCATTTTCTTTACGATAGAACTCAACTTTGTCCGCAAGGCAAAAAGCGTGATGTGTACTTTTGTTGAAAAGTATTTGTCGATAAGATGTGGCCGTTTGGGTCTTGTAGTGTTCGCCATTCTTTTTAAATGATTCGTGGAGTATGTAATCTTCGAATGCTTGTGCTTCTTGCTCATACTTCTTACTATTCATTATCTGACCTCGCCTTTGAACTAGATGCCTTATAGAACATATTAATCCATTTTATCGAAAAATAGTCTTCCTCGCTCAAGTTACATAATTACATTTATTCTGCGATCGTTGGGCTTCAGAATATCGTGTAGCGCTTGAAAAGATATCGCTCGTGTATTTTGAGTATGAATGTCAGATACAAAAGTGGAATATGGACTTGCTGGTTTTGGGGAAGAGTACTGGTATTTTTGGCAGCAGGGGAAATCGTTAGTGTACTCAGTTCCAGTATATGCAAGGGTGGAGTAATGGGGATTAAAAATGCGCGGCGGAGGGGGCACGATAATCCTCATGGGTTGCCTGAAGCTGAGCCTAAGGTGCACGGTAAACTCCCGATGGAGAAATGTGGCGAACCTGCGGTGGTCTATCGTAGAATTCCTAGTCCAGATGGTCGCTCAAATATTGCTATTGTAGTTTATGCGACTTGGAAAAGGGATCTGAGCTGTGTAATTTCTTTCAATGCGTGGCTATACCAGATACAATCGAAACTGAGACAGTCGAAGATCCGTGGGTAGGCTATGCGGGAATTGAGGACTACACATCGGTTAAGATAGGAAAGCACTGGAATGCAGCTGAAATTGATTGCGCTCATGCGGTGTGCCACATACATCCGACTGGCCATCATCCGCCTAGTGGACAGCCGAAGAGTACAAAGTAAATTAGAATTTTAGATACGAAGCATGATTTGCGGTTAGCTCTCGTAGACTCAAGCAAGTTGATACAGAGTACAGTGGATATTATCCAAAATAAGTTTGGAGGTGATTGGAATGAAGAAACAATTACCGGAGCGGTCGAAGAGTCAGTACAAGTACTACAAGAAACTCCAAAAATTTGATGCTTTAATAGGTGAGTATCTTGCTCTTGGCGACCTAGATGACGCGTTGAGCGTGACCGACGCGGGTGGCGGCTATCCAGTTGTGGTTGCGCTGGGGGAGGAGCCACTGTATTACCTCTTGGAGCGAGTGGATGCTATTGGTGGTAATGCTAACGTTTTCGTCAATTATAAGAACCATTTGGAAGTGCTTTCAACGCGCCGGGTCGATGCTGTGCCCGCAGGGCAGGTAGACATGTCCGACTCTGACGAGTGGGAGAACGGTGATGCCTCCGTAGGAGCATTTGTGTATTATCTCACCCAACACAGCGAAGGCGTGTGCACTCCTACCAAACTGACGAAAGGTCCCGTCGCCATTATGAGTATGGTCGCTCAGACGGCTGATGCGCAAGCCGCCATTAACCAGGGTGAGGGCGAAAAACTATTGCAGGGTTGTTGAAATACTGACAAAAGTTGTAGGACAGAGAGTTTTCTTCTGCTCTTTTTTGATTTGAGATACTTCGTAATGTTGAAGCCGTTTAACAATTTCTCACACCGCAAAGTGTGATGCGCGCCCGGCGAGGCTAGTGGGTTGGGTAGACTGGGGGCATGAGTCCTGAAGCACTTGCACAAGAAATTTTTTCCGTAGCCCAAGATTTGGCTGAGCAGACCGCACTGGGCAGTTTGACTGCCGAGGATATACCGGCGGCCGACAAGCTCGCCGTTATGCGGCCCAAGGATCGAGCACACGGCGATTGGTCCACGAATATTGCCATGCAGCTGGCTAAGAAGGCTGGTATGCCGCCGCGTCAGTTGGCCCAGTCGATTGCGGACGAGATGGGGCAGGTGCGCGGCATCGCTTCGGTAGAAGTGGCGGGTCCAGGCTTTATTAATATCACGCTGGACGCGGCGGCTTCGGCGGCTGTTGTCGATAAGGTGCTGCAGGACGGGCAAGGCTACGGGTCTAACGACCATCTGCAGGGCAAGACCCTCAACCTGGAGTTTGTCTCCGCCAACCCAACCGGGCCCATTCACATTGGCGGCACCCGTTGGGCTGCGGTCGGCGACTCGCTGGCCCGCGTGCTCAAGGCCAACGGTGCCAAAGTGGTGAGCGAATACTACTTCAACGACCACGGCGAGCAGATTAACCGCTTTGCTAAGTCGCTGGTGGCTGCGGCCCACGGCGAGGAAGCGCCATCCGACGGATACAAGGGCGCTTACATCGATGAAATAGCTCAGCGGGTGATTGAGCAAGCTCAGGGCGAGGGCGTCGATATTCTCAGCCTGCCGCGCGTGGTTGCCGGTGCAGACAAAGACGGCAACGACTTGGGTGAAGGCGATTCGGCCCAGCGCGAGGAATTCCGCAAGCGGGCCGTGCCTATGATGTTCGCCGAGATTCGCGAATCGATGAAGAACTTCCGCGTCAACTTTGACGTGTGGTTCCATGAGAACAGCCTCTACGAGGACGGTGAAGTGGATCAGGCTTTCGACGTGCTGCGTGAGCAGGGCGACCTCTTCGAGAAGGAGGGCGCTACCTGGTTCGCCTCCACCAAGCATGGCGACGACAAGGACCGCGTAGTCATCAAGTCCGACGGCAACTATGCTTACTTCGCAGCCGACATTGCCTACTACTACAACAAGCGCCACCGCAAAATCAGCCCGGCAGACGTGGCGATTTACATGCTGGGCGCCGACCACCACGGCTATATCGGCCGCATGATGGCCATGTGCGCAGCCTTCGGTGACGAGCCGGGCGTCAACATGCAGATTCTGATTGGCCAAATGGTCAACGTAATGAAAGACGGCAAGGCAGTACGCATGTCCAAGCGCGCCGGCAACGTCGTCACCATCGATGATTTGGTGGAGGCCGTGGGCGTGGATGCGGCTCGCTACTCCCTGGCCCGCACCGACTACAACCAGTCCGTCGATATTGACCTGAACCTGCTGGCCTCGCATACCAACGAAAATCCGGTCTACTACGTGCAGTACGCCCACGCACGCTCGAAGAATGTGGATCGCAATGCAGCAGCAGCCGGTATCGATGCAGCGCTCGCAGACTTGAGCCTGCTCGATTCCGAGCCCGCCGAGGCGATTTTGGCCCAGCTCTCGCTCTACCCATCCGTAGTGCAGACCGCCGCCGACCAGCGCGGCCCCCACCGCATCGCCCACTACTTGGAAGACTTGGCCGGTGCCTACCACCGCTGGTACAACCTCGAGCGCGTGGTGCCTATGCCACTGACTGACCCGGAGAGCCGCGAGGGAGGTGAGCGCACTGCCGAGCTGGAGAAGGCCAAGAACCCAGAGCCAGCCCTAGCTGCTGCCCGCCTGAAGCTCAACGACGCGGTCTGCCAGGTTATTGAAAATGGTCTCGGCTTACTCGGGGTGAGTGCGCCGGAAAAGATGTAGGGTAAGAGCTACAGGGGGAGGGATTGGAGCGTGCCACGTGAAGTGGTCGAAACGTACTTGGGCTGTCCTGGCCCTCCTCTGCGTCGTCTGCGGGTATGTGGTCTACGCTGGCTATGCCCGTTGGAGGGATGACCCTCAGCAGCACCTGACACAAGTGGTTTTCCCTGCCTCGTTTGCGGTGAGTAAAGACAACGATTCTGCACAGGCCGCAGCCAAGCGTTTTGCGGATCAGCCCCGGTATTTTATGTCCGCAAAAGTCAATGAGAACGGCGATATCGTCACGACGATGACGCAGGACCAGCTTGAGATTCACATTAACGACAACAAGCAGAAAATTGATAGGGACCGGCGGTCTTTTTTGAAGGACAACCCGGATTATCGCTATGAATATGACGCGAAAACTCGCACCTTTTCCTTCTACGTGAATAAGAATCTTTCAACTAATTCGACGATGGGGGCAATGGGCCAGATACCTTATTTATACGGCACAAATTATTACCTTGAGGGTGGCAAAGGCGACTGGGTATATCAGACGGTGCTTTACAACTGCCACACGAATCAGGAAATGGCGCGGGGCACGAGCGACAAGAAGTGGACCTTCAAGTTTGAAGAACTCGGCGACTAGCTCCGGCTGGCTGCAAGGAGCGGGAACAGGCGGGAGAAGCGCCGTCTTGCCTCTGGAACCTGCTGCCGCATATGGTTGCTGTTAGGATAGGTTCACGTCTTGTTGACCTCTATGTACGGTGACTGAAGGAGCCTTGTATGACTATTCCCGTGATTCTCGCCTCCCAGTCGCCCTCCCGGCGCCGCTTGCTGGCCCAGGCCGGCATTCAGCCGCAAATTCGCACGTCTGGCGTGGACGAACCGCAGACTTTAGCTGACGCGGCGCTCGCGGCGGAGATGAGCCTTGAGCAGCTGCCAGTCCACGACCGCGTGGCGATTTTGGCCCGGGCCAAGGCGGGTGCTGTGCACGCAACACTCAAGCAGGTGGTGGCTGCTGAGGAGGCTGCCAGCGGTCAGGAGTACTGCTCGCGCCCACTCGAAGAAGGCTACGGGAGCGTCCATTTGGTGCGGGATTTGAGCGAAGTGGTGGCGTCGAGCGCGGGGATGAACACTGCCGCGCGCGGGCCGCTAATTATTGGCTGCGACTCCCTCTTTGAATTCCGCGGCCAGGCCCAGGGCAAACCGCACGATCCGCAGCTGGCCCTGGAGCGTCTGATGAGTATGCGCGGCGAGTCGGGCACCCTGTGGACGGGCCACTGCGTGATTGACTTGGCGTCCGGTCGGCAGGCAGAGGCAGTCAGCCAGGCGCGCGTGAGCTTTGGCGACTACTGCGAGGCCGACATGGAAGCCTACGTGGCCACGGGCGAGCCCCTGGAAGTGGCCGGATCCTTTACGCTGGAAGGGCTTGGTTCGGCTTTCATCGAGCGCATAGACGGGGACCCGAGCGGGGTTGAGGGCCTGAGCCTGCCGCTCGTGCGCAAGCTGGTGGAGGAGTTGGGCTTTGCCTGGCCGGACCTGTGGAATCGCGAGGCTGAGCGGGCGCGCAAGAGCGTGGTCAATCCCCAGCACTCGCTGGCTCCCAAGGAGAACGTGCAGCAGCCGGGCGACGGCTGGGTGGACTGCCTGTGCGGGCACCTGCACTGGGGGCTCAACGGCGCGGCAGGCGTGCTCCTGGCTCGTAGGGACCCAGGCAGTGGGCGGGTGAGCGAAGTGCTCTTGCAGCACCGGGCCACCTGGTCGGCCGAGGGCGGCACCTGGGGGGTGCCTGGTGGCGCGTTGGCGGACGGGGAGAGCCCTCTGGAGGGAGCCCTGCGCGAGTCGTACGAAGAGGCCGGTATTCGCCCGCAAGACGTGGACGTGGTGGGCACGTATGTGGAGGACCACGGGCCTTGGGCCTATACCACGGTCTTTGCGCTGGAGAAGCCCGGGCACAGGGTGCAGCCGCAGATGAACGACGACGAGAGCATTGAGCTGGCTTGGGTGCCGTTGGATCAGGTGGCGGACCGCAAGCTCCTGGGCGCGTTTGGGCGTGACTGGCCCGCATTTTTGGAGCGGTTGCAAGCCGTTGGTGCCTGAGCAGGGTCAGCTTCTTTTCTCATCCGTGAGGATGAGCCAGCGGGCATGGCAAAGTCCTGAATCATACCTGAGCCGGATAGTTGGGGCGCTTGTTTTCGCCTAATTTGGCAAGTATGAACACTAGAACAGACGCAAGCGCCGCCAATACGGGCGAGTCTATCTCTTATCAAGTTCCTGCCGGGCAGAGCGGGCGACCCATTTTGAGCTGCCGGAATCTGGTGGTTGACTACGGGGCGCAAGGGGCAGCCCAGCCCGTGCAGACCACTGGCGCTGGTCCGGTAGCGGGCGGCGTGCATACGTTGGCATTGAATCACATTTCCTTCCAGCTGAGCCAGGGCGAGTCGGTGGCTGTGATGGGTCCCTCCGGCTCGGGCAAGTCCACCCTCTTGCACGCGCTGGCCGGTATCATCCGCCCCACCGCTGGGCAGGTGATCTACCAGGGGCGGGATCTGAGCGCCATGAGCGACGGCGACCGGACGAAGTTGCGCCGCAGCGACTTTGGCTTCGTCTTCCAGTCGGGCCAGCTCCTGCCCGAGCTGCCAGCCGTGGAGAACGTGGCCCTGCCGCTCATGCTCGCGGGCATGGACTACCGGCAGGCGGTACAGGGGGCCCTGGCTTGGCTGGACCGCTTCGGGCTCGCACAGCTGGCCCAGTCTCGGCCCGGCGAGATGTCTGGCGGGCAGAGCCAGCGGGTGGCCATTGCCCGCGCCCTGAGCATCGGCCCCAGCGTGGTGTTTGCGGACGAACCTACCGGCGCGCTCGACCAGCAGACCGGCCACGAGGTGATGGGCATACTGACGGGAGCTGCGCGGGCTACCGGAGCCGCGGTCGTGGTGGTGACGCACGACCCAGCCGTGGCGGCCTTCTGCTCCCACACGCTCACCATGCGCGACGGTGTGTTCGTCCATCCAGGCTCAGGGATGCCAGCTGGCGGATTTGGCCAGCCGGGGCAGGGTTCTCAGGCGCAGGTCTCGCCGGTCAGCCAGTCATCGCCCATCCAGCCAGCCCAGGCCCAGGCTCAGGCCCAAGCCCAGGGAGGTGCCCAATGAGTATGTTCAAACTCTGGCGGATGCTGAGCAGGCGCGGCTCGTCCTCGTCCTCGCACTCTACTGCCCTGGCGGTCATCGCTTTCGGTGCGGCCACGGCCATCTTCCTCACCGTCCTCGGCGGTGTGCACGGCTTCGTCTGGCGGGCCTCGCCCGAGCACACGCTCGCATGCACGTTCGACGCCTGCAGACCGGCGGGCTCGGAGGCCAGCACAGAAACGATGTTCAACAGCGCCTACGTGGCCCTGGCTTTCTTCGCCTGCCTCCTGCTCCTGGTGCCTTTCGCCACGCTCGCTGGCTCAGCTGCCCGCCTGTGTGCCGCCCGCCGGGATGAGCGTCTATCGGCCCTGCGCTTGGCTGGAGCCACGACCTCGCAAGTGGTCCGTCTGACCGCCTTTGACACCGTAGCCCAAGCCTTGGCCGGTGCGCTCGCCGGCATCGTAGGCTACCTCCTGCTGATGCCAGCCATCATGCTGCTCAATTTCCAGGGCCGCCATTTTAGCTTCCAGGAGCTCTGGGTGGGCCTACCAACCCTGGCGCTCACCACCCTGGGAGTGGGCCTCCTGGCCCTGCTCGCCTCGCTGTCGACCCTGCGCAAGGTGGCGATTACTCCCTTGGGTGTCTCCTCGCGCGTATCGGCCAAACAGCCCGGTATCTGGCGCTTCCTGCTGGTCGTGGCGGTCTTTGCCTTTGCCCTGCTGTCCTTCCGGTCGTCCGCGCTAGAGCATGTGGGTCAGGTCATCGCCACAGTTTTCGTTGTTGGCATCATTGTGGTCTGCTACGCGCTCTTGAACTTGCTGGGACCCTGGGTGATTTCCACTTATGCCCGCTGGAGGGTTCGGCATCCGCGCTCGGTTGCCAGTTTGATCGCCATGCGCCGGGTGCTCGACAACCCTAAGCGCGCCTGGCGCAACGTATCGGGCATTGCCCTGGCTGTTTTCATAGCTGGAATCACCTCCGTGTCCTCTTTCGGCGCTTCCCCGGACGAGGCTCCCGTGACTCCCGAGCAAGTGGCCGCCATCTCCTATGAGCACGACATTGGCACTGGTGGCCTCTTAACGCTGGCTTTTGCTGCCGTGCTAGCCGCTGTTTCCTGCGGCATTATGCAGGCTGGCAACGTCTACGATCAGGAGGGCGAATACCGGACATTGGCCTTGGAGGGCATGGACTTGAGGACCTTAAATAGGGCCCGATTTAGCGAAGTGCTCTCGCCTCTGGCGGTGGTTGTGGTGGTCTCGGCCGCCTGCTCGGTAGCTCTGATGCTGCCCTTCGTCTCCAACGCGCTGACCCAACCCCAAACCATCATCACCTTCGCCGCCGGCATAGCCCTGTGCTTCGCGCTCGTATCGGTAGGCGCTTTCGCCTCCAACCGCGTGGCCGCCAGCCTCAACCTCCTCAACTACCGCGCCGACGACTAGGGGCGCTGTTCTTTGGACAACGCACGTAGGGCGACTGCAGTTCGATGACTAATGCAAGGAAGTTGCGCTGGGATGGAGGGGCTGCTGGGCCTGATTGTTGCGGGCAATACCGGTGCGGAGCGAATATGTTAACCATCTATATAGTTGCTCAATTCAACCATATGAGCCCCGGCCCTATCTCGAATTAGCCCAAGCGCGGGTCAGAGGGGTCGCTGGACTGGGTGCCCTTCCAGGTGGACTTGCTGGCGGAGGTGTGGAGGGCTATGGCGCTGTGGGCGGGGAGGGTGGCCTGGAAGCTGCCGTCGCGGGAGACTTTGATGGTCTGGGAGCAGTCGCCGCTGGCGTAGACGTTGCAGTATTCGCCGGCGGGTAGGGAGCTGCGGAAGGTCTGTTGGCTGGGTTTGCTGGAGTTGTTCAAGGCCAGGTAGCCTGCGGAGCCGCGCGAGAAGCCGAGCACGTTCTGGCCGTAGCGCTTCCAGTCACGTACCTTCTGGCCGGAGACGGCCTTGCGAAAGCCGATCATGCCGCGGATGGCGGTCCAGCGCTGGGCGCACTGCCAAGTGCCGGGCTGCATGGAGCCGTCAGTGGGGCAGGAGGCGTCGGGTACGGAAGTTGCGGTGGCCCCAGGCGCGCCGTCGTCCTTGGTAGCGAAGTAGTAGCCGGAATATACATGGGGCTGACCGTAGTCGTAGGCCAGCATGAAGGCGTTGGCGAGCAGGTAGGACGGCCCGCTCTTGTAGGTGAGGGCCCTGTCGCGCTCGGTGTCCCAGTTGGTCACCCAGACGGCCGCCTTGCTGGTCGGGAGCCAGTATTTGCCGCCGATGGATTTGAGACCGGTGTCTTCGTCGGCTATGTCGTCCGCGAACATTTTCGCCAGGCTGCTGGAGTAGCGGAATTCGGAGACTTTGCCGTTGCCCAGGTAGACGGATGGTTGGATTTCCTTGGCTTCCGAGGGGCTGCCGATGACTTCTTGTTCGAAGAAAATGTCTTGGGCTGGGCGGCCTGTTTTTTGGGCTAGGCGGGTTTTGATGGCGGCTACGTCGGCGTTGGCTATGTGTTTGACGGCGTCGACTCGGAAGCCGTAGACGCCGAGGTCGAGTAGGTGCTTTAAGTAGTCGGAGATTTTGTCTTGCACGTAGGGCTGGGAGGTGTCCAAGTCTTGCAGGGCGTCCAGACGGCAGTTCTGCACATCGCTGGCGTTGCCGTAGTTCATGATGTTCGATGTGCAGGTGTGGAAATTTTCCTTGCTATAGGGCACGGCGGGGAAGGAGCCGTCGGCCGTGTAGGGGCTGCCGCTCACGCCCTGGCGCTCGCCGCCGCCCGAGTACGCGCCTGCCATGTGGTTGATGACCGCGTCGGCGATGATGCCTACGCCTGCGGCCTTGCAGGTGGAGACCATGTTCGTGAAGTCGCTCTCGCTGCCCAGTTTGGAGTCTAGGCGGTAGGAGGCGGGCTGGTAGGAGGTCCACCACTGGCTGCCCTGGATGGACTCTTGCGGCGGGGAGACTTCCACGTAGCCCACGCCTTCGGGGCCGTAGGTTTTGGTGCATTCTGCGGCTACCGAGCGCCAGTTGGTTTGGAAGGCTATGAGGATGACGTCCTTGCTGGCGGACGGACTGACGGGGGCGGATTCCTGCGACGGTGTGGGCGTGTGGGTGGATGTGACTGCGGTGGAGGCGTTGCTGCCGCTGCTTGTGGACGACCATCGGTAGACTCCGTAGACCACGCCCGCTGCGACAACGATGGCAATAACGGCCAGGGCGGCGATGAGAGTGTAGAGCTTGCTGCGCCTGTTGGACTTACTGGTTGTTGATTTCATGCTGTGTTCCCTGTGGTCGTCTTTGAACTGCAAACGTTTGCATATATGGCCTATCTTAGTACTTGCCCGTGCCAGCGGTGGTCAGCGATGCTTGAGTAGGCGTTAGGAAAATACCAGGAGAGCGTCGAGTGGCGCTGGAGAGCTTTAGGAGAGTATGAGTGCGATGAGGGCGATGATGATGGGCGAGGACACGGTGGAGAGCAGGATGCCGTCGCGGGCGAAGGTCATGCCCACTTCGTAGCGGGCCGCGTAGTTGTACACGTTCTGCCCGGTGGGGAGGGCCGCCAGCACCACGCAGCCGTAGAGCTCCGGGCCGCGAAAGCCCATCAGGAAGTAGGCCAGGAGGAAGGCAACTAGGGGCATGACCAGGTTTTTGAGGGCGACGACCGTGAGCGTGGCAGCCCGGTTGCCCTTCTCCTGCATAGGTTTGCTCCCGTGCAGAGACATGCCAAAAGCCATTAAAATCAGGGGCACCGCTGTGGCACCGATCATGTCGATGGGCTTAAAGACGAAGGCCGGAATGATGAAGTGGCCCGCCCGCTCGGAGAGGGCTGAGACCACAATGCCCAGCAGGGAGCCAATCAGCAATGGCTGCTTGAAGGGTTGCTGGGCGATGCGCTTGAGGCTGACCTTGCCCGAGGTGGTGGCGTCCAAGACCGTGAGTCCGACTGGCGTAAAGAGCGCCTGCTGCATGAGCAAAATAGGGGCCACCAGGCTGGGGTTGCCCAAAATATAGGTGGCGACCGGCAGGCCGATATTGTTGGAGTTTAAGTAGAGGGAGTTGAGGGCGCCGATGGTGGTGTCTGCAGCGCTCATGTGGAAAAAGAGCGCGTTCGCCAGCACAAAGAGGGCGCCGACGGCCGCTGCGGAGAGGAAGGCGACCACGATGCTCGGGTGGAAGATGACGCCCAGGTGCTCTTTGGCGAGGATGGCGAACATGAGGCAGGGGGAGGAGACGAAGAAGGAGTACTTGTTGAGCACCATCTGCGCGGTGGGGCCGCCGATGCGCATGCGTGCCGCCACGTACCCCACGGCAATCACCACGCCAATGATGAAGAAGCCCTCCATCGCGCTCACCAGCCCAGGCATGTCTCTCTTCCCTCGCTTCCTCTTCCTCGCGCATTCCCTACACCCTTATCATGCCACGCCCGCGGGCCGAACAGTTCCTGTGTGACTCAGTGTTTCAGAAACCCTGACTTTCCGCACTTTTTTCACATTCGACCACATTCCTCGCACAGCTTTCGCCCACGGCCCTCACGCTGCTACTTTCGGAGGTGAGGGGTGATACAAGTCGTTGACAGGAGGGAATTGGTATGGGTGTACAAGGAGCCAAAATTCTAAGCAATGTGGAATTAACGAGAAGGCGATTGTTGAGGGTATTATGCTTCATTTTGCCCTTGTGCCAGCGCTTTCGATATAACTTACGAAGATCTTCGTTAGAGTTAGCAATGCATGTAGATAACTTTTGTCTATATGTATTGACTTTATCGGTAAATATGTATAGGCTTGACCGATGAGGCGCAAGCAGCTTGAGAAAAGAATTGCTCAAATTGCTTATGCGAACGGTTTTACTGCGTAATGGGAAGAAGGGGCGAACCATAGCAAAGTAACCGTTGGTAAGGCGCAAACGACGGTGCCAAGACACCGAGAAATTAACGAGTTCACAGCTCAGGGCATTATTCGCTGCATTGAAAGGACCTGCAAATGATGGACGTCACAGCACATTGCGAGCGTCACGATGGCTGGTGGGCCATCGAAGTAGCTGAAATTCCTGGACTATTTACCCAAACCCGGCGGCTCGATCAAGTTGAGGCTATGGTGCGCGATGCTGCGTCGATGCTGGGCAAGCAAGTAGGGAAAGTTAATGTGCAACCGGTGATGGATAGAGAAACCATGCAGGCTGTGCAGGAGATGCTTCAGGCCCGCACCGAAGCCCAGCGCACTCAGGAGCGGGCTTCACAAGTTTCTCGGCAAGTAGTTGCTCTGTTGCGCGGCGAAGGGCTTACTGTGCGCGACGTGGCCCAAGTGACCGGTATAAGCTCCCAACGGGTGAGCGCGCTGCAAAAAGCATAGAAGATATAGGTATGATTGTTGAATTGATGGCAGAAAGTAGGGAGGTCTGATGTCTTACAGTGTTGAACAGTTCATTGAGGAACGAGGGCTCAATCGCGCAAATATTGAGGCCCGCAAGCGGTGGATGGAAGCTGATATACGCGCGTACGAGCTCAAGGAGAAGCAGGGGCGGAAGCATTTGAGCTAGCCGCGCTCGCCGAAGAGAAACCCAACACCCTCGCCCAAGTAGAGCCAATGGTGAGGGATGCCGCTGCCTTACTGGGCTGCGAAGTGGGCGAAGTGAGGGTGCTTGCTCACAGTGCTGTAATGTCTGCTGGGAATTAACCTCTATTATACTGGTGATTAACTACTATTATTGGTAGTATTTTAGAGGTTATTGGTCGTGAGCCAACCAGCGGGAGGAGGTGGGAAGAGATGAAATATGTGCCTACTGCGGTGAAGCGGGATTTGCGCGTCTTGGGGGAGCAACTCACTACGCAGCGCAAACTCTTGGGCCTGACCGTCGACGACGTGGCTAAGCGGGCGCGCGTGAGCCCCACAACTGTCCACAACTTAGAACACGGCAAGGCAGTACGCACCGACTCCCTACTCTCCGTAGCTCGCATCTTGCACATGGCCGATGCTATGGTCGCCGCCGCAGACCCCCTCCAAACCGACCTAGGCCGCCTCCGAGCCAACCAGCAGCTCCCCCAGCGCGTGAGGAGGCAAGTATGAGCCTGCCCGACCAAGTAGAGGTGCGTACCACCCTAGGCAATGGCCGCTAAGTCCTTGCTGGCAACCTCTATATCAACAGAACTGGCCTCTCCTTCCAGTATGTCGCCTCCTACATCAACGAGCCGCTAGCATACGAGCTGGCACCTTCTCTTCCCCTCACACTTGGCGCATACCCTCTGCAAGGGCTGGGACCCTTCTCCGATGCTGCGCCGGACCGCTGGGGGCGAAAGCTCTTACAGCGTTCGCTGGGCCGTTCTCGCCTGAGTGAAATTGAATACCTGCTTGGTGTTGATGATCTCACCCGTCAGGGTGCTTGCCGATTCTTCTTGGACGGTGAACCCCTATCTGGCAGCGATGGTGTACCCGTGCTCACCGATTTACCAGGCCTGCTCAACACTGCCGACGCAGTTGAAGAAGGGGTAGAGGTGAGCGAAATAGCTTTGCGGCGCCTCTATCGCGCCACCGGCTCTTTGGGAGGCGCTCGCCCCAAAGCAAGTGTGCGCGACGGCGGCAAACTCTGGCTAGCTAAGTTCCCTAAACCGTTAGGCGACCGCTGGGATGTTATTGGTTGGGAGGCTGTGACCCTTGAGCTGGCACAAAAAGCGGGCATCAGCGTTCCCCAGTATCGTGTACTGAGCATTGCGGACGAGGTGGGCCGCAAGCGGACTATCTTGCTTACGCAGCGTTTTGACCGCCCGTCAAGTGAGCAAAACAACCAGCTTCAGCGCATTCCCTACATTTCTGCAATGACTGCACTCGATGCTTCGGACGGGCAAGGCGGCGACTGGCTAGACTTCGCAGATTTCGTTGCCAGCATTGGGGCTGACACTCGCCAGCTCTGGCTTCGAGCAGCGTTCGGCTCGGTCATCGGCAACTTAGATGACCACTTGCGCAACCATGGTTTCTTGCGCATGGGCAAGAGTTGGCAGCTAGCTCCGACCTTCGACCTCAACCCAGAACCTTACGAAGGCAGCAAGGCAGAGGTACATCAGCTTTCCCTCTTTGGAGATCTCAGCCCTAGCCTAGCTTCGTTCATGCAAGCCGAGACCCTATCTCTCTTCCAAGTGACCGCAGGCCAAGCAGCCCGATACCTTGCGCAAATACGCGCTGCGCTCGCCCAAGTTACGCCCTTAGCTCATGTGCATCGCTTAGATGCTGCTTCCCAAGAGATTATGGCTTCTCGCTGGCAATGGGCACAGGAGCAGATTGATTCTTTGATGAATTAAAATATCGTAAAACATCTATTATACTCGTTCCGGCTCTTGCGGTACTTTCGAATCTAAAGACGACTTACTTTTGCGCTGCCGGGCAAGCTGATAGCCTGCGTATACAAGCGCTGCAAGTAGAGTAAGGCAGAGCATGCTGCCACCGGTGAGGCGTTGCAGCGGTATTGCTCCTGCAATGGGCAGTAAGAATTCGTAGGTGTAGGGCAAAGGGTAGTCATCTTGGGCTTGACTTCCCAGTATCCAGTGAATATTGGCAGTTACGAGCTGTGCTTCGTGGGCGGGGGCCTTTACTATCCATACGCCTTTTGCGGCATTCCAAACTGGCGCGGGCGTGGCCTCTGTCTGGTCAAACTTAACGCCGGTAACTACGAGTTTTTGTAATCCAACTTGGACTGGTTCGTGCTGGTCCGCTGTCGTATCGGGCGGATTACCGGCACCATTGCTGCCTGAGCCGAGCTGGCCGTATCCGTTCCCGCCCCATGTGTATGCGTGGCCGTCGCTACCGATGGCTGTAGACTGTGTGCCTCCTGCGCTGATTTGGTTCAAACGAACTCCTGTTGGAAGCGTTCCTTGCTGTACCTTCACTGGCGTGGAGCGGTTGCTGCCGCTCGTGTTATCTCCGAGCTGGCCGTTGTCATTGCTGCCCCATGTGTAAGCGTCTCCGTTGGAGTCAATAACTAAGGAATGCTTGTCGCCCGCGCTTATGTGGGTAAAACTGACACCAGATGGTATAACTCCAGGATTCACCTGAGTCGGCGCATTCTTGCCCACGGTCGTTCCGTCGCCCAGCTGGCTCGATTGGTTGTCGCCCCAAGCGTACAGGTTATTGTTGTTATCTACGGCCAAAGAATAGCGGCCGCCCGCACTGATTTGCGTAAAGTGCGCTCCGGCGGGGAGTGCACCCGACTGGATCTTAACCGGTGACTTTTCTAGACTTGAATTAGTGCCGATGCCGAGCTGCCCTTCGACATTACGGCCCCAGGCGTAAGTGTTGTTATCCTTCCCGATGGCCAAGGAGTGGTTCGCGCCAGCACTAATACTAGTAAAGGTCACGCCGTCGATTTGTGGCCCTAATTGAACTTGAACCGGCAGCCTTCGGTTAATCTGCGTTCCGTCGCCGAGTTGTCCCTCTGTGTTTTGGCCCCATGCGTATATCCTGTTGGTATTGGCAAGGGCTAAAACATGGCTATCTCCGGCGCTGACTTGCTTGTATCGTTTGCCAACCGGTAAGGCACCTTGTGCAATACGGCTTGGTGTGGGTTGGTTAGTTAGAGTGCCATTGCCCAGTTGCCCTGCGGAGTTTCTGCCCCAAGTGTAGATGCTGCCGTCGGAGCCGAGTGCAGCTGAGAATTCGCTGCCTGCACTCACCTGTAAGAAATGCACATTTGCTGGAGCAAGCACTCGTACTGGCAGATTTTGGTTACTCGAACTATCGTCGCCGAGTTGGCCGTATTCGTTCGACCCCCATGCGTAAGTGTTGCCGTCGGAGCCGATGGCAAGGGTATGCTTACTGCCGCTACTAATCCGACTGAAACTGATGCCCTGCGGGGCAAGAGGCGGAGTAATAGCTACGGTATTACCTCCTGTAGTTGGTCCACGGTCGGGGTCAAGAGTGAACTTCCACTCCTCCCATTTTGCCGTTAGAGTCATAGATGAACTGACAGTATCGTCGAAATCCCAAGGTTTTCCGTCAGCTGTAAACCAGCCATCGAACCAATGATGAGACCACGTAGGCGTCGGATTAGGCCAAGAAATAGTTTCGTCATTGCTTGATAAGGGGTGCTGATCAGCTGGGGCGGTGCCGGGAGCGCCTGCCATATCAAAATGAACTGTGTAAGAAGTCCTATATGTATATTTGAGCGTAGCTCTAGTTTGAGGCGAGCCGTTCAGTGTCCAATCTATATAGACGTTCACGGTACCGGCAGGATGCCCGGGTGCAATTACATACCACAAGTCTTCAGCAGTATCGTGCCGGGGAGTGCCGGTAGCGAGTGCGTCAAAGCGTACAGCAGTGACGACAATATTTGGCTTTGCTACTGGTACAGGGGTGGTGCGCCATATTTTTGTGCCGTCGCCGAGCTGTCCGTATTGGTTGGGGCCCCATGAGTAGACTTTGCCTTCCGTGGTAAGGCCTTTGGAGTGGATCCATCCTGCGCTTACATCTGCAAACTCTACACCGGCCGGAGATGCTACCAGAGTAGGCCTATACCTGTCTGTAGTGGTGCCGTCTCCTAGAATACCGGCGCTTGAATATTGGACGTTATAGCTGCTATTTGAACCCCAAGCGTATGCTTTGCCGTTGTTGCCCAATGCGAGAGCGAAGTATGATCCGGCGCTGATGCGTGTGAATGGTACAGGTGTGGAGACTTGCTGGGGAGTGGAACGATTTGTAGTGGTGCCGTTGCCCAGCTGACCCACATTGTTGAATCCCCAAGTATACAGATTCCCGAGTTGATCGAGAGCGAGAGAAAATCCCTCGATAAAGTTACCAGCCAGACCCCAATCTGCCTGACCTCCAGCACTGATTTTTATGAATGGGGTCGAAGTGTAGATGGCTTTGGGGGAGCTGCTATTGACAGTGGTGCCGTCGCCTAATTGTCCGTAATTATTTGTACCCCACGAGTAAAGGGTTCCGCTATTAGAAATAGCTAAGCAATGTTCTCCACTGCAGCTGAGATCAGAGAACTTGACTGAGGTATTCAAAGGTGTAGGTAATAGGTGATTGGCTGTATCGCCAACTCCTAACTGCCCCCAAATGTTCCGTCCCCAAGCATAGACGTTGCCATAACTATCAAGTGCATAAGAAGCGTTGCCGTAACCGCTAGCTATTACACTAACGAAACGAGCACCAGCTGGAGCAGATAGGTTCACTAGCGCGGGGATTGATCTGCTAACGGTGCCCCCATCTCCCAACTGACCGACATTGTTGGACCCCCATGAGTAGATGCGGTTATCGCTGCCGATGGCGAGATTGTGATACCAGCCCGCGCTCACTTCGGTGAATCTTACCCCTGCTGGCGTTTTAACCTTTACTGGGAGTACGGCTCCCACGATTGGTGTATCTGAACCCAATAAAGTGGAATCGTTCGAACCCCAAGCCCAAGTATTATCGTCATCTCCGATGGCAAGAATATGAGTACTGCCGGAGCTTATTTTCTTAAATTTGATACTGGTTTGGAAAGGCGGCTTGATGGCGACTTCGTTGCCGCCAGCAACTGGGCCATGATCTGGATTGAGAGAAAAACCTAAATCTGCGGAATCAGCATGGGCGAGTATGGGGCGCGCTAAACTAGCGGACCCCCCCCCCAAGACAGTCAAGGACATGAGTACGAAGAGTGTACTCACAGTGCGTACCTTACGCATAACCCCTCCAAAGCGGCGGTAGCAGCCGTAAATAGCTGCTGTACCAAAATAAAGCGAAACGTGCTAGTTGGACCGCAGTGCCCGAGTTCCCCAACCGCAAGGCAAGCAAAGTCACATGAATAGCAGACAGTCTAGCATTATCAGCTGAACAGCACCACAATTCCAGCTTTTTCCTGCTGTACAAGCAAATCTTGAACCTGTTCTGTGTAATTTGCTTGATTGTATATACCAACCTAACTTGTTGTTTTTTGCTGGCGTACATACTGAATGCAGGGGTGATTGCGGGAGAAGAATTGTGCAACGCTCACAGATGTTACTGCAGGGGATAAAAAGTGTGCGATACTAGAAGGGTGGCGACTCTGCATGGTCGCCGTGAAGCGTAGGCGTTGATCCCCCTGCTCACTGCTTTGCAGCAGGCGACGGTGTCCGCTTTACGCTAGGGAAGACTTTTGAGTAAGGCGTCCAGGCGATGCGCACGAGTGCGCGGCCGCGGTGAGAGCGCGGTGTGAGAAGTAGCCTGCGCCACGAGCGTAGGGCAATGCAGGGCCTTGCAAGGAGCATTGTGCCAAACAGAACGCACGAGGACTTGTCTACGGGCGAGACCTCACACAATAGTGACAACAATTCAGAGCGTGCAGAGCGCGTGGACCGCCAGGAGCCCAGTCAACAGGCTGAGCAGGAGAGTGCGCCTCGCCGCCGCAGGGGTGGACGCCGGGTAGTGCGTGGCACCGGAGCGGCTGACGCTCATGTGCCCGTGCAGGTAGAGGCCGGCAAAGACGAGGACGAGAGCCCCCGCCGCCGGAGCCGCCAGTCCAGCCAGAGCGCTCAGACCGCCTCGGCCGCAAGCCACGAGAGCCAGGAACGGGGCCGGGGCCGGCAGGCGAGGGGCGAGGGCAGCTCAGATTCGAGCGAGCACAGCCAGTCTGAATCTGAAAGAGCTGAAAGAGACGAAAGCCGCACCCGCTCCCGCCGTCGGACGAGCACGAGCCGCCGCCGGACTTCCGAGCAATCCCACGAACGCTCCCGCGCTGACGAATACGATGAGGGCCGTGAACGCGCCGACAGCGGTTCCGAGGCAGAAGGCAGCGAGTCAGACTCATCTTCCAATCGTTCCAACCGCTCTAGCCGTTCAAACAGTTCCAGTCGTTCCGCCCGTCCCAGCCGGTCGGGCCAGTCGAGCCGAGGCCGTCAGGACCGCGAGGAAGACCAGCCCAGTGGGTCCTCCCGCCGTCAGTCACGCTCCCGGGCTGAGTCGGTAGACGACGAAGTAGACGAGCAGGCAGAGACTTCGAGGAGCTCGCGCAGACGCCGCCGGGCCCAGACTGAACAAGGCGAGGAGGGCGACGAGCGTTCAAGTGGGCGCAGTAGCCGTTCGCGCAGCCGTGACCGCTCCCGGTCCGGCGAGAGCCAGGACAGCGAGACCCGCGAGGGCGGAGAGTCAGATTCGCGCTCGCAGGCAGATACTGCTGAAACTGCTAGCTCAACCGGGTCCAGCCGCACTTCCGGTCGTTCCTCCAGGGCCTCTCGAGCCCAGGCGCCAGCGCGGCCAATGACCTCTCTGCTCTTCCAGGAGCCCATCATCCCAGCTCACCCAGTCGCGGCAGCTGAGCCAGAATTTGAAGCCGATGCACGGGGCGAATCCGACCAGGAAGACGAGCCTCAGAGCTCACGTCGCACTCGCACCCGCAAGGGGCGCACGAGCAGCAGTGGCCGTCATGCCAGCCGCGGCAGTGAGCGTGAGCGTGAGCATGAGCGCGAATCTGAGGACGAGTTCGACTCCGAGAGCGAGGAGGAGGGTCAGCCCCGCCGCCGTCGCTCCCGTCGTCTGAACGCCGAGGAGCGTCAGGCTGCCAACGAAGTTGAGCTCATTGAGCAAGACTTGCGCGAGGAAGCTGGCGAAGGCTCTGCCGACGAGGAAGAAGCCGAGCCTACTATCCGCCGCCGTCGTCGTTCCCGCCGGGGTGAGGAAGACGAGGATGAGGGCAGCAGCAGCCGTCGCAGGCGTCGGAGCGAGCCTGACGAGGACGATGAGGAGGGCGGACTGACCCGTCGCCGTCGCCGTCGCCGGGGAGCTAAGGATGCCGACGAGGAGCCAGCCCGTCGTTCCCGCCGCCAGCAGTATGTAGACGAAATTACCGACATTGAGGGCTCCACCCGCCTGGAGGCCAAGAAGCAGCGCCGGCGCGACAACCGCCGCGAGCGCAGCAAGCAGACCCAGCTCATTGAGCAGGACTTCCTGGCCCGGCGCGAGAACGTCAACCGGCTGATGGTGGTGCGCGAAAAAGAGCAGCACACGCAGATTTCCGTGATTGAAGACGGCACGCTAGTGGAGCACTACGTCTCCGACATTGACGAAGTCTCCTCGGTGGGCAACATTTACTTGGGCCGCGTGCAGAACGTGCTGCCCAGCATGGAGGCTGCCTTCGTCGACATTGGCCAGGCCCGCAACGGCGTGCTCTACGCTGGCGAGGTGAACTGGGACTCCACCCGCTTGGACGGCCAGCCCCGGCGCATCGAGCTTGCTTTCAAGTCTGGCGACCCGGTGCTGGTGCAGGTCACCAAGGACCCGATTGGCCACAAGGGCGCCCGCCTGACTTCTCAGGTCACGCTCGCAGGCCGCTTCCTGGTGCTCGTGCCCTCCGGCGGTATGACAGGCGTCTCCCGCAAGCTCTCCGACAAGGAACGCTCGCGCCTGAAGTCCATTGTGGCCAAAATTGCCCCGAAGGATATGGGTATCATTATTCGCACGGCGGCTGAGGGCGCCAGCGAAGAGGCCATTACCAAGGACCTGGAGAACTTGCAGCGCCAGTGGGAGGACGTGGAGTCCAAGCGCGAGGAGTTCTGGCATGGCAAGCGCCCCAAGCTCCTGCAGGGCGAGCCGGACGTGGCGATTCGCGTGGTGCGCGACATTTTCAACGACGACTTCAACCAGCTGATAGTTGAGGGCGACCGGGTGTACGACCATATTGAGCACTACTTGCAGACCATGGCGCCGGACTTGCAGGACAAGCTGGTCCGCTGGGAGCCCGAGGAACACCAGGGCAAGGACGTGTTCGACAAGTGGCAGATTGACAGCCAGCTGCGCAAGGGTATGGAGCGCCAAGTCTACCTGCCTTCCGGCGGTTCGCTGGTGATTGACCGCACCGAGGCCATGACCACGATTGACGTGAATACGGGCCGCTACATTGGCAAGGGCAAGTCCCTTGAAGAGACGGTGACCCGCTGCAACCTGGAGGCGGCCGAGGAGATTGCTCGCCAGCTGCGTCTGCGCGACATCGGCGGCATGGTGATGATTGACTTTGTGGACATGGTCATGCCCGCAAACCGCGATTTGGTGCTGCGCCGGCTGGTGGAGTGCTTGGCCCGCGACCGTACCAAGCACCAGGTGGCTGAGGTCACGTCCCTGGGCCTGGTACAGATGACCCGCAAGCGCGTGGGTCAGGGCCTGGTGGAGGCCTTCTCCGAGGAGTGCCCCACCTGCCATGGGCGTGGTTTCATCCTGCACGACAAGCCCACGGTCTCTACTAAGTACGACGACCCCTACGCGGCCAAGGGCGGCGACCCCTTCGTCAAGACTATTAAGCACGCGCACACCACCAAGGCGGCCCAGGAAACGCCCGCCCCCCAGGGTTCCTCGCCGGATGTGAAGGCGAAGTTGGCGCAGATTGCGGCCGCAGCGGAGAAAGCTGCCGAGGACCGGGATGAGCGTGACGACCGGGACGAGGAGACGGACGGCGAGCTGGGCGACGAGGGGCAGGAGCTCTTGGCTTCCAACGAGTCGGCACAGGCAGATATGCCGTCGCCAAATTCCCCCGAAGAGGACTCCAGCCAAGATGTCGTCCAGGAGGCATAAGATATAGCGTGTTTCGTCGGCGCGCTGCCATTTGACGAGGTGGCGCGTTTGCTTATATACTGATGAGCTGGTGTCTGCTTTCGTCCGCTCCAAAGTGGCAGGATGGGTAAGCAGATGTGTGGCAGCTTTTGAAAAACAGGCAAGGTAGGGCTATGTACGCGATTGTTAAGGCCGGTGGCCATCAGGAAAAGGTCGAGGTCGGTGACGTGATTAAGGTCAACCGTCTGGCGGCCAAGAAGGGCGAGTCGGTTGAGTTTCCGGTCGCGCTTGTCGTCGACGGCTCCAAGGTGACCTTGGGTTCCAAGGATTTGGCGAAGATCTCAGCCAAGGGCGAGGTTGTGGATGACGAGCTCAAGGGCCCGAAGATCAACATTCAGAAGTTCAAGAACAAGACCGGTGTGGCCCGTCGCAAGGGTCATCGCCAGCAGCTCAGCGCGGTCAAGATTACGGCCATCGCCTGAAGCGGGCCTCAAAGCTTTTAAGTCGGGAAAGGACACAACATGGCACACAAGAAGGGCGCGTCTAGCTCGCGCAACGGTCGCGATTCTAACGCGCAATACCTCGGTGTTAAGAAGTTCGGCGGCGAGTCTGTCGTAGCTGGCAACATTCTGGTTCGTCAGCGCGGCACCAAGTTCCACCCCGGGCAGAACGTGGGCCTGGGCAAGGACTTTACCCTGTATGCTCTTGCTGACGGCAATGTCAAGTTTGGCGTGCGCCGGGACCGCAAGGTCGTAGACGTCGTCTCTGAGTAGCATTCGCTTAGCGAACATCAGCTTGTAGTAGCCGCGCCCCACTCGGACGCGGCTTTTTTCGTACTGTACGCCCGGCTCAGCTCCCGCTGACCGGCAAGAAAGTGAACCCCATGAGTGCATTCGTCGATCGCGTTACTGTCCATGTGAAGGGCGGTGACGGTGGCAACGGCGCTTCGTCTATACGCCGGGAAAAGTACAAGCCCCTGGCTGGGCCGGACGGTGGCGACGGAGGAGACGGCGGATCAGTTATTTTGGTGGCCGACCCCAATGCCACCAGCCTGCTCGACTTCCGCTTCCTGCCCCACCGCTCAGCCGGCTCAGGCACGATGGGTCTGGGCGGCGACAAAGATGGCAGCAAGGGCGAGGACCTGGTCCTGCCGGTGCCGGTGGGCACAGTCATTTTCACTGCTGTGGGACGAGAGGGCGAGTCCAAACGCCGGGGCGAACGCCTGGCCGACCTGAGCCACCCTGGAGACCGCTTCGTGGTGGCCCAGGGCGGCGCTGGGGGCTTGGGCAACCGTTCTCTGGCCAACAAGACCCGCCGCGCTCCCGGCTTTGCCCTCCTGGGCGAGCCCGGCGAAGAGCAGGACATCATGTTGGAGCTCAAGTCCATAGCCGATGTGGCGCTCGTGGGCTTCCCCTCCTCCGGCAAGTCTTCCTTAATCGCGGCCATGAGCTCGGCCAAGCCCAAAATTGCCGACTACCCCTTCACTACGCTGGTGCCGAACCTGGGCGTGGTACAGGCAGGCAACTACCGTTTCACCATGGCGGACGTGCCGGGCTTGATTCCCGGCGCCTCCCAGGGCAAGGGCCTGGGCCTCGAGTTCCTGCGGCACATTGAGCGCACCGAGGTGGTAGCCCATGTGATTGACTGCGCCACTATGGAGTCCGACCGCGACCCGGTGGGCGACTACCAGGCTATCGAGCAGGAGCTGGCCCTGTACGCGGAGCAGCTAGAGCTGCCCCTGGGTGCTATTCCCATTGCCGAGCGCCCGCGCGTCATCGTGCTCAACAAGGCCGACCTGCCCGAAGCCAAGGAGCTGGCGGAGTTCGTCAGGCCCCAGTTCGAGCAGATGGGTCACCAGGTCTTTATTGTCTCCACAGCCTCGCACGAGGGCTTAAAGGAGCTGAGCTTCTACCTGGCCGACCTAGTGAGCCGCCTGCGCGCCCAGATTGCCGCTCAAGCCGAGGCCGAGCAGGAGGAACGCGTGGTGATTCGCCCGCTCGAATCTCGCCCCCGCCGCCGGGACGACTTCTCCGGTGCCTTCCAGGTGGAGCGCAAGGAGAGCAAGTTAGGTGACTACTGGTTCGTGGTCACCGGCACGAAGCCCGAGCGCTGGGTCAAGCAGACCAACTTCGACAACGACGAGGCCGTGGGCTACCTGGCTGACCGCCTAGCCAAGCTGGGTGTGGAAGATGCCCTGCGGAAGGCAGGCGCGCGCTCTGGCGACGATGTGCGCATCGGCAAGGGCAAGAACCAGGTGGCCTTCGACTGGGATCCTACGATCGCGGCTGGCGCGGAGATGCTGGACGGTGTGCCGATGGCTGGGCGTGGCAAGGATTTGCGCTTGGACGAGGTGGAGACCCGCTCTCACCGGCGCACGAACTCTGAGCGCCGTGCCCAATACCATCAGATGATGGACGCCAAGCAGGCGGTGCGCCAGGCTATGGAGACCGAGCGCAAGGTGGGCCACTGGGCCGACCCGGCTGTGGCCGACGACCCGCAAGACACGCAAGGGCTGGTGGGCAAGGCGCTGCACCCAGAACAGCAAAAAGAGCAGAAGTAGCTAAAAGTGTGCCCTCGCGGCCGCTAGCGCCTGCCTGGGGCGGCCCGGCGGCGGCAAATGCAGCAGGAGCGGCAAGTAGGGGCGGCAGTAATCTGGACAGCTAGTGCTTGCTGGGTTGAGCACTGCTGGCAGTGAGCAGGAGGAGTGAGCTGTGAAATTCACGGAGCAGGAGGTGCGCCGGGCGGTCGCTCAAGCGCATACGTTGGTGGTCAAGGTAGGCTCCTCCTCGCTCACTGCTGCTTCCGGCCACCTGCAACCCGCCCGGCTCCAGGCTCTGGTTGGTGCCCTGGCCCAGGCTCGCTTGCAGGGTGCCCGTCTGGTTTTGGTCTCTTCTGGCGCTATAGCTGCGGGTTTTGGATCCCTGGGCATGGCTGAGCGCCCCCAAGACCTGGCAACCAAGCAGGCGACCGCTTCTGTGGGTCAGGGCATACTGATGGCCCACTACGAGGCCGCGTTCGCGCGCTACGGTCTGCGGGTCGGCCAGATTCTGATTACTGCCCAAGACACCATCCAGCCGGCACAATACCGCAACGCCCGCCGCACCTTGAGCCGCCTGCTGGACCTTGGCGTGGTGCCGATTGTGAACGAGAACGACGCCCTGGCCTCCAACGAGATTCGTTTTGGCGACAACGACCATCTTTCAGCGCTCGTGGCAAATATTGTGCGCGCCGACGCTCTCCTGCTCTTGACCGACGTGGATGCGCTCTACACGGCCCCACCTTCCAAGCCTGGCGCTCGGCGCATTGCTTTTGTGCCGAATGTGGTCAAGGCTATGGAGTCGATTGAGGCTGAGGGCTCCACGTCTGGCCTGGGCACGGGCGGCATGACCACCAAGCTGGAGGCCGCCCGCATCGGTGCAGTTTCGGGGATGCCGGTGGTTTTGACCCGCGCAGACCTGGCCGGGCCCGCCCTTTTTGGAGATCCAGTGGGTACAGCCTTCGCGCCCGTCAAGCACCGGGGGAGCGCCCGTCGCCTGTGGATTAAGTTCGCCTCTGCCCCGCGAGGGTCCTACCAGGCAGATGCTGGTGCGGCCCGGGCTGTTTGTGGCGGTCGCGCCAGCCTCCTACCTGCGGGGGTGAGTTCGGTGAGCGGCGACTTCTCCGCTGGCGACCCAGTCTGGATTTGCGACCCTCAGGGTACGCGGATAGCAAAGGGTATCTCCGCCTACGACTCAGAAGAAGCTGGCCACCTGCTGGGCCGCAGCACCAGCGAACTTTCGGCAGCCTACGGCCATCAATATGCCCACCCCCTTGTTCACCGCGATACACTGGTCCTTTTGTAGTTTCTTCGGCGCTATCAGCGCTATGGGTCTGTCTGCTTGGGGGCGCGACACCGCGGGGCGGTGGACGGAATCGAGGGCTTGGGCTAGAGTAGAAACTTGGGTTTGCTCTGGAGAACTCTGCGGTATCCACCGGTTTGAGTACGATGAGTAAGTATCCCTTAGGGAAGTGGCGCAATTGGTAGCGCAACGGTCTCCAAAACCGTAGGTTGTGGGTTCGAGTCCCGCCTTCCCTGCCAATGGTTGGATTGTAGGAACTAACGAAGGATGAATATGGCTCAGAAAGACGCGGCTGGTAAGAGCAAGCGGCCGAATATCTTCAAGCGTATCGGCATGTTCATCAAGCAAGTCTTTGATGAAATTCGCAAGGTCGTAGCGCCAACTGGCAAGGAGCTGCTCGGCTGGTCGGTTGCCGTCTTTATTTTCGTGCTGTTCCTGATGATTTTTGTGACGGCTCTCGACTTCGGCCTGGGCAAGCTGGTTATGCTGGTCTTCGGCTGATTCCCAGTAATTCCTAGATTCTTGAGAGGGTGGCTCATTCTATGAGTGATGATCAGATGGCGGATGCAACGAACCAGGAGGAGGAGTTTGACTCTTCTTCCGCTCCCGCAACGCCTCCTGCTGACCAAGAGCAGCCTGTTGCGGCGACGCTGGACGAGCAGCCTCAAGATGCGCTAACCGATGTGCAGACCTCATCCGAAGACGAGCTAGCGCCTGTGTCCGAAGCATCTGCGGGCGAAGCAGAGACCGAGACCAGCGAATCAGGCGAGGCTGGCGAAGCGGATAGCGAGCAGGGCGAGGACGCGGCGGCGGACGATCCTGGCCAGCAGGCTGTCGATGAATTCTCCAAGCAGCTGCGCACGCTCGAAGGCAAGTGGTATGTGCTGCACACCTATTCCGGCTACGAGAAGCGTGTGAAAACCAACATCGAGTCGCGTGTGAACTCTTTCGGTCTGGAAGACCAGATTTTCCAGGTCGAAGTGCCTATGGAAGAGGTGGAGAAGCACACTGACAAGGGCAAGAAGATTGTGACTCGCGTGCGGGTGCCAGGCTATGTGCTGATTCGCATGTGGCCAGACGAGAACGCCCGCCGTATTGTCAAAGATACCGAAGGTGTGACGGGCTTTGTGGGCCCAAGCAAGGAACCGGCTCCCCTCTCCCGCAAAGAAGTTGTCGAGATGATGGCTCCGATGATTGCTTCAGAGGCTTTGAAGGCCGCTGGCGACAAGCCTGCTGCAGCCAAGCGTCGCTCTGTGGAGGTCTCTTACCAGGTGGGCGACCAGGTCACGGTCACCGAAGGCCCATTCGCTACGATGGCCGCCGCTGTCTCCGAGGTGGAACCGACTACACAGAAGCTCACCGTTTTGGTCTCCATCTTCGGCCGCGACACGCCGGTCGAACTGGGCTTCGACCAGGTGGAGAAAATCGTCTGAGGTTTCTTTGGCCGCCGTCGAGTGAGCGTGCCATACTAGTAAGGCTTGTGTTCAGAGCTGGAAGGCTCCGAGCGCTAGAAAGTAACAGTTGCGGGAGATGGGCTGCGCGTCTGTCGAGATAACCGCTTCGTAGAAAGAAGAAGCAGCAATGCCTCAAAAGAAAAAGAAGAAAGTCACTGCGCTCATTAAGCTGCAGATTGAGGCCGGCAAGGCCAATCCTGCACCGCCACTGGGTCCTGCTCTGGGCTCCCACGGTGTGAACATCATGGACTTCTGCAAGGCGTACAACGACGCCACCAAAGACAAGATGGGCCAGGTTATTCCTGTTGAAATCACCGTCTTTGAAGATCGTTCTTTCACCTTTATCACCAAGACTCCGCCTGCGGCAGACCTCCTGCGCAAGGCAGCCGGTGTGAAGAAGGGCGCTGGCAACCCGCTGACCACCAAGGTCGGTTCCGTTACCAAGGCTCAGGTTCGCGAAATTGCTGAGACCAAGATGCCCGACCTGTCGGCTCGCGACGTTGAAGCTGGCATGAAAATCGTCGAAGGTACTGCCCGCTCCATGGGCATCACCGTCACCGACTGAAAGTTCGGCGGCAGGGCGACGCTAGCCCGCACCGCGACTGCTGATAGGAGAAGCAGATGACAAAGCGTTCAAAGAAATATCGTCAAGCGCTGGAGAAGATTGACCGCTCCAACCTGTACACCCCGGAAGAGGCCATTGCCCTGGTCAAGACCATGCCTAAGTATGGTTTTGATGAGAGCGTTGAGGCCGTTTACCGCCTGAGCGTGGACCCCCGCAAGGCTGACCAGCTCATTCGCGGCACGGTCAACCTGCCCAACGGCACAGGTAAGACCGTCAAGGTCCTCGTGTTTGCTCGCGGCCCCCAGGCCACGGCAGCTGTTGAGGCCGGAGCCGACGAAGTGGGCGACGACGATCTCGTATCCAAGGTGGCCGACGGCTATTTGGACTTCGATGCCGTAGTAGCTACGCCCGACATGATGGGCAAGGTCGGTCGCTTGGGCCGTGTACTCGGTCCCCGTGGCTTAATGCCTAACCCCAAGACTGGCACCGTGACCATGGATGTGGCCAAGGCTGTCAAGGAAATTAAGGGCGGCAGGATTGAGTTCCGTGTCGACAAGAACGGCAATCTCTCCTTCCTGCTGGGCAAGGCTTCCTTCGACGAGCAGGCTCTGGCTGAGAACTTCCACGCGGTGAGCGAGGAAATTAAGCGCCTGAAGCCCACCACGGTCAAGGGTCGGTACATCACCAAGGCCACCATCGCTTCCACGATGAGCCCGGGCATCCCCCTGGATCTGGCTACGCTCTAACGAGTAAGTCCGAAGTTTTAGCCGTATTTCCAAGCCCGCTGCTGACCATACCGGTCGGTGGCGGGCTTTGGTTTTTTGGACAGACCAGTTTCTTGCGGGACTCATATAAGTAAGAGCCAACTGGCCCTTGGCAATCCAAACAAACACAAGGAGTAAGCCGCGATCTGGCGGCCATGAGTTGAGGGCAGGAGAGGATAGCTTCACCTGTTACAAGCCCTCAGCCTTGGGCTCGCTCCTGGCGGGTGCGTAGGTGGAAGGCGATGAGGAGGAAGGGGAAGGCGAAGACTAGGGGGAGCATATGTCGCTCGAAATTGTTGGCGGGGGAGGCCACCATCACGCCCATGAGCAGGAGGAGGGGCAGCTGGTAGAGTAGGTCCCTCCAGCGGCCGCGCAGGGCCTCGCAGGCCATGAGCAAAAGCGTGGCGATGACCCAGAAGTTGCCACGGGCTGGCCAACCTAGGATGGGAATTTGCGCCCAACCGTGGGCAAAACCGGCCACGAAATCGCGCCAGCCGTGGCACCAGTAGCGGATCCAGTGCGTGTCTTCCTGCACATACCCGTTGTTGGCGTAGTAGGACATGGGTACGTAGGCCGCGTCGGCGGGGTCAAAGTAGCCGTAGCACTCGGCCAGGAAAGCGTCCACATAGATAGTAGGATTCTGCCTGCCTATCTGTGCCCAGGCCCGGTTGAAGGCCTTCATATCGGCAGCGGAGACCGTCTGCCAGCGGTAGACCACAATCTTGCGTTTGTTGCCCGACGACTTGACCTTATCCGCGTCGTTGGGGAAGTAGGCCATGCCCGCTGCGTCCAAATCCATGATGGGCACTAAATCCTCGCGGGCTGACTCAGGGATGCCTGCCGGATTGCGCTGGGCCACGCGGGCAATCTGCTGGAGCTGGATGCCCTTGCTCTCGATGGGGTCGCCCTTAATGACCGCGCCAGAGGCGAAGAGGCCAGTCATGCCTCCCTGGAAAATTATGAGCGGCAGCAGGAGGCAGACCAGGTAAGTTTTCCAACGCTTGCGGTCGCTAATCACAGCCACAAGAACTTGGATGGCGACCAGGTAAACAGCATACTTGGCAGAGCACAGCATCACGAGCGTGGAGAGAGCTAAACCCCAGGCGGAGCTGACTGGCAACCGGCCCCCGCCCTTCCGAGTCAGATGCAGCTGGTAGCCAATTCCCAGCCACCAGAGGCAGGAGAAGGCGAAGAGGGGAGACTTGGTGAGCGAAATCGTGCTCAGGACCACCAGCGGGCAGACCAGGAGGAAGGCCAGGGTCAGTGCCCGGGCTAAGGATCCGGCAGCGGCTAGGGCTGGCTGGCCGTCATCCTGGGGCAGGTGGCTGGCACGAGCGGGCTGGAAGAAGCGGTTGGCGGTGACCGCGCAGCAGAAGGCCGCAAAGACCAGCTGGAGGGCGGCCAGGGCGATGATGCCGAGGTCGCTGACCCCAGTCAGCTGCCGGGAGAGGGCCATAGCGCCCCCGTACAGGAGGGTGAGGGGGAGGTTGTGCTGGTCGGTCAAATACGTGGGCTGGGCGGGCCACAGGTAGTGAGCTGTGGGGTACACGTCCATGACGGTAGGGCCCTGCCGGTAGGGCAGGTGTGCGCCAGAGAGTGTGGCCAGCCAGGAGGCCACCTCACGGCTCTGTGAGACAAGATCGGCCCCGAATGACGCCAGGAGCGTGGCCCAAACCCAGAACCAGCCGACCAGCAGGAGGAGCATGATGCCTTGCCAGCTTTGAGTGACGCGCCATGCCCAGCGGCTGGTCCGGCGCAGACCAGGGTGTGCAGCGGCTCGCTCTTCCAAGCGGCTGTATGCCTGCTGGCAGTATGTGCGAATCGCGCTAGTCCCGCGTGCCAGTAAACCGGATGCCTGGTCTCCATTGCTGCCTGTTGCCCGCTGATTGTTCCAGGAGCTCGCGAGATAGACTAGGCCCAGGGTGCCAGCGAAGGTTACGATGAAAATGAGCCAGTTGAGCAGACCAAAGTGGGCAATAGTATCGTTCGCCCGGTAGATGGGCCCCAGAGCGGTGCACAAGGCCACCCAAGCGCAGGCTAAGATGGTCAGCAGCCAGGCCAGAATATGCCCGGTCTGACGGCCCTGCCCGTGCCCGTGCCCGCGACTCGCTCCCTGCTGGCATGCCTGCTCGCGTACGCGCTGGACCTCGCCCTGGGCGTGCGTTGCAGCGGCTTGCGGCTGCCCTTTCAAAAGGGAATAGAATTGCTTGCTCATCGGTCTCGATTCTACCGGCTAGCGTCCACCGGAGTCCGGCAGGTGGCACGCTCGTGGCTTTCGGGGCTTTCATCGCATAGAATAGGGCGTGGTAAGGCAAGAGGCAGACGAAGCGACAACAAAGAGAAAAGGTGAGCAGGTGGGTAGGCAGGAGGTTTCAGCGCATCCCGAGGCTACGATAGGCAACTCTCAGTACTCGCTGGCGGATTTGGAGCGGCGGCAGTCCAAGCCGATTCGCTGGGTGGTGTTCATCGGAGCTGCCTTGCTCGCCATCATCGTGCCCTACTGGCTGGGGCGCACGTTAGCCATCAACCACACGGCCCGTGTGCTGAGTCTGGTCTCTGGTATGGATCCGCGCGGCATTGCGCTCATCTCTTGGACGGTCACACTGGTGGCTGTGGCTTCTCTGGGCATGTCGATTATCGAGTATTCGGCTTGGTTTTGGCGGGTGCTGTTTGTGATTGGGTTGGCGGCCGAGCAGCTGATTGCCGGGCTCTGCCTGCTCAAATTCAACTTCTGGTATTCCACTTATGTGGTCTACCAGCAGTCGGCTGTGCTAGCGAATGCGGCGAACTTGGGCATACTGGCTGCTGTGCTGGCCGTGGCGGTCTTTGCAGTGCTCTTCGTGGCCATTTTGATCGGTGTGAAGAAAGATTCGCCCTGGAACGGCCTGACTCGTTCCTGGTCGGCACTCTCTATGTTCTTCATTATTGAACTCGCCGCCATCCTGCTCGTCATTTTCGGCGGCCTCATTAACTAACGGCCTTGGCCGAGCAGAAAGAAGGCTCACATGCTCCCCGACTTCCACGCTCACTCGCTTTTCTCCTTCGACAGCGAAACTCCGCTGAGTGCATATATAGACTCAGAGAACCAACTCCTGCTCACCACTGAGCATGTGGAGCTGGGCAACAGCGTGCACGAAAACCGGGACGACTTCCCCGATTTTGCGGCTGTGGCCCAGGCTATGGCTCAGCTGCAAGAGGGGGCTGGAGGAGCCGGTCAGGGCGGTGGTGGGTGCAGAAGTGGGCTACAGTCGGGAGCACTTGAGTCAGCTGGAAGACCTTCTGGGCAGTGCCCCGCTAGACTTTCGCCTGCTGAGCTTCCACGCTTACCGGGAGCGCGACTATATTGAAAGCGATGCCCATGCAGGCCTGAGCGACGAGGACTATGCCGCCGCGTACTTCGACATGGCCTTGGAAGGCGTTGAAACTCTCGGGCAGCAGGTGCAGGTGCTCGCCCACTTGGACTATCCCTTCCGCTACCGGCCGCGCTTGGGGAGTGAGCGCCTTTGGGAGCGTTTCCAGGAGCTTATAGGAGCTATTGTCCGCTCCTGCGCCCGGCAGGGCATGGCTATCGAGCTCAACACGAAGAGCATGTACCGCTTCGGACGTGAGGACTTTTATGGGCGGCTCCTGGGCCTGATAGCGCAAGAGACAAGCCCTGAGCAACCGATTAAACTCTGCCTGGGTTCCGACTGCCACAGGGCCCAGGACTGGCACGCCAACTTTGAGCGGGCGCTCGCCCTGGTTCACTCCTACGGCCTAGAGCCCTCGCCCATCAGTCGCCTGCTGGGTGCCTGATGGGCGAGTTGAACACAGCAAAGTGCCTTAGAGACTGCCTCTAACTGCTTCAGACCGCACGCTCGGCAAAGCGCACTTCCACGCCCCGCTCGTAGAGCAAGTAGGTGCAGGCTTCGTCGCGGTCCACATCTCGGTTAGTAAAGAGCATGTGTACTGCCAGAGCAGTTTGCGTATCTTGGGGCAGCCGCTGGAAGGCCTGGTGGGCATCCCACCCGTCTGCCGCTACTGCGTGGGTGGGCACATGGGCGTAGCCGTAGCCATCTTCGTTGGCATAGCCTAAAAATGGCAGCTTCCAAGCCTTGTGGACGCTGAGTCTGTAGGCAAAGGCCTTCGCTGCTTCCAGTGTTTCCCTGCTCAAGCCCAACTGCTGAGCCACTGCTGCTACCTGCTCTTGGGCATCTTGAGCTTCACCGGCGGATGCCGGACTGGGGATGGAATGAATCAGAATATGCTTGCTTGTGTCGTATGCCATGCTTGCCTCACTTCGCGCTCGGAGCGTCACTGGCGGCGCCCAAAAAAGGCCTAGCTCCGCTGTAAGAGCGGCAACTAGACCTTTTCAGGTTAACAAGCTGGCCCGAAATTGAGCAAACTCACCCCTAGAACTCAGTAAGAGTGGGAGGTGGGGATGTCGAAGCGGATGTTGAGGCCGCGCTCGTAGTGCAGGAACATGTTGGCACCGTAGCGGTCCACATCGCGGTGGGTAAAGAGCATGCGGATGGCAAAAGCGGTCTGCACATCCGGTGGCAGCTCTTCAAAGGCCTTGTGGGCATCCCAGCCACCGGGCGCAACGGCCTGGTCTGGCACATACGCATAGCCGTAGCCGTCCTCGTTCACATAGCCCATAAATGGCAAATCCCAGGCCTTGTGCTCGGTCAACTGCTTCTTGAAGTCTTCTACGCCCTGCAAGGCTTCCTCGCCGATACCGAAGCGCTTGGCAACTTTGTTTGCCTCGCGGGTCTTGGTCTCAGCATTTTCCTCGAAAAGCGAGCCATCTACGACAATAGTCTTGTCGTCGTTTTCTTCTGCCATCTATGTTCCTTCCTGTATATCCCCACGCAGCCAGCGACACTGACTCGCTGCGTGAGCTCAATCTCAGCGGCACAACACAACTGCTTGCTGAGCATTGCCCACGTGATACGGCATTGCATCAACTTCCTTCAATCTACCAGAAAAAGGCCCGTTATATTGCGAGCGTCCATGTGCGCTTCTATGTGCAATTCGGAGGCTGCATGCGCCCAGATACAGCCACTCGCAAGTGCTGATGGCAGGCAGAAAAACTCACACAAACGCACAAAGCCCCTCTTTTGTAATTTTGCTCACAGAAGAGAGGCTTTGGGACGTCGGATGGGGCCGGGGCAAGCTGTACGCTTTCTCTTTGGGAGGGGGCCTGGTTTCTCAGGCTTCAAGGGCCTGTTTGGGGGCGGAGAAGGGCTTAAGAAGGACCTTGAGAATGGTCAGATATTGGACTGCCAATACGACGACCAAGACACCGAAGGCCAGCGTAGAGCCGTTTGCGGTGCCGATAGCCTGGCTGGAAGCGCCCGCCTGTCCCGCTGCCACGAGCGCCGCACACACGGACGTGCCCACGGCTCCTGCGAACTGCTGGACCGTGTTGAACAGGGCGTTGCCGTGCGATTGCATCTGGCGGTTGAGCTGGCTCAAACCGGTGGTCATGATATTGCCTGAGCTCATGCCCATGCCGGCCATATAGAGCAGGTAAATGCCGCAGATACCGGCGTTGCTCAGGTGCTTGCCGAAGATGAAGAAGAGGATGACAGAGACGATGGCGAGCCCAGGGCCGGTCAGCAGGGGAGGCTTGGCGCCCAGGGTGTCGAGAATGCGGCCGCCGA